>NZ_SPGT01000020.1:0-60886 GCF_005845155.1 Clostridium sp. BSD2780061688st1 H5 | reverse complement strand
AGAATAGCTATGATAGAAATAGTATTAAGACCTTGGAGAGGGTCTATAAACACTACTACTTTATAATACGAGAGAGGTAACTTATGGAGAAAATGTTTATGCGAGTAAGCGAAGTCATGGAGGCGCTGGATGTTTCCGAGTCTTATGCTTACAAATTGATCCGAAAACTCAACAAAGAACTGGAAAAGACAGGGTGAGTTACGATTCCCGGCAGGATTGACCGCAAGTTCTTTTATGAACAGTTTTACGGTACACAGTCATACGAAGGGAGGAATTAGAAGTGCCGGTATACAAAACTGAGAAAAATGGAACTTGGTACGCAATGGTGCGCTATAAAGACTGGAAGGGGGAGCGTAAGCAGAAATGCCAGCGTGGGTTTGCTACTAAGCGGGAGGCGCAGGAGTGGGAACGGCAGTTTCAGTTGCAGAAACAAGCAAATATGGATATGACGTTAGAGAATTTCTGCAAGTTGTATGAGGCAGATGTGCGTCCACGATTGAAAGAAAACACATGGCTTACTAAGGAAAGCATTATTCAAAGCAAAATTCTTCCTTATCTGGGGCAGAGAAAAATGTCTGAGATCACGGCAAAAGATGTGATTGATTGGCAGAATGAAATGCGTAACCAGAAAGGGAAAACAGGTAAGCCCGTATCTCCCACCTAAATGAAGCTGGGAGAATTGCCATGCTCAATGAGGGTTTCGGGAATGTGGAGTTGAGCGAGGCAGAAATGCAGACGCTAATCTGGCTTGTAAAACGGGCGGAAAATACTGTGGCGAATGTAGTCTCTGCGATCCGAAAGGCGATGACTTCGGATGCAAGCGGCGGGAACTGCAGCCCCGTCCGTAGGGCGGGAAAAGCCCCCGGCAGGGCGCAAAGGCAGCTTTTGATGGACGGAACGACTGTCAAAAGTGCTTTTGCGTTACTTTCGACGAAAGTAACAAAGCTTATGCGCCGTATCCGGCGCTGATTACTACCCGACAAGGGAGAAAGGAGAGTTATTGAAGAGGACAATCAGCTTTATGACAGGGAAAAGGAGGAAAAAATCAAAGAACTGAAGGAAGAGTATCAGAAAGCTCTGGAAAAGCAAGAAAAATCCCGGTCAGACACAGATCCTGAAGAAGTGTCTGCCGGATCTATTCCGGCAGAGGGCTTTTGGAACCTGACAGAGGTGTCTGTGAGGGCGTGTTATCAGGATACATATGACGGAGGGCGTTCATGATCAGCCGGAAGGTGAGCTGGGCCATATATTGAGGCGTTTCATCGGTATCGGAGGTCAGCCAGGTTTTTACCAGACCGATGCAGCCGGAAAGACAGAAAGAATAGGAATATTTCAGGTCTTCAATAGTGTCCGGAAAAGTCCGGCGCAGTACGTTAAGACTGTGGGTGGAAATCAGATTTTCAATGCGATGGATAAACGCGATATCCCCGTTTGGCCCCAGCAAGGCGCTGCAGATATCTTTGTTTTCTGCCAGGATCTGAAAAATATCCTCAATAAAAGGAAAGCTGGATTCGTTAAAGGGACTGACCGGATGATTCTGAATGGTCTGGCGGATCTCTTCCAGCAGTTCTTCTTCAATGGTGGAAAGCATATTGAAAATATCCGTATAATGGAGATAGAAAGTAGAACGGTTGATATCCACTTCCTCCACCAGTTCTTTTACAGTAATTTCTTTAATACTTTTTTCCTGCATAAGTTTTGCAAGCCCGGCTCGAAGCTGGGCTTTTGTTTTGCGGATTCTCCGGTCAGTTTTTTCTTTCATAGATTTCTCCTTTCGAAAATATAAAAAAATTATAAACCATAGACACTAGATAGACATTTTGTCTATTAATAGACGCAACGAAGCATTATTGTCGGTTGTAAGGTATTTATAACCCTAGTATAATGTAGTATGTGTAAATAATCAACATAATATCTATTAAACTATAACTAGTTACGCAGACAGAAAGGAGACAGGAGAATGCTGAAACTAGAGTGGAAAAAGCTGCTGAGTAATAAACTCATGTTGGTAGTTATTGTTGCGATTATTGCAATTCCTACCATTTATACCACCCTTTTTCTGGGATCCATGTGGGACCCTTACGGCAATATGGACAAATTGTCCGTGGCTGTGGTGAATGAGGATAAACCGGTAGAATATGAGGGAGAAACATTAAACATAGGAAAAGAAATGGTGGAGAATCTGAAAAAGGACGGTTCTCTGAAATTTTCTTTTACAGATAAGGAAAGGGCCCGGCAGGGGCTGAAAGACGGAAGTTATTATATGGTCATTACCATACCGGAGGATTTTTCAGCCAATGCAGCCACCCTTACCCGGGAAAAACCTGAAAAAATGGAACTTTCTTATGAAACAAACCCGGGTACCAATTACATTGCTTCTAAGATGAGCGAGACAGCTATGGAGAAAATCCAGAGTTCTGTCCGGGAAGAAGTTACCCGCACCTATGCAGAAGTGGTTTTTGAACAGATCGGTAAGGCCGGGGACGGAATGGAGGAAGCGGCAGATGGTTCCGGGAAGCTCCAGGAGGGAACCCGGGAACTTGCCTCAGGAAATGAACAGATCGAAGAGAATTTACAGGTTCTGGCAGATAGTACTCTGGTATTCAGAGATGGCAGTCAGACCCTGGAAGAGGGACTAAAGACTTATACAGATGGAGTAACAGCCGCAGACAAGGGAGCACGTGAACTTCAGGATGGGGCCAGTGAACTGAACAAGGGGACGAAAACCCTGGACAGCGGGGCAAAAGAACTTGCCGGCGGAAGTGAAAGCCTGGATGCAGGAGCCCAGTCCCTGGAAGAGGGCATGGGACAGTTAGAAGGAAAGATCCCGGGACTTTCTCAGGGAGTCCGGGCATTATCCCAGGGGTCTTCCCAGCTTGCCGCAGGTGTCAAGACAGCGGGAGAGGGAAGCAAAAGTCTGAAGGCAGGAGCTGAACAGACAGACAGGGGTCTTGCATCTTTACAGGAAGGACTGGATCAGCTGAACAGTGCAGCATCCCAGCTTCCCGGGCAGACACAGAAACTTCAGGAAGGTACAAATGGGGTTTATGAAGGGGCAGCTCAGCTTTCCCAGGGAATGAAGCTTCTGGAAGAACAGGCAGTCCCCGGCATTTCTGCCAGTATTGATCAGGTAAACGGACAGCTGCAGGATGGAGGAAAACAGGTTTTTGATTCTGTGAAAGAGGGCGCGGACCAGTTAAAGTCCAGTACCGATCAGCTCCTTGCGGGGATTCAGGGAACGGAGAGCATGTCCCAGGAAACAGGAAGTGGGGACCAGCTGGGCGATACTTTAGAGGGGAATGCCCAGGAAGCCGGAAACCAGGCAGAGGCAGCCCAGGCTGCGGCAGAAAATCTGGGAGGTGTGGAAAGTACAGACGCCTCTTATTTAAGTGATTCCTTGCAGCAGGCAATTGATTCAGGAGATATAGATGCAGTGGCATCCGTTGCCTGGGAGGCAGTGGCAGCTGCACAGCAAAACGCCGATGCAGCCAATGAGGCGGGAAGCCGTCTCCAGGAAGCTTCTCAGGCTCTTGGGAACAGCAGTGCCGCCCTGTCTCAGGATCAGCAGACCATGGCAGAGGCAGCCCGGCAGGCCCGGGATATGACCGGGGCCGGTTTGGCAGGGGAAAATTCTACAGACCTGAGCAGTGTGGTAAAGGGGCTTCAGGCATTATCAGAAGGTCTGGGACAGTTGTCTGCTCAGACAGAAACAGCCGGAGAACAGTATCTGGCAGGAGTGGACAGCGGCATGGAGCAGCTGAAGAGCGGAATCGGCACACAGGTTGGAGACAGCCTGTCTCAGCTGAGGGAAGGTGCTGACCGTCTTACCCAGGGAAGTGGAGAAGTGAACCGGGGAGTAGAACAGCTGACTGAGGCGGCACCTGCACTTGCCGGCGGAATCCAGAGTGCAAAGGATGGAGCCGGAGCACTGAAGACACAGGGAACGGAAGCACTGGTACAGGGAGCCGGGCAGCTGGATGAGGGATTTGGCCGTCTGGTACAGGGAAGTTCTGATCTGGATAAAGGAGTACAGGAAATGCAGGGACAGCTTCCGGCTCTTTCCCAGGGAGTAGAACAGCTGTCCCAGGGAACAAAGGATCTGAAACAGGGAACCGGAAGTCTGAAGACAGGAGCCCAGACCCTTTCTCAGGGAGCAGGAACTCTTTCGGCGGGTATGGATACCTTGGTAGCCGGAACCAGCAAGTTGTCCCAGGGAACCGGCCAGCTTACTGCAAACAATCAGGCTCTTCTTGGAGGAGCGGTACAGCTGGAGGACGGAGCCTCCCAGATCAGCAGCGGAGCTTCCCAGCTTCATGACGGAAGTAAAACTCTTGGATCCGGGATTGAACAGCTGGCGGAAGGAACTAGGACTTTAAAAGACAGTCTGGCAGATGGGGCAAAACAGATCCGGGATACGAATAAAGGAGAAGATACGGCGGATATGTTTGCAGCTCCTGTGGAAACAAAAGAAACACAGATCACCAGGGTAGAAAATAACGGCCATGCCATGGCCCCCTATATGATGTCTGTGGCACTTTGGGTAGGCTGTATTGCCTTTAGTCTTATGTATCCGCTGACAAAGTACAGCGGAAAGCTGAAATCCGGTCTGGCCTGGTGGGGAAGCAAGGCATCGGTACTGTATCTGATTGCCCTGCTCCAGGCAGCGGTGATGATCTTTATGCTTCATCTGTGTGACGGTTTTGAGCCGGTGGAAATGGGGAAAACCCTGGCGGTGGCCTGTCTGGCTTCGGTGGCTTTTATGTCTGTGATGTATTTCTTTACCAATACTTTTGGCAAAGTGGGAAGTTTCCTGATGTTGGTATTTATGGTGATCCAGCTAGCAGGTTCTGTGGGAACCTACCCCCTGGAACTGTCCGGAAGCTTTGTCCCTTATCTTCATGACTGGGTACCGTTCACTTATACGGTGGAAGCCTTCCGAAGTACCATATCAGGAGGAGAAAGTATTCAGGAAGCCGTAATATTCCTGACCGTTTTGTGGATCGTCTTTACCCTGCTGACCATTCTGGAGTTCCAGATCCGGACCCTTAAGATGAAAAGAGGAAAAAGGACTCTGGATAACTGGTTAGAGGAAAAGGGACTGGCATAAGAGAAAAAAGAAGGGAAAGGACTTTGTACTGCCTTTGAAAAGACAGTGCAGGGTCTTTTTTTTTCGGCCATCCATACACTATAATTTATATGAGGTATGATATGGACAGACAGCGGGAACGGAAGCCTCCGGGATTTTTCTGCAAACACCCTCCCCGGACAGTAAAAGGATAAGAAGGTATCATTGGAATTGTATGAACAGATAGGAGAAAAATGGAGGGGCCTATGGAATATAATAAGGAACAACAGGAAGTCCTGATCAAGGACTTTATTGATATGCTTTTTGTGCAGAGAAACTTGTCATCCAATACCCTGTATGCCTATAAAAATGACCTGCAGAATTTTTCCAGGTGGCTGGAAAGACGGCATTACGGGGATATCAATGACCGGAGCATCTATGAATATTTTTTTATATGCAGAATGAGATAGAATTAGCACCTCGTTCTATCCGCAGAAAATATGTTTCCATTCAGCAGTATTGTGATTATCTCAGAATGGTTTTGAACTTAAATGAGATTTTCTTCCGGTTCACGGCCAGAAAATTTCAGTTGCCAAGGACATTGCCCAGGACCTTATCCAGGGAAGAGATTAAAGAGATGATCCTGGCGGCTACTTTCCAGTATCAGCAGGCCCGGTCGGAATATAAAGAAAGACTGGCTGCCCGGAATATGTGTATAATCGAGCTGCTTTTCTGTCTGGGGCTTCGGGTGGGAGAACTGTCCGCTCTGGATATGGCAGATTACCGGCCGGAAGAGAATACAGTGCTGATTCATGGAAAAGGGAGAAAGGAGAGTTATTGAAGAGGACAATCAGCTTTATAAAAGGGCAAGGCTCTGTCAACCACAACAGCAGAAAATTTCATGCAAAGAATACGGATCCGAAACGGAGTCACTGGAATGTGGAATACTGCAATCAGGATATTCAAGAAATATACCATGAATTATTTGATGAGGCACTTGAAAGGTATAATGTAAAGCAGACAAGGAAAGATCGGAAGATTGAAAATTATTATGAAAAAATCCGTTCTGGAAAGCAGGAAAAACCATTTCATGAGATAATCCTTCAGATTGGAAATAAAAATGATATGGGAGCGGAAACGCCTGATGGACAGATTGCAGCAAGAATATTGGATGAATATATGAAAGGTTTTCAGGAACGAAATCCTGCCTTGCGTGTGTTTTCCGCTCATCTCCATATGGATGAGGCAACACCGCACCTGCATATAGATTTTGTACTATATACAACTGGAAGTAAGCGTGGATTGGATACAAGGGTGTCTTTGAAACAGGCATTGTCGGCACTCGGTTTTAAAGGCGGTACAAGAATGGAGACAGAGTTAAATCAGTGGGTGGTGGCTGAAAAGCAGCAGCTTGCCTCAATTATGCTGGAGCATGGGATCGAATGGGAGCAGAAAGGCACACATGAAAAGCACTTGTCTCTGTTGGATTTTGAAAAACAAGAGCGGGCGAAGGAAGTGGCTACGCTTGAAAAACAGAAAGCCGGATTTGGAGGAGCATAATGCCACTATGCAGGAGGTCAATGAAGAATGGCTTGATCAGTTGCAAAATATTGAACGGGAAATATCCTCTGCACATGAAAATTGGGAAGAGGTTGATAAACAGGCAAATCAGGTTAAGAAAAAGGCAGCTTAATATGAGAAAAAGCTGACAGAGATTGCGCCTATGGTAAAAGATATGGAACGATTTGCAGAAAAATATTCTTCTGATCTAAATGAGGTATTGCCGGAGGCGGGAACCCTAGAAACAGGAAAATCCTACCGGGAGAAAAAAGCAAAGCCGTTGGTAAAGAAAATCGTACAAGTTATGCGCTCTGTTTATTCGGCATATCTGGAGTTTACAAAGCTGCAAGCGGCATATAACAGGGAACGGAGTGGAAATGAGCGGTTGACAAACAGGCTGGAAGAAGTCTTGGCGGAAAATCGGGAACTGCGGATAGTGGCGGCGGATTTTGGACGTATAAAGGCGGCTGTCGGTTCTGAACAGGTGAATGTTGTGATTAACCGGACGAAACAACAGGAACGGATAGAAGCTGAGCAGAAACGGGCTACGAGGAGAAAGCATAGCAGGGACGCCCGATGACAGGAGAGGGCTGGGGAAATCCCTCTTAGCTGTCATGTAATAGACAAAAAATGATTGAAAAATGCAATATTAAATTGAAAAGTGAAATATACCGTGGTATACTTAAAAAAATAATATGAATAGACAGGAGGCTTAAAGATGGCGGTCTCTTATAATAAATTATGGAAAATTTTAATAGATCGAAATATGAGTAAAACACAGCTTATTAAGACAGCAAAAATCAGTACGAATGCAATGGCAAAATTAGGAAGAAATGAAGATGTTCGTGTTGAGGTATTAGTGAAAATTTGTGGTACTTTAGAATGTTCATTAGATGATATTATGGATATATTTCCAGAATGATTGAGGTGTGGGAAATGAGTGAAATGATGAATAAAGAAAATTTTTCTTTAGAGGACAATACAGTCTTGCAGATGCTGAAAACAAGCGGAAACTTTGAAGTTGCCCCTTGTGATGGCCAAATTAACTTTGAGGACTCGAATCGATTTAGGAAATTAAAATTAAGTTCGGCACAAAAAATGCACATTAGTGCATTTATGCAAGGTGTGTTGCCGGCAGTATCAACAGGAGCTATGACAAATGCGTATGTGGTTAAATTCCCAGAGGGACTCCCTCATACACTTACTGCTTTGAATCAAGGCGGTGTAGGATCTATGATTAGAGAAAATGGGAAATTTGTTGGTTCTGCTTCATTTTATTCTATGTCAACGCAGGCAGCGATAATGGGGACTTTTACCGCAATGTCAATTGCTTCTGGTCAGTATTTTCTTTCGCAAATCAATAATGAAATGCGAATGATGAATATGAAGTTAGATGAAATCCTTGAATTTTTATATGGCGATAAAAAAGCAGAATTAATGGCAGAAATGAGTTTTATCAAATACGCTTATGAGAATTATTCATCTATTATGTCTCATGAGGAACAAAGAATTGCAACAATAACAAGCCTTCAGGAAGCTAAAAAAGTTGCTATGAAAGATATTGAATTTTATATTAATGATTTAGAAACGACAATATCTAATAAAACGAAAGATTATGCAGAACTGGAATCTAGAACAGAAAAGTCATTTCAAATTAAAGAATGTCTTGAACTCTCCCAGCAACTATTCATAATGAGTAGCATGATGGAAGTTTATTTTTCTCAAAATCAAGACAGGGAATACTTGGATTCCATCGAAAAAGATATGCTTGCATATATTGACAAATGTGATAAAAGGATGTTGGGGAGTTTTAGTGCCTTAAAGGGTATTATCAGTGGATATAAGGCGAGACCGATGGAGAAGATTGATAAATCTATTTGCGAAAAGCAAGTAGGAAATTTGGTTGATTCTTTGAATGGTGGAGAAGAATCGGATATGCGAAAAGTTGTTCGACTAGCACTGCATGCTTCGATGAAAAAAACAGAGTACTATTTAGGTAAAGAAGGAGAAGTTTTTGTCAAGGCATAATTGAGAAGATACAAGTTGTGGAGGTGAGAGTATATTAAGATAGTTATAGAATGTGACTGTGGAAATAAATTAGTAGAGGAAGTTCCAACAAGGAAATATATGCAATTAAGGGATAACTTACAGCGGCATCAATTTAGTTATGAAGGCGAAGAAATTAAAGATGGGAAGCTGAAAGAAATACGAATTAAATGTGAAAAATGTAAAAATTGGATTATCCTTGGATTAGATTGAGAGTGGAGTGGAGGAATTAATAGTATGGCAATAGAGAATTTGATTGAAAATGTAGATAGTCAGATTATAAAAATCAGAACAAAAAGTTTAGATGTATCATTTAATGAATTATATGATATGTATAAAAATAAGGAATTGACTATTTCGCCAGACTATCAGAGACTTTTTAGATGGGAGGAAGAAAAACAATCACGCTTTGTGGAGTCATTAATTCTGGAAATGCCGGTTCCTCCAATTTTTGTTATTGAGGCAGATGAAGGCGTGTATGAATTGATTGATGGTTTGCAAAGGATATCAAGTTATTTGCATTTTAGAGGGGAAAGACTGGGAGAAACAGAGAATGACTTTTTAGTTTTACAAGGGTGCGATATAGTTGACGATTTAAATGGGTTGACATTCGAAAAATTACCGAAGGCTTTGCAGATAAAGATAAAAAGAAGTTTTGTTCGTATGGAAGTCATAAAGAAGGAAAGTGAAACTTCTTTAAAATATCATATGTTTAAACGATTGAATACAGGGGGCGAAATACTGTCTGCTCAAGAGATTAGAAATTGTACAATTAGATTACTGGGAGCTAAGGGAATTAATTTTTTGGAGGAATGCAGTAAGAATGCTGATTTTCAATCTGTTATTAAGAGAATTGCATCGGATAAAATAAGGACAAGATATGATCAAGAACTTGTTTTAAGGTTTTTTGCCATAAAAAACGATATTGATAATTATAAATATCCGGTAACAGAGTATTTAACAAGATATCTGGAAAAAATAACAGAAGGGAATATAACTTTTGACTTTGATGAAGAGAAAAAAGTTTTTGAAAAAACGTTTGGATTTATAAAGGAATATTTAGGTGAAGAAGCTTTCTCGGGAAAAACCAGTAGCGGTATTATTAGAAATGAATTTGTACTCTATTATTTTGATGGAATTACCGTTTCTGTTGCAAATTTGATTGGGAAAATTACGGAATGTGATTGCGTTCAAAAAGTAGTGGAAACCATTAATGAGACTAAATATGGACCAGAACTTCAATCGTATAAAACAGGAAGCATTAATGGGGTGAAAACGAGAATAAGGCTGTTTACGGAAGGAGTTGAAAAAGTTCTTGACGGCAGATGAATTTAGAGCGGCGCTTGAAGCGGAACTGGCTTGGCGTCAAGAAGAACTTGCCTTTTTTAAAAATCAATTGAATGAAATTTCCGAAGAAGAAAAAAATAAGTACAGAAAAAGTCTGGTACTAATATTATACTCTCATATGGAGGGGTATATAAAAATTTGTCTACAAACCTATATACAATATATAAATTCGCAAGAATTAATCCGCAAAGATGTTAAGACAGGATTAATTGTTGCAAGTATGCATAAGGAGTTTATTGCATATGAGAATTTGGAACGAAAGAGTGAGTTTTTTCGTAAAGAGTTACCAGATGATACACGCCTACATCGTTTATATCGCCGTGTTGATTTTATGGAAAAGGTAGATGATTTTAAAGAACAAAAATTAAATATTGAGGATCAAATAATAGATACAGAATCTAATTTATGGTACATAGTATTGCAGAAAAATTTATATAAAGTTGGATTGCCTATAGATTTGTTTGATGGTTATCAAAGCGCTATTGATGCACTGGTAAATCGTAGAAATTCAATAGCTCATGGAAATTTCCGTTCAGGAGTAACAGCAGAGGAATTTTCTAATTGGGAGACTAAAGTGTCTGATGTTTTATCGGGAGTAACAAGATTACTCTATGATTATGCTAATAATAAAAAATATTTAGTTTAAAAACTTACTAAATTTCTGATTATCTTTTCATAAGCTGGTAAATGTCGGTATAGCCTGTATTTTAGGGCTTTATCGGCATTTTCCTTTTGGAAGATACTCTGCATAAGCTGGCATTTACCAGCATGAAAATGCAACCAAAAGTAGTAAATGAGTAGTACAATCACCGATTTAAGAAGCAAGAGCCAGCCTTTCAAGTTCTGCTTTCGCTGAATTGAAAGTACCGTGTGCATAGTACCCTAATGTCATGGTGATGTTTGCGTGTCCCTCTTAACAATTAAGCTTGACATTTACCCCTTCTCCCCGGTATCCCCCTCTCGCAGGGCACATCCACCTGGCACTTCCCGCAGCCGTAGCGCATCTTCTGACTTGGGCCGCAGACTGCCCGGGTATTTTCATTTATATAGGCGGAGCAGAGCGTGTGATCCTTGCCAGCCAGCCAGCCCTTTGTCCTGTCGATGGCCTGGGCCGGACAGTTGCGCTGGCATTTCCCGCACATGATGCAGTAGTCTGTGAGTCCCTCGTAGGGGCGTTCTGTAATGGGAAGAGCGCAGGAGGTAATGACGCTGCCAAAGCGGCCGGCTATGCCCTTCCGGGTGATGAGGCCCTTTGAGAGGCCAAAGGTTCCCAGGCCGCAGATGTAGGCTGCGTGCCGCTCTGACCAGTTGGACACGTAATCGGCCACCATTCGGAAGCGGGGATCCAGGGAGGGACAGACGGCCGCGTAGCCTTTCTCTTCCAGGATGGAGCACAGCTCTCGGCCCACGGCGGCTATCATCTCCTGGCCCTCGATGCGCCCGTGAAGCCACTCATCTGCCGGACGGATGCCGGCTTTTGCATTAGCTCTCCGGACCTGGTCCGTGAAGGGGAAGAAGTAGGAGATCACGGTTCTGGCTCCGGGCAGCCAGTCCTCCGGCAGCAGGACATCCGGGTGCATGACCTGAGGCTTTTTCCACGTGTGGAAGAGTGGGTCATGGGCGTCCCCAAAGCCGAAGATGGGAGCGTCGTAAATGGGCATGCCGGCCAGCTCCTCCCGTATGGCATCCTCCGGCTTTATGCGGTTCCAGCCGCCGGCGAGGATTTTCTGCTCCAGCCTGTCTGTGATTTCTTTTTCTGTGATCATATCCGCAGCACCTCCTGGTAAAAATTCATCTAAATGGATCTTCCTATACGTCAATATGAATATCCTCTTTCTATAAATATATCATATAAACAGAGAAAAATAGAAGACAAAGCTCTTCTGGTATGAGATCATGTATATGGATCATATGTACGGCAGATACTGAAAATACAAAAAGGAGGCGGCAAGCATGTGTACCTGTATCACATACGAAAATGGAGATTTTTATTTTGGGCGAAATCTGGATCTGGAGTATTCCTTTGGCGAACGGGTGGTCATCACGCCGAGAAATTTTCCCCTCACATTCAAAAGGATGGAACAAATGAGTCATCATTACGGCATGATCGGCATGGCGGCGGTGATGAGAGAGTATCCCATGTACGCCGAGGCGGTCAACGAGAAAGGACTTGGTATGGCGGGGCTGAATTTCCCGGGAAATGCCGTCTATCCCAGGGAGAGTAAAAAGAAATACCAGGTCACTCCCTACGAGGTGATCCCCTGGATACTGGGGCAGTGCTCCTCTGCGAGGGAGGCTGTGGAATATCTGAAGGAGACAGATCTGGTGGGCCTTCCCTTTGCGCCGGAGGTGCCCCTGGCGCCGCTGCATTTCATGCTGGCGGACCGGCAGGAGGCATGGGTGGCTGAGCCGATGGAGGAGGGGCTGGAGCTTTATGAAAATCCCTTCGGAGTGCTGACAAATAACCCGCCATTTCCCTTTCATCTCATGAATATACGGCAGTACATGAACCTGACAGCCCGGGCTCCGAAGAACCGGTTTGGCGAGGGGCTGGACATGGAGCCCTTCGGGCAGGGGATGGGAGCCATCGGACTTCCGGGGGACGCGTCTCCGGCCTCCAGGTTTGTGCGGGCCGCCTTCCTAAGATGGAACTCCAGGGCGCCCCGGGAGGAGTCGGCAAATGTGTCCCAGTTTTTCCATATCCTTGATAATGTGGCTATGGTGAGGGGGATGGTCCTGACAGAGGAGGCGCGGGAGGACATCACCACCTACTCCTGCTGTGTCAACGCATGTACCGGAGTCTACTATTTCAAGACCTATGACAACCACAGGATCCAGGCAGTGGATATGAGAAGAGAAGACATGAATGGAAGCGGGCTGATTTCCCATGAGCTGCCACTGGGGGAGGATATTCGGATTTTGGATTCGGATTTTGAAAAGAGATTTTTGGACAGACGGGCCGATGTGTGATAAAATCAGAGGGCAAAGATAAAAACGCAACGCGGGAGGCGTCAAGGGAGCGCAGGTTTGAGCTGAAACAGCAGAAAAAGAAGGAGAAGCATAAGGGCAGGTGACACTGCCCGTTTTCTCTTTGAGATGAAAAAAGCAAAGGAAGAGCAGAGGATGACTGAGAAAAGAGCAGAGAATACGACTGAAAAAACGACCAGGAAGATGACCGTGAAGACGACCGAAAAGGAAAGCGGCCGCACAGAAGAGCGGTTTGAGATCCGCTTGATCCGGCGGCCGGAGGTCCGGGAGGCAGCGGAGGCAGAGCGGCTGTGTTTCCCGCCCAATGAGGCGGGGGCCAAGGAGGTCGTAAGGGACAGGGCCTCCCTGGCGGGAGAGCAGTTCCTGGTGGCTGTGGACAGAGAGACGGGGAAAATCGCGGGCTATCTGAATGGCCTTGTGACAGAGGAGTCCACCCTGCGGGATGAATTTTTTAAGCAGACAGAGCTCCACGACCCAAGGGGAGCCAATGTCATGATCCTCAGCCTGGGGGTACTGCCGGAATATCGCCGGCAAGGGCTGGCCTCGGAGCTGATGGCCTGCTATGTGAGGCAGGAGCGGGAGCGTGGACGCAGGATGCTGGTTCTGACCTGTCTGGAGGAAAAGGTGGAAATGTACCGGAAGATGGGGTTTGAGGACAAAGGCATGTCCCAGTCCTGCTGGGGCGGCGAGAGCTGGCATGAGATGACATACATCCTGTGATAAAACATAACCTTCGGTTAAAAAAACTTCCTGAAAATTAAGAACCGTTCAATATACACCCGGATATCCGTCTGCTACAATAACAGTAGTGAAGGCCTTCGCAATAAAAATGAGGAGGAACAGACTGTTATGCAGATGAAAGATGTGATACGAAGAAAACGCAGGGAATTCAATCTTACCCAGGAGCAGATGGCGGAGTATCTGGGCGTGTCGGCCCCCGCTGTGAACAAGTGGGAGAGCGGCGCCACCTATCCGGACATTTCTCTTGTCCCCGCCCTGGCCCGGCTTTTGAAGACAGATCCCAACACGCTGATGTGCTTTCGGGAGAGCCTGACCCGGGAGGAGATGGCAAAGGAGATGAACGAGGTGGCCCTGATTTCCCAGGAGGATGGAATAGAGGCAGCCGTCACCCGGGTCAGAGACCTGGCGGAGGAATATCCCTCCTGCGGGGAGCTCCTGTGCCAGCTGGCCACTATGCTGCGGGGGCTTGTGATCCTTAGGACGGCAGGAGACGAGCTGCGGCAGGAGTGCCAGGAATATGCGGTCCGGCTGTACGAGAGGGCGGCAAAATGTGATGCCCCTGTGTCCGCGGACCGCGCCACATATGCGCTGGCCTCCCTCTGTATCCAGGAGGAGGACTATGAGAGGGCGGAGGAATACCTGCAGCGCCTTCCCGAGTACAGTTCGCTGGACAAGAGACAGCTGCAGATTTCTATGTATATGAAGCAGGAGAAAAATGAGGAGGCCGCCAGGCTGATCGAGCAGAAGCTGAATGGCTCCGTCGTGGAGGTCTATCTGCTTCTTAACAATCTGGCCACTGTGGCTGTGCGGGAGGGTGACCGGGAGCGGGCCCGGGAGATTGCCGGCTACGGGCGGAAGGTGATGGAGGCCTGGCAGTGGGATTACAGCGGCCTGTCCCTGGAATTTACGGTGGCCGTGGAGGAGAGAGACGGGGACCGCTGCGTGGAGATGCTGCGGGAGATGCTGGACTCCCTGTCCAGACCGCGGGATATGGGAAAATCCTTCCTTTTTGCCCACATTGCCACGAAGGAGCTGGATCCCGATTTTGGAGGGCAGATAAAGGATGCCCTCATGACGGCCATTGAGAAGAATGAGGAGTACGCATTTTTAAGAGAAAGAGAAGATTTTCAGGAGCTTTTCAGAGGCTTAAGAAAGAGGTGACAGAAACGTGAAGAGAGCAGTCAGCATTATTGCAAAGGGAAGCTATCACATTGGAGGGAAAAAGGTGACCATTGAGGGGAGCGCCCCGATTCAGACCAGCTTCTGGCCCGGGGGCCCGCCGGTGACCTACGACCCCAACGGAGATTTCCAGGCCGGGCAGATGTACGTGCAGTACACAAGGCTGGAGGATCCGGTGGTGCCTTACCCGGTCTGCATGATCCACGGAGGCGGCTCCTCCGGCGCGCTGTGGGAGAGCACTCAGGACGGGAGACCGGGATGGGAATTCCGCTTTCTCCAGAACGGCTTCAACGTCAATGTGTCTGACGGCGTGGAGAGAGGGCGGTCCTCCTGGGCCCAGTTTCCGGAGATCAACCAGGGCCCGCCCATGTTTAACAGCTACGCGGAGCGGTGGACTACCTACCGTCTGGGGCCGAAATACGGTGTCCCCTACGAGGGAAGCCGGTTCGACTACAGCAAATACGACCAGTTCATGAAGCAGCATGTGCCCAGATGGACCACCTCCAACGCCATGGTGCAGGCGGCCTACGACGAGTACTTTGCCAGCATGAAGGAGGGCATGATCGTCATGGCACATAGCCAGGGCGGACTCTTTGCCCTGGAGGCTGCTCTCAAAAACGCGGAAAATGTCAGGGGCGTCATCCTGGTGGAGAGCTCCTCCAACATGGACGTGGACAAGGTGGACGTTTCGCCCTTTAAGGATATACCGTTTCTCTTTGTGTATGGAGACTTCCTGGGCGAGGAGTACTGTATCGACGGCTACAAGTGGCCCGGCGCGTTCGCCTGGGAGGACAGCATGCGCAGGCTTCACGAGTGGCTTCTGGAGCTGGGAGGGGACAGCACCTGGATGTCTCTGCCCGAGATGGGCATAAGAGGAAACACCCACGCCCTCATGATGGAGGACAACAGCGACCAGATTGCGGATCTCATCTGCGGGTGGATGAAGGAGCATATCCGCTCTGATAAATGATCCTTTTTTCTGAGCGATATGTTATAATATATGTATTTAACAAGAAGAAAGGGGACAGGAGGGCCGGTGCGCTCTCCTGCGGAGAAGGTTATGAAGAGTTTACTGATACTTGGGGCCGGCGGATTTGGCCATATGATCCAGGAGACCGCGCAGCTTCTGGGATATGGGAAGGCAGTGTTTCTTGACGACGCGGTGAGGGAGCCGGATGTGGTGGGAAAATGCTGCGACTACGAGAGCTTTCTGGGACAGTATGACACGGCTGTGGCGGCCCTGGGAGACAACAACATGCGCCTTTACTGGACAGAGAAGCTGATGGAGGCGGGGTACAATGTGCCGGCCATCATCCATCCGTCGGCGGTGGTAAGCCCCAGTGCATCTATCGGAAGAGGGAGCTTTATTATGCAGAGGGCTATTGTCAACACCCACACAGTGGTGGAGCACGGAGTCCTCATCAACAGCGGCGCGGTGGTGGATCACGACTCCTACGTGGAGCGGGGCGCCCACATTGGCCTGGGGAGCGTGGTGAAGGCGAACTGCCGCATTGCCTCAAAGGTGAAGGTGGAGGCCGGGGAAGTGATCTTCTCCACCAGAAGGAAGATTGACGGCGTGGAGGACAGAAATCTGGAGGATGCCATCTACGCCTTTGGCTTTGGCAACCGTTGCAGCTATGTGAAGCCCTTTGGAGCCGGCCACATCAATGAGACCTACGCGGTCTACATGCCCGACCAGGATGGTGATGAGCTGTCCTATGTCCTACAGAGGGTGAACAGCAACGTATTTAAGGATCCGGCCGGAGTCATGGACAATATCTTTGGCGTGACCGAGTATCTAAGAAATGTGATCCGCAGGGAGGGAGGAGACCCGGATCGGGAAACCCTCTCCTACATCAAGACAAAGAGCGGATGTAACTACTTTGAGGACAGCGAGGGGGAGCCCTGGAGATGCTACAATTTCATCCCGGACTCTGTCTGCTACCAGCTTGTGGAGAAGCCGGAGCAGTTCTATCAGTCCGGCAGCAGCTTCGGCCATTTCCTGAAGCAGCTTTGCGACTATCCGGCATCCAGATTAAATGAGACGATCCCGGATTTCCACAACACGGTCAAGCGGTTTGATGCCTTCCAGGTCGCCCTGAAACGGGATCTGAAAAACCGTGCCGCTTCCTGTCAGCCGGAGATTGATTTTGCGCTGGCCAGAGAGAAGGACTGCGGTGTGCTGGTGGAGCAGCAGAACGCAGGCATCCTGCCCCTGCGGGTGACCCACAATGACACAAAGCTGAACAACATTCTTTTTGACGAGAAGACGGGGAAAGGGCTGTGCATCATCGATCTGGACACCATCATGCCAGGACTTGCGGCCAATGATTTCGGTGACTCCATACGCTTCGGCGCCGCCACGGCAGAGGAGGACGAGCCCAATCTGGATCTGATGCACTTTGATATTTCCCTCTACGAGCTGTATGTGAAGGGGTATCTGGAGGAGACGAAGGACGTTCTGACTGAGGCGGAGATAAAGAGCCTTCCCTGGGGGGCCCGGCTCATGACGCTGGAGTGCGGCATTCGCTTCCTGACAGATTATCTCCAGGGAGATACCTATTTCAAGACAGATTATCCGGAGCACAACCTGGTCCGGGCCAGGACACAGTTCCGTCTGGTGGATGAGATGGAGCAGCAGTTTGACCGCATGCAGGAGATTGTGGAAAAGTATACAAAATAGAGATACAGAATAAGAAATACAAAATAAAGACAAAGGAGAAGAGCTCTCTTGAGAACCTTGCTTACACAGGTTCCCGGGAGCTCTTCTCCTTTCTGCTTTATGTGGAATAAATCCCGTTTACAGTAATCTTTTTGAAAAAGCGGGAGAGACCGAGGGTCACGGTGTCGGCCGTGCGCAGCGGCTCCCGGTAGATCAGGACCTCGCCAAAATCGTGGGCGAAGCTCTGAAAGCCATTTTCTTTCAGGGAGGCCGCCTCATCCGGATCGGCAAACCTTGCCGATATATTCAGCATCGGGCCGCCTCACGTGGCGCACACATGAGGGCTGATCAGGATGTGGCTAAGTCCCTTTTCCTTCATGTGCTCGGTCAGCCGTTTATCCAGCTTCACTTTCATGATCATCCATCCCTTCTGTAAGTATTATTGTAACTGTATTGTACAGAAAAAACAAAAGGAATTCTGTGACAAGGTTACACTTTCAGAAAGAGCGCGGTCTGAAGGCCTGGTTACAGCTGATTTGCAACTGATTTGCAGCCGATCTACAGCTTCTCCCCTGTCAGCATCTCGTATGCCTGCAGGTACTTGTCAATGGTCTTCTGCACGATGTCGTCCGGCAGAGTCCAGTCATTGTCCGGGTTGGCTTTCAGCCAGTCGCGGGCAAACTGCTTGTCAAAGGAGGGCTGTCCGTGTCCCGGCTCATACCCCTCTGCGGGCCAGAAGCGGGAGCTGTCCGGTGTCAGCATCTCGTCGCCCAGGACAATGTTGCCTTCCTCGTCCAGGCCGAATTCGAATTTGGTGTCCGCAATGATGATCCCCTTTGTCAGCGCGTAATCAGCGCATTTCTTGTAGAGGGCGATAGTGTAATCCCGGAGACGGGCCGCGTACTCCTCGCCTTTTCCCGGGAAATATTTCTCCAGGTGGGCAATGCTCTGCTCGTAGGAAATGTTCTCGTCGTGGTCGCCGATCTCTGCCTTTGTGGACGGTGTGTAGATGGGCTCAGGCAGCTTGTCGGACTCCTTCAGGCCCTCGGGCAGCTTGATGCCGCACACAGTGCCGTCCTTCTGGTAGCTGGCCCAGCCGCTTCCCGTGATGTAGCCCCGGACAATGCACTCGATGGGGAGCATTTCCAGCTTGCGGCACATCATGCTGTTGCCGTCAAATCTGGGCTGCTGGAAGAACTCCGGCATGTCCTTTACGTCTGTGGAGATCATGTGGTTGGGCAGGATGTCCTGGGTCATATTGAACCAGAATTTGGACATCTGTGTCAGCACAGTCCCCTTCTTGGTCACTTCATTTTTAAGGATCACGTCAAAGCAGCTGATGCGGTCTGTCGCGACCATGATCAGGCTGTCGCCGTTGTCGTAGATCTCGCGTACTTTTCCTTCTTTGATTGGCTTCATATTCGATACCTCATTTCTATGATCTGTTGATACTAAAGAGATTATAACACAAAAATTATTATTTGCTCTAATTTTTACATATTCTTTTATTAGCTTTTATAATAAGTGCTTATAATCATGCCAATAACGCGCCGGCAGTCGGATTGCCCTCTTGTAAATCAGTCCTGTTGTGATAAGATAGAGACAGAAAAAAGAAAAGGAAGGTGTCTGATATGACCAGAGAAGTAAAAGACTATGTGACAGAGAAAACCCATGAGCTGATGGAGGCACAAACCTGCAGCAAGGAGGCAAAGGAGGCTGCCCAGGCATGGCTTGACGCTGTGGGGACAGAAGGGGAGGCCGAGGAGACAAAGAAATATATCGCTGAGCTGGAGGCGGACATCATGCCTCTGGACAACCTGATCGCCTTTGCGGAGTCTGACATGGGCGCCAAGGTGTTCGGAGACAATGCGGGAGGTGTGGCAGAGCACGGAAGGGAGCTCAAGGCTGCCGGGAAAAAGTACTGTGATTGTCCGGCCTGCGCGGCTGTGGAGGCTATCCTGGCGAAGAAAGAGGAGATGCTGGCCTGATCAGGCAGGGCAAACGTATCTGAAGCTGGGAGAAAAACCGGAACTGCGTTTCCCAGTGGAAACCAACTGAAACAGGAGCGAGTATGTCCGGCTGATATCGGACAGCCGCTACGCCTGTCCCTACTACCGCAGCGGGGACGATTACAGGATAGTGAGAAAACAAATGTAAATCGTATGAGGGGATAAAAAGCAGATTATGAGAAGACAGGGAAGACAGGGGAGACATTTCTCCGCAAAGAAAAAAGCGGCTCTGACATGTTTGGGTATCCTGCTGGCGGCGGCTCTGTGCGCGGCTGCCTGGATACTCTTAAGAGACACTGGCCAGGAGAAATCGAACATCGTCAGGACGGAACAGGAGGATCCGGACAGCGCAGCTAAGGGGCAGACCTCGGAGGGCCAAGCACCAGATGACCAGACCCCGGAGAACCCATCCCCCCAGGAGCAGCTGGAAGCCAGGGTGCAGGAGACGCTGGACGGCATGACTCTGGAAGAAAAGGTGAACCAGCTCTTTATGGTGACGCCGGAGCAGCTGACAGGCGTGGGCACAGCCGTGCAGGCTGGGGAGGCCACCAGGGCGGCTCTTGAGCAGCACCCGGTAGGGGGCGTGATCTATTTTGCCCAAAATCTGCAAAACCCGGACCAGACCCGGCAGATGCTGGCCAATACCAGTCAGTACGCGGAGGAAGCAGCCGGCTTTCCTGTCTTCCTCTCTGTGGACGAGGAGGGAGGACAGGTGTCCAGGATCGCCTCCAACTCCGCCTTCCAGGTTCCGGTCTTTGACTATATGAGCCAGGTAGGGCAGCGGGGAAATACACAGGAGGCCTATGACATCGGCAGCCAGATCGGAGCCTACCTGCGGGATCTGGGATTCAACATGGACGCGGCGCCGGATACGGATGTGCTGACAAACCCTGCCAACGAGGTGGTGAAATACCGCTCCTTCGGGGCGGATCCTCAGCTTGTGGCCTCTATGGCGGAGGCGGAGCTGCAGGGCCTTCGGGATCAGGGGATCATCGGCATGTACAAGCACTTCCCGGGACACGGGGGGACCACGGCGGACTCCCACCAGGGATATGCCTATGTGGAGGAAAATCTGGAGCAGCTCATGAGCCAGGCGCTGGTCCCCTTCCAGGACGGTATAGACAAGGGAGTGCCGGTCATTATGGTGAGCCACATTGCCTGTCCAAACGTGACGGGGGACGATACGCCCGCCACACTGTCCTCTGTGATGGTTACGGATGTGCTGCGCGGTCAGATGGGATTTGACGGAATGGTCATCACAGACGCTCTCAATATGGGGGCCATCACCCAGCAGTACTCTTCCGCCGACGCGGCGGTGAAGGCACTGCAGGCAGGCGTGGATATGCTGCTTATGCCGGAGGACTTTGAGAGCGCGTACCAGGGAGTGCTGCAGGCGGTCAGCGACGGACGGCTGACGGAAGAGAGGGTTGACCAGTCTGTGGAGAGGATTTTGAGGATCAAGCTTTCCATGTGAGCTTTTCAAGAGTCTTAAAAGTAAATAAATACACAAAGAAAATCCACTGTATCTTTTAATTTTAAAGGTACAGTGGATTTTCAGCTTATTCCATCCATTGGAATTTACCTCCTTATTTACTTGATATCTATTTGAAACTATTATCTCAAATAGTGAATTTTCTGATTTAAATTACGTTCCCATTGGTCCTTACCTCTTTCATTAGTTTCGTTAAAAAATTGGTTTTAAGATTAAATCTTCGGTGGTCCGTCCTCCTTTCTTTTGATGTCATTATAATACATCACAAAAGAGAAAATGTCAATAGAAAAATCAGAAAAAATAAAAGAAATTATAAAGATAGCAGATTTAAACAAATGTAAAGAAGAATAAAATTTTTAATTAATATATATAATTCAAAATTTTCAGACAAAATGGGGCATCCCCAGGAATGGGGACGCCCCTGTGTAAATACAGATCTGGCCAGCGGCTCCGAAAGCTAGCTTTCTGAGTCAGCAGCTGCCTGGAGCTTCTGTATAAGTGAAGCCAGCTCATTCTCCGACAGACCGGAAAAGCTCTTGAAGGAGCGAAGGGGAGAGTTCTCCAGCATCTTCAGCGTCATTTCCGGGGTAATGGCCTCGGAAGCGACCTCTGAGGAGTTGTCCCCGCCTCCGATCATATCTGACGCAAGATCCTCCATCATGGAACGGATGACAGGAGCGGTGCGCTCGTCTGCCAGGAGCTCGGCCACGGTGGTGTTTCTGTGGACGTGGAAGGGAAGCCTTGTCTCTGTGACAAAGCGAACCGTCTTTTGGAGGCGGATATCCCTTGAGGAGGCTCCCACCAGGATCTGGTAATCGCCGGTCGCCGCATACCAGTCGTGGATCCGGGTGTTGTACCAGGCGAAGCTGCGCTTGTCCAGTGCCATTTCCACGGTCTTCTCCTGCCCTGGCTCCAGGAAGACCTTGGCGAAGCCCTTCAGCTCCTTCACCGGCCGGTCCGCCGCTCCTGTCAGATCCGAGACATAGAGCTGTACGATCTCCTTTCCGGCTATGTCCCCTGTGTTTTTCACCTTGAGGGACACGGCCAGCGTGTCGCTGTCCGAGAGCTGATCCCGGGAGAGCTTAAGGTCGCTGTACTGGAAGGAGGTGTAGGAGAGTCCATGGCCGAAGGGGAAGCGCACGTCCATCTCCTTCTTGTCATAGTACCGGTAGCCCACGAACACCCCTTCTTTGTACTCTACTGTCTGCCCGTCTCCCGGGAAGTTCAAGTAGGAGGGATTGTCCTGAAGCTTTAATGGGATCGTCTCCGCCAGCTTCCCGCAGGGATTGGCAAGGCCGAAGAGGAGGCGCACCTGGGCCGCCCCCACCGCCTGGCCGCAGAGGTAGGCCTCCAGTATAGCCTTCACATCGCCGGCCCAGGGCATCTCCACGGGGGAGCCGTTGTGGAGGACGACGACGGTGTTTTTCTGCACCCGGAGGATTTCCTGAATGAGCTCGTTCTGGCACTTTGGCATCCCCATGTGAGCCCGGTCGTAGCCCTCGGATTCAAAGGCGTCCGGAAGGCCGGCGAAAATGACCGCGATGTCCGCCTCCTCTGCCACCCTTACCGCCTCGGTGAGGAGAGCCGGATCGGTTCTGTCCTCCTCTACATTGTAGCCCTGGGCGTAGGTGATCTTGGAGGTGATCTCCGGTATCTGCCCGGCCGCCTCCAGAGCCCCCGTAATCTTATAGGAGTTGATGTGGGAGCTGCCGCCGCCCTGGAACCGGGGCTTCTCGGCAAATTTCCCAATGAAGGCGATCTTCTTTCCCTCCTTCGGAAGGGGGAGAAGGCCGTCGTTTTTCAGGAGGACCATGGACTCCGTTGCAATCCTTTCCGCAAGGCGGTTATGCTTCTCCATGTCAAAGTCACCGGGTCTGCGGCCGTCCGCGAATTTAAAGATGATCCGAAGGATGCGCTCCACAGCTCTGTTCAGGACAGCCTCGTCCAGGGTTCCATTCTTGACAGCGGCCACGATCTCCGCGTCCGTGTGCCCGCCGCTGGCAGGCATCTCCAGATCCAGTCCGGCGGCCAGTCCCCTGACTCTGTCGTTGACAGCGCCCCAGTCGGACATGACATAGCCCGCAAAGCCCCACTCGTCCCGCAGGACCTCTGTCAGAAGCCAGTGGTTTTCGGAGGCGAAGGTGCCGTTGATCTTGTTGTAGGAGCACATGACAGTGTCCGGTTTTCCCTCCTTGATGGCTGCCTCAAAGGCGGCCAGGTAGATTTCCCGGAGAGTCCGCTCGTCAATCTCTGAGGAACAGGACAGGCGCCGATGCTCCTGATTGTTGGCCGCAAAGTGCTTAATGGAGGTGCCCACATTTTTGGACTGCACGCCCTGGATGTGGGCGGCTGCCATCTGGGAGGCCAGGTAGGGATCCTCGGAAAAGTATTCAAAATTGCGCCCGCACAAGGGAGAGCGCTTGATGTTGACCGCGGGGCCCAGGATGACCGACACATCCTCCGCCTGGCACTCGTCCCCCAGAGCCTCCCCCAGCTCTCTTAAGAGCTCCCGGTCAAAGGAGCAGGCAGTGGCGCAGGCTGTGGGGAAGCAGACGGCCTTGATGCTCTCGTTTGCCCCCAGGTGGTCTGCCTTCTCGTTCTGCTTGCGCAGGCCGTGGGGGCCGTCGCTCACCATGACCTCCGGGATGCCCAGGCGCTCTACGCCCTTCAGGTGCCAGAAATCCTTGCCGGAGCACATGCCGGCCTTCTCCTCCAGAGTCATCTGGCTGACAATGGATCTGATATCGTGTCCCATATAAAGTACCATTCCTTTCTGAAATGCCGGCGGACGCCGGCGCTGCTTTTTCTTCTAAGATAGCATAAAGATGTGGGAAATGATAGATGAAAATTTGCGGATTGCGGGCAGGGAGGATATCCTATAAAATAGAGGACAGATTGACGCAAAAGCGAGGAAGAAGGAGAGAAAAAATGATCAGATGGAACAATGACTACAACCACGGGGCGCATCCCGCCATTTTACAGGCGTTTATGGACACGAACAAGGAGAGCTACGCAGGCTACGGCCTGGACGAGTGGTGTGAGCGGGCGGCCGGTGAGATCAAGAAGCACCTGGGAGGCGCGGATGCGGATGTCCACTTCATGCTGGGCGGCACTCAGGTGAACTACACTATGATCGCCGCGGCGCTGCGCCCCTACCAGGGGATCATCTGCGCGGATTCGGGACACATCCAGGTCCACGAGACCGGGGCGGTGGAGCGCACAGGGCACAAGATCCACGTGGTACCGGGGGTGAATGGAAAGATCACGGCCCAGGCTGTGGAGAGGGAGGCGGAAGGCTACCGGTCAAGTGATGTCCAGGAGCATGTGACCCAGCCGAAAATGGTATTTCTGTCCTTCCCCTCCGAGTACGGGACTATTTACACAAAGGGGGAGCTCTCGGACATCAGCAGGGTCTGCCGCAAGTACGGACTGTACCTGATGGTAGACGGCGCCAGGATGGGCTACGGACTGGGCGCTGAGAAAAATGACGTGACACTGGCTGACATTGCGGCCGCGGCGGATATTTTCTACATTGGCGGCACAAAGTGCGGGGCCATGGTGGGGGAGGCTGTGGTCATTGTGAACGAGGCGCTGAAGGGGCATTTCCGCAGCTACATGAAACAGAACGGGGGCCTGCTGGCCAAGGGCTGGGTGCTGGGGCTCCAGTTTTACACCCTGTTCAGGGACGGCACCTACTTTGAGATTACAGAGAGGGCGGATCGGTACGCCATGGAAATTCGCCGGGCCTTTGCAAAAAAGGGCATTGAAGTCTACATCGACAGCCCCACAAATCAGCAGTTCCTCCTGCTGACAGAAGAGCAGAAGGAGCTGCTGGGAAGAAATCATATTTTTGAAAATCAGTTCCGGATGGAGGACGGCCGTTTCTGCGTCCGCTTCTGTACGAGCTGGAGCACAGAGGAAGCGGACGTACAGGCCCTCCTGAAGGATATCAGGGCTCTTTAGCCGGAGATCCAGCCGCCGTCCACGGTCAGGATGTCGCCATTTACATAGCTGGAGTCATCGCTGGCAAGGAAGAGGGCGGCGGAAGCGATCTGCTCGGGCGTCCCCTGGGGCGGCGCGTAGGAGAGGATGTTCTTCACCCGCCCGTAGCCGTTGGGGTTGGGCATGCCCATGGAGCCGGCAATCTCTGTGGTGATGCCGCCGGGGGCGATGCCGTTGCAGCGGATGTTCTCCGGGAAATACATGAAGGCAGTGTTCTTGGTCATAGACAGAAGAGCGGCCTTGGAGGCGCAGTACAGCGCGCCCGCGCAGGCCCTGGTGGCGCCCACGGATACGACGTTGACGATGGCGCCGCCGTTTCCCTGTGCCTGGAATACCTGGATAGCCTTTCTCATGGCGCACATGGGCCCGTACACGTTGACCTTCATGACCTTCTCATATTTCTCATCGGTCACCTCTCCCATGGGGCTCATGTCGTCCATGACGCCGGCGTTGTTGATGAGCACGTCCAGCTTTCCGAACTCCTCAACAGCCTTGTCGATCATGGCCTCATTGTTCTCCTTCAGGGTCACGTCAGCAGGGAAGGGTACGACTTTGCCGGGGGCGTCCTTCAGCTCCTCTGCCAGGGCGTCCAGACGCTCTTTTCTTCTGGCCACGGCCACCACATTTCCTCCTTCCTGCGCAAAGAGCTCTACAATGGCTTTCCCCATACCAGAGGAAGCGCCGGTCACCACGATGGATTTGTCTTTTAATTTCATGGAAATCCCTCCTTTTTTCTTACTATTTTCATACTACTCCCTTTCTGAGAAAAAGTCTATGGATCTTTCCAGTTGTTTCTGCATGGATTTTAACGAAAAGGCGGACAGATATGATACAATAGTGCAAAAGCTGATTTTTGACAGGAGGATAAAGGATATGAAACTATTTCAGGAGAAGCCGGTGGTGCATCAGTACAGCGACGCGCAGGAGTTTGTGAGTGATTTCCGGATCGGGGAGGGAGACTTTGTCCTGGCCGGGAAATCCGTGTTTGAAGCTCATTTTGCGGGTCTGGAGAAGACAGGGGCGCAGATCCGCTACAAGAGTCAGTACGGCCAGGGGGAGCCCACCGATCTGATGGTGGACGCCCTCCTTGCGGACTTTCGGAAGACAGACTGCGGCAGGATCATTGCCATCGGAGGGGGTGCGGTCATCGACATGGCCAAGATACTGGTGCTGGAGGGGGAGGCTTCGGCGGCGGACATTTACCAGAGAAGGACGGAGCTTAAAAAGGTGCGCTCCCTGGTAGCCGTGCCCACCACCTGCGGCGCCGGCTCGGAGGTGTCCAGTGTGTCTATTGCGGAGATGACAGAGCTGCACACAAAGCTGGGACTGGCCTGTGATGAGATTTACCCGGATCACGCGGTCCTGATCCCGGAGCTTTTAAAGGAGCTGCCCTGGCACTTCTTTGTCACCAGCGCCATCGACGCCCTGATCCACGCCATAGAGTCTTACGTGTCCCCCAAGAGCAATCTCTACACAAGGATGTTTGCGAAGGAGGCTATGGAGATGCTGCTTAAGGGCTTTCAGAGGCTGGCGGCGGAGGGGCCGGACTGCCGGGAGAGTCTGTTCAAGGATTTCCTTGTGGCCAGTAACCTGGCAGGCATCTCCTTTGCCAATGCGGGGACCGGCGCTGTCCACGCCATGTCCTATCCCTTGAGCGGGGTGTACCATGTGACTCACGGGGAGGCCAACTACCAGTTCCTCACGGCTGTGTTCCAGACCTATCTGGAGAAGGCTCCGGAGGGCGGCATAGGCGGGCTCAACGAGTTCCTGGCGGGTATCCTGGGATGCGAGCCAGGAGGTGTCTACCGGGAGATGGAGGAGCTTCTGGGCGGCCTGATCCAGAGGAAGCCCCTTCGCGCATATGGCATGAAGGAGGAAGAAATCCGGACCTTTGCCAAGAGCGTGGAGGAGACACAGCAGAGGCTTTTAAACCAGAGCTATGTGAAATTTACGGCGGACGATATGGAAGAGATCTACCGGAAGCTGTACTGATCAGAAGCGCCGGATGGGAGTGACAGGGTATGGAGAGAACAGACATTTATATCACACAGGGAAAGGATTACTGTGAGATGACCAGGGAGCTTTTGGAGGCCTGCGACCTGGCGTCAGATATCGGGGACAGGAAAAAGCGCGTCGGCATCAAGCCCAACCTGGCGGTGGCCAAGCCTGCCTCCAGCGGGGCCACCACCCACCCGGAGGTGCTGGGGGCCCTCCTTTCCTATCTGAGGGAGAAGGGCTTTGAAAATCTGACAGTGCTGGAGAGCTCCTGGGTGGGGGAGGACACAGGCCGCGCGGTGAGAAAAAGCGGGCTTCTGGATGTGTGCCGGGAGCAGGGCGTTCCGTTCCATGATACAAAGAAGGACCGGGCCGTCGCTGTGGACGGAGCCGGCATGGAGCTGCAGGTCTGCGCCCGGGCCCTGGAGATGGACTACCTTATCAATATGCCGGTGGTGAAGGGGCACTGTCAGACTACGGTGACCTGCGCCCTGAAGAACTACAAGGGGCTTATCCCGGACAGTGAGAAGCGCAGATTTCACAGAATGGGGCTCCACAGGCCCATCGCCCATCTGGGGGCAGCTCTCCGGCAGGATTTTATCCTGGCCGACAATATCTGCGGGGATCTGGACTTTGAGGACGGGGGCAACCCGGTGCCCATGGACCGGGTGCTGGCCTTCAAGGATCCGGTGCTCTGCGACAGCTTTGCGGCGGAGACCCTGGGCTACCGCCCCGGGGACATCGAGTACATCCGGCTGGCGGAAGAGCTGGGCGTGGGGAGCACGGATACGGCGGGGGCCAGTCTCCACTTTGTCCGCCCGGAGGGAAAGCGGGAGAAGAAGGCTGCGCCCCGGGGGAGAGTGGGGCAGCTGGCCCGGTACGTGCGCCAGGAGGACGCCTGCTCAGCCTGCTACGGCTCCCTCATCTACGCCCTGGACCGGCTGGACGAGGCCGGGTACCTCAAGGGCAAGGAAAGAGAGAGCATTGCCATCGGCCAGGGCTTCCGGGGACAGGAGGGAGAGCTGGGCGTGGGAAGCTGCACCCGGTGCTTCCGGAAATCGCTGGCAGGCTGCCCGCCCAAGGCGGTGGACATTGCGGAATTTTTAAAGAGGGAGTGGAAGGATGAGAGATAAGATGCCGGACAAAAGGCCAGACATGAAACCGGGGAAGCTGCCGGGCGGAAGGATCCTGGTTGTGGAGGATGACCGGGAGCTGTCGGAGGGGATTGCCTGGATGCTGGAGAAGGAGGGCTTTATCCCACTTGTGGCCCGTTCGCTTTCAGAGGCCGAAAGGCTATACGGGAAAGAGGGGGCGGATCTGGCCCTCCTGGACGTGAACCTGCCGGACGGGGAGGGGTTTGACTTCTGCCGGTATCTGGCAAAGAGCGGGGGAGGCCGGAGCAGAACCCCGGTCCTCTTCCTCACGGCCCGGGATATGGAGGAGGACATGCTGAAGGGCTATGAGCTGGGAGCCCAGGACTATGTGACCAAGCCCTTTTCCATGAAGGTGCTGCTGAAGAAAATCGATGTGATCCTCAGGAGGGGGAAGGAGGACGCGGGGCAGATCTTTGACGATGGGCATCTGCGCCTGGACCTTTTGGGGGCAAAGGCGGAGGTGAAGGGCCGGCCCTGCCCGGTGACGCCCACGGAATTTAGGCTCCTTAAGGAATTCCTCTCCCATAAGGGGCAGCTCCTCACCTACGACGTGCTGCTGGACCGGCTCTGGGAGGGCGGCAGCCAGATCGTGGACCGGCACGCCCTGACGGTCAATATCGGCCGCCTCCGGGGCAAGATAGAGGACGAGGAACACAAATATATTTCAAATGTGTACGGGATGGGATATCAGTGGATTGGATGAAGGTGATCACAGCCGCGGCCCTTCTCCTGGCGGGGATTTCCATCTGGAGGATGGAGCGGCAGAAAAAGGATATATATGCATTTACCGAGGAACTGGAGGAGGACCTGGACGCCCTCCTTGCGGGGGAGCCTCTGAAAAATGACCAGGCGACCAGGGACACCCTGTCCGGGAAGGTGGGTGAGAAGCTGGCCCGCATCCAGCATATCCAGGTAAGAAGAGAGCAGGAGAGCCTGGAGGCCAAGGAGCAGATGAAGGAGCTCATCTCAGACATTTCCCACCAGACAAGGACGCCCATCGCCAACCAGAAGCTCTGCCTGGAGATCCTCAGGCGGGAGGAGCTTCCGGAGGAGACAGGAATTTTTCTGGACAGGCTGGAGCACCAGACGGACAAGCTGGACTTCCTCTTTCGCAGCCTGGTGAAAATGTCCCGGCTGGAGACGGGGGTCATCCAGATAGAAAAGAGGGACTGCGACCTGGCGGAGACGCTGAAGCGGGCCATCTCCGCCGTGGTGGCCGCCGCTGCCGCAAAGGATATCGGGATCCGGGCGGAGGCAGAGGGGCCCCTTCTCTTATCCCACGACCCCAGGTGGACAGAAGAGGCGGTGTTCAACCTTCTGGACAACGCGGTGAAGTACACCGGGCGGGGAGGCCGGATAGGGCTGTCTGTCAGGAAGGGGGAAATCTTTGCGGAAATCCACGTGAAGGACACAGGAAAGGGAATCCCTCTGGAGAGGCAGGCGGAAATTTTTACAAGATTCTACCGGGAGCCGGAGGTTCACGATGTGGAGGGGATCGGCATCGGTCTGTACTTAACGAGGAGGATTACAGAGCTTCAGGGCGGATATGTGGAGGTACGTTCCTGCCCCGGGAAAGGCGCGGACTTTACCATTTATCTTCCACTATAGAAGAGGAAATGTCACAGTTTTGTGATGATTCGGATTTGAGACTGGTTTGTGACTTTTGCGCTTTACAATAAAGCCATGGTCCAAGGAATATGTGACCGGACGAGAAAAGGAGGCGTAAAAAGTGGAAAACTGGATCGTAAAGACGAAAAATCTAAAAAAATACTATCAGCTTGGCAAGAACACGGTGAAGGCTCTGGACGGGGTGGACTTTGCCGCGGCGGAGCGGGAGTTTGTGGCCATCATCGGGAAATCCGGCAGCGGCAAGAGCACCCTTCTGCACATGCTCGGAGGGCTGGATGAGCCCACCTCCGGGGAGGTGTATGTGGACGGAAGGAGGCTTGCGGGCATGAGCCGGGAGCAGCTTGCCATCTTCCGGCGCAGGAAGGTGGGTTTTGTCTTCCAGAGCTACAACCTGGTGCCGGACCTGAACGTATATGAGAATATTGTCCTCCCCATTGAGCTGGACGGGCGCAGGGTCGACCGGGCATTTGTGGACGAGCTTCTGTCCCTTCTGGCCCTGGAGGAAAAGCGGGAGGCCCTGCCCGGCACCCTGTCCGGGGGACAGCAGCAGCGGGTGGCCATTGCCCGGGCCATTGCCAGTAAGCCCGCCATCATCCTGGCGGATGAGCCCACCGGCAATCTGGACACGGCCACGAGCCACGATGTGATGGGGCTTTTGAAGGTGGCGGCGAAGCAGTTTCAGCAGACCATCATCCTCATCACCCACGACAGCGACATCGCCCAGATGGCGGACCGGATCGTGCACATCGAGGACGGACGGATCGTGAAGGCAGGTGATACCTATGCTGGCTAACAACAATCAGGGGGTCATCCGCCGGATGGCGGGTCGGTCTCTCAAAAGCAGCCGGCGCAGGACCGTCATCATGGGTCTGGCTGTGGCTCTGTCAGCCTTTATGCTCTTTTCTGTCTTCACTGTGGGCATCACCTGGTTCCACATGTACCATCTCCAGAATATCCGCCTGGCAGGCGGGGACTTCGATGCGGTCATGTACGGCATGACAGAGGAGCAGAAGGAGAAGTGCAAGGAGAACCCGGACATCGACAAAATCGGCATCGCCGCCGTGGCCGGCTCCATCCTCTCCACGGATTACGACAATACCGTCAATGTGGGCTGCATCTGGGCGGACGATGTGTACTGGAATGACATCATGGCGCCTGCCAGGACCCAGGTGAAGGGTTCCTACCCCCAGAAGGAAAACGAGGTCATGCTGACGGAGAGCGCGCTTGAGACCTGCGGCTTTGAGGACCTGGGCCTGGGCATAGGCGACACCTTCCGGGCCCTCTGGCAGGACGGGCAGGGCAATCAGATGGAGAGGGAGTTTCGGATTTCCGGCATCTGGGAGGGCTACGGGTCGCAGAACGAGTTCTATGTGTCAAAGGCCTTCTATGACCAGTGCGGCTACCAGCTCTCGGAGGTGGCTTCCGGACGCTATTTCATGACCTTTCACAGGAATTTCTGGACCCAGGAGGAGCAGACGGCCTTCATCGACAGCATGGACCTGGAGAAGCAGCAGAATATCTTCTTCTCTGTGGAGGCGGGGTACTCCATCCCCATTGTCCTGGGGCTTGCGGGCATCGCCCTTGTCACCTGCCTGTGCGCCTGTCTTCTGATTTACAACATCCTGTATCTGTCTGTGGCAGGGAATGTCCGGTACTACGGACTCCTCCAGACTATCGGCATGACAGGGCGGCAGATCCGCGCTCTGATGGGACGCCAGAGCGTCCTTGTGGGCGGTGTCGGCATAGCGGCGGGGCTGCTTTTGGGGACAGGGGTGTCCTTCTTCCTCATCCCCTCCATCGTCCGGTTTCTCGGGATGAGGGCGAAGGAGGCGGGGCCCATAGAGATCAGCTTCCACCCGGCAGTCTTCCTCCTGACTATCCTCCTGACCGGCGCTACGGTCTGGATCGGCAGCCGCAAGCCGGTGAAGCTGGCGGTCTGTGTCTCCCCTATCGAGGCGGCAGGCTACCGGCCGGTGTACGGCGGGAAGAGCGTGCGAAAAACCGGGAAGGGCGGCCTACTGTGGCGGCTGGCGCTGCAGCAGCTCACAAAGGATAAACGAAAGACAGCGGTCATCATTTTGTCTCTGGCAGCCGGCTTTTCCGTGTTCCTGTGCCTGGTCACCATGATACAGAGCCAGGGCCCCCGGACCTACGTCTCCAATTTCATGGACCAGGACATGGAGATTGAAAATGAGACCATGGCCAGGGCGGACAACCGGCAGTGGAAGGACATCCTGGGCGGGGACTTCCTGGAGCGGCTGTCAGACACAGAAGGGGTGGCCCGGGTAAACCCGGTACTGGCGGCCCAGATCACGGTGCCCTGGGAGCCGGATTTTGCGGATACGTGGATGCGGGAGTTCTATGACATGTGGATGTATATCCCCTATGAGGATGACCTGCAGGAGTACAAGGACCACCCGGAAAACTTCGGCTCCTTCCTGGTGGGCATCACGGAGTCGGATCTTGATTATCTGACGGACTTTGTGGACGCGGAGATTGACAGAGAGGATTTCCTGGCGGGCAAGACCTGCGTCCTGTACCGGAACAGCCTGGAACTCACCGATGCGGACGTGATGGGAAAGACGGTGACATGTGGGGAATACCCGGTGGAGGGCCTTGCCGGGGAAGCGGACGCTGTCCTGAACGAGGAGGCCCTTGGAAACACCTGCAGCTTTGAAATCGCAGGCCTGACCGATGAGAGCTATTTTACCGGCCCCATGCTGGGCTGCCCGCCCGTGGTCATTGTGAGTGAGCAGGCGGTGCGGGAGTTTACAGACCGGTACTACGTGTCCAAGGCGGCGGTGCAGTACAAGAAGAGCTACGACGAAGAGACGGAGAGCGCAGTTCTGTCTCTCATGGACGAGAGCCCGGACTCAAAGGACTTTTCCTATACGTCCAGGATCCGCGAGGCGGAAACTGTCAAGAGCGCCCAGGGGAATATGATAGAGGTGGGCATCGGCGTGGCGGCCGTCCTGGCCTTCATCGGCATCCTCAACTACGTCAATACAGTAATTGGCAATATCCAGAGCCGGAAGAGAGAGCTGGCGGCCCTGGAGAGTATCGGCATGACGGACCGGCAGATGAGGCGGATGCTGGTCATGGAAGGGCTTCTGGTGGCGGCAGGCTCCCTCCTTCTCGTGGGCACCCTGGGACTTGGGGTCACCTACGTAATTTATCAGTCTATGAACTATATGGGAGCAGATTTCTATGTGCCTCTCTGGCCCGTGGCCGGCATGGTCGTCTTTGCGGTCTTTATCTGTGTGCTTGTGCCCCTGGCCTGCGGCCGGGCCCTGATGCGGGGCGGAAGCATCGTGGAGAGGATCCGGGCCGTGGAGTAAATAGGGACGTGGAGTCGAGCAGGCTGTGGGCCTCGGACCGGGGCGTGGAGAGAAGGCCGGGCAGGAGAGAAAGGAGTACGGAATATGAGGATTTGGATGGAAGAACAGGCGGGGGAGAGGGACCATTTTGCGGCAAAGATCACGCTGGCTTTTGCGGGGCTGGTGGCTGCCGTCATCGCCCTGCCCTGCGGGATTGTCGTACTGGCCCTGATATTGGACTGGCCGGTGGCGGAGGTGTCAATGGCAGCCTGCCTGATCGGAGTGGCGCTGGCGCTGTTTTTCGCAAGGCAGATCGGGAGGAAGGTCCATCAGTACTGCACGGTCTTCTGCCAGGACGATGAGGGAAGGCTCTTTGCGGTGGATATCCGGAAATTTGTGGGATATCAGAGAGGCCTGCCCGGGTTTATCCAGATGCTCTTTCAGATGCAGAAGGCAAAGACCAATATGAAGAAAGATCACATCCTGGAGCGGTATCTGCGCCAGAGACCCAGCCTTACAGGCGTGGAGACCCAGATCTTATCTGTGGAGAGGATGCGGCCTGCGGGAGACGGCCTGCGTGTGAGATGCCTGGTGGAATACCCCAATAAAAAGCAGGGGAAGAGGAGCTACCTGCTGGTGAGCGGATACGAGAACGAGGGGGAGCTGGTGGCTGCCTTTGAGAGGCGGCTTCGGGGAGCCGTGATGTGATCTGTTAAAAATAAAAGAAAATTCTCAAAAAGGGGTTGACCCTCCTCCTAGGGCAGGGCCTACACTGTTATCAGATCCGGATCACAGACTGCAGAAAGGGGAAGAGGAACATGCTTCAGATTGGTGAATTTTCAAGAATATGCCAGGTGAGCGTCAAGACGCTGCACCACTATGACAGGATCGGGCTCCTGGCGCCTGCCAGGGTGGACGTCCTGACAGGGTACCGCTACTACGAGCCGGAGCAGATTGACGTCATGAATTACATCCAGCGCCTGAAGCGCTACGGATTTTCGCTGGAGGAGATACAGAAGCTGCTCACCCTTTCAGAGGACAGAGAGATTTTGACCATGCTGCGGCAGCAGAAAGAAAAGATCAAGTGGGAGCAGCAGGAGAGGGCCCTCATCCTGAACGAGCTCCAGACACATATTTCTGTATTTGAAAGGACAGGTGACATGATGACATACCAGAAAGGCTACAAGGTTGAAGTAAAGAATTCGCCGGCCATGAATGTGCTGACAAACCGGGCCATGATGGGCGTGGATGAATTCGGAAAGTACTACAGCCCCCTCTTTGAGCGGGTGCCAAAGGAGCGGGTGACCCCCACCGGAATGAATGGGGCCAGGTATTACGATAAGGAGTTTGACCGGGAGTCCTCGGACATTGAGCTCTTTATCGGGATCAAGGAGAAGGACAAGGCGGATGAGGTGATGGAGCCCTGCCTGTGCGCCATGACGCTCCACAGAGGCAGCTACTCCACCCTCTCGGAGGCCTACGGCGCAGTGGTCTCCTGGATCATTGAGAATGGCTATGAGATGGCGGGGGAGCCTTTTGAGCTCTATATCAGGACACAGTTCGACACCCTTTCCCCGGAGGACTGGGAGACGGAGGTGTATTTCCCGGTGAGGGGGAAATAAGAAAACAAATAGCTCCGGCGAGGCAGTTGGATCAGGTTTATAAGAACATTATGAGACTCACTTTCTGTTATACTGTGGATGGATGACAGAAAGTGAGATTTTCTTATTCAGAAAAAAATGGTATGATGGAAAGGACAGGATTTCAGGAAGCTGCTACCGGAAGATTTACAGATATCTGTCTCATACGGAATGAGGCAGATATGAAAGAATTCCGGGAGCGGTATAGAATCAGCAGCGAGATAAAAAAGAGATATTGAGGATTGTATCTGGGACTACAATGTGTTATGATACTTGAACAAACACATGTTCGAAAATACGGCGAGGAGGGAGACTGCGATGCGAGAGCAGACAATCGAAGATCTGACAATTTACACAAAGACTGTTCCGGCGCGGACAGGAGAGTATGCGGACTTTCCAAGAGATCTCCTGCCGGAGATAAGGGCCTATCTGGAAAAGCAGGGGATTTCCAGGCTCTACACCCACCAGGCGGAGATGTTTGAGAGGGCGGCCGGAGGGGAAAATGTTGTGATCACCACATCCACGGCCAGCGGCAAGACGCTGAGTTTTCTGCTTCCTGTGCTGCAGGCTGTCCTTACCCACCCTCTGACGAGGGCTGTTTTTGTCTACCCTACAAAGGCCCTGGCCAGCGACCAGTACCGGGCGCTGCAGCCGGTGCTGGAGTATTTCGGGGAGGGCCGCGTCTCGGCGGGGGTGTACGACGGGGATACTCTGCCCGCTGAGAGGAGCAGGATCCGGAAGGAGGCGAACATTATCCTCACCAACCCGGAGATGCTGAACGCTGCCTTCCTTCCCAATCACAGCAAATATGGGTTTGACTTTATCTTTGCCAATCTGAGATATGTGGTGATCGATGAGCTCCACAGCTACCGGGGCGCCTTTGGGGCCCACCTTGCCAATATTTTCCGGAGGATGAAGAGAGTTTGCGGGTACTACCGGTCTGCTCCTCAGTTCCTCTGCAGCTCGGCCACGATCGCCAATCCGGTGGAGCTGGCGGAGAAGATATGCGGGGCACCCTTTGGGCTGATCGAGAGGGACGGATCTCCGGCGCCGGAGAAGGAGTACCGGATCCTGCAGCCGCCCGTGATCAAGGGCAGAAATGACAAGGCCTACGGCCGGTACTCCGCCTCTTCTGTGGCGGCGGAGCTGATCCCGCGGCTTGCCAAGGAGGAGCACCATTTCATCGCCTTTGGGAAGAGCCGGAGAAATGTGGAGGTCATTTTAAAGGAGGCCAGGGACAGGCTGGACGGAGCTGGATTTCTGTCCAGGGCGGACAGCTCCCGGATCGCCGGATACAGAGGGGGCTACACCCCACAGGAGAGGCGAAAGATCGAGGGGAAGATGGCTGCCGGTGAGCTGTTGGGCCTCGTGTCCACCAACGCTCTGGAGCTGGGGATCGACATCGGGAAGCTGGACTCCACGGTGATCGTGGGCTACCCGGGGACGAGAGCCTCCTTCTGGCAGCAGACCGGGCGGGCCGGGAGAAACGGGGAGAAGTGCGTCAACTATCTGATCCTGGAAAATCAGCCCTTTGATCAGTATATTGCCATCGACCCGGACTGGCTCTTTGCCGGCGGCAGCGAAAATGCCATTGTGGATCCGGACAACCTGCTGATCCAGCTCTCCCACATACGGGCGGCAGCGGCGGAGCTCCCCCTGTCGCTGGACGACGCGGCTCTTTTTCCGGATCTGGGGGAGGTGATCCCGGTGCTCCTTGGAGCAGAGGAAGTGAGGACACTGGCGGGGAGATTTGCCTGGTCAGGCCCTGCCTTCCCGGCAGGAGATTACAGTCTGAGAAACATGGACAAGACAAGGTACAAGCTGCTCCTCCGGTCAGGGGAAGATGGGGACATGCGGGAGATCACAGAGATGGATGAGTCCCAGGCCTACCATGAGCTTCACCCGGGGGCGGTCTACATGCACGATGGGGAGCTCTACGAGGTGCTGAAGCTGGATCTTGTACGCCGGACCGCGGAGGCAGTGCCCTTTGAGGGCAACTACTACACTGTGCCTTCGGGAACCCAGGAGACCAGAATCCTTCAGGTGTTCCAGCAGGAGGAGTTTGAGCGGAGCCATATCTGCTTCGGGGACATCAATGTGAACGAGGTAATCTCCATGTACAAAAAGCTCCAGTTCCACAACCATCAGAACCTGGGCTATGTCTCTCTGACCGTTCCCCTGCAGAAGGACTATGACACGGAGAGCACCTGGATCAGGATTCCGGAAAATGTGGTTCAGACCTACCGGAGCCTTCTGGCCCCCACCAGGACGGGAGAGCTGGCGCTGAATAACCACTTCGAAGGACTGGCTTACGCTATTAAAAATGCAGCTATGATGGTGACCATGACAGAGCGGGACGATATAGATGTTATCGTCTCCAACAACGCACTTATCCCAAACGGCAGCAGGGAAGAGGAGGTCTCTCTCTTTATTTACGACAAATATGAGGGCGGGCTGGGCTATTCCGAGAAGATCTATGACCTGATCCCCCAGATCGTGGACGCGGCTATCCGGATGGTAGGAGGATGCGCCTGCGAGGACGGCTGCCCCGCCTGTGTGGGGGATTATAGCCTGAATAAAAAGATGGTCCTGTGGGGCCTGGAAAACCTGAGAGAACAGACAGAGCCCCCGGCCTTTCACGGCAAACAGATGGAGGCGGAGGTGCCTGCTATAGAGAAGGAATTTTCCTTTTTCAGGCTGGCGGATCAGTGGCCTGCTTTCTGTGACCGGGTAGTAAGAAGCGGGGAGAGCGGAGGCGCCTTCCTGGGAATGATCCGGAAAGTGGAGGTGGAGGGGCACTGCCTGACTCTGACTCTTGGAAGCCGCTTTTACGAGACCTGGCTGGAGGATCCGGACAACCGGCGGGGCCTGGAGAATACCCTGCGATACTATGCGGTCTGTCCGGCGGACATGCAGGTGCGCTTCCGGGTGGAGGAGGACGCAGAGCGGGTGGAAAAGACAAAGGGAAAGCTGAGGCGCAGATACGATGACAGACTTTCATAACACATATCGGCTGAATACCTATCAGATGGAGGCGGTGTTGGATGAGAGTCCCGCCTGTGTGGTCAACGCCAATGTGGGGAGCGGGAAGACTACGGTGCTCATTGAGAAGATCCTCCACCTGCACTTTGAGAAGCAGGTGCCCCTTAAGGACATGGTGGTGCTGACCTTTACCAACAAAGCCGCAGATGAGATCCTGCAGCGGCTTGCCCAGCGGGAGCCCTCTGTCACAAAAGAAGCGACAGCCTGCTTTGGGACGTTTCACAGTGTGGCGCTGTATCTGCTGAAAAACTGCCTTCCCACAGAGGAGGCGGGGTGGACCAGGGAGTTCTCGGTGATGGATCCGGATGAGGAGGCGGAGCTTGCCCTGGCCATCGCGGCGGAGCGGGGCTTGAAGATCAAGTATAAAAACAGACTGAAAAAGCGTCTGGAGCAGGAGTACGCTTCCTGGCTGAAGGGAAGAAATCCCAGGTATAAGGACGAGCTTTTTCTGCTGTTCCCTCTGCTGGAGGAGGGAAAGAAAAGACAGAACAAGATGACCTTTTCCGACCTGATCCGGGTGAGCACAGCCCTTCTGAATAAAGAGAACAGGTGCCCGGAGTGGATCATTGTGGACGAGGTGCAGGACAGCGACTCCCTCCAGATGGATTTTCTGGAGGCGCTGGGGACAGACATCGCCGGAGAGCGCCGGTCCCGGCTCTTTGCCGTGGGCGACCCCAACCAGGTGATCTACAGCTGGCGGGGGACAACGGAAAATATGTTTTTTCTTCTCAAGCACAGATTCCAGGCAAAGGAGCTCTCCCTCCCTGTGAATTACCGATCCAACGCCTCGATCCTGGAGGCGGCGAACCGTTTTCTCCAGTTCGGAGGGAAGATTGAGGGAAGCCGGGGCGGGGGTGAAAAGATCACGGTCCGCAACCACTACGATCCATTCCAGGAGGCGGAATATCTGGCTGACCGGATAGAGAGTCTCCACAGGGACGGGCTGGCCTACGGAGAGATAGCTGTCTTTTACCGGCTGCAGCGACAGTCGGAGGTTCTGGAGAAGGTCTTTCAGAAGGCAGGTATCCCCTGCAGTCTCTCACTGAAAAAGACACTGGGGGATGTGCCAGTGCTGGACTACCTGGTGAAGATCCTTAAATTCTCTGTCAATCCCGCTGACCGCCAGACGGGACTGCAGGTGCTGACGAACCGGAAATATGGAGAGAAAGCCACTCCGAAGAGAGCAGCCTCCATCCTGGAAAAGGGAGAGGGAGGCGCCCTGCCTCTCCTTGACAGAATGACCGGGTTCCAGGAGGCAGCGGTGGAAAAGGATAAAGATAAGGATGGAATTTCAGCCCGGTGGCTGTTCGATTACTTTGACCTTTGTACCCGACTGCACCCCACCTCGGCTGACTATGAAAAGGATGCCAAGGAAGCCGAGAAGCTGCTGGAGCATCTGTGCCGGTTCTGCCGGGAGCAGGACGGCTCCTTTCTGGAAAACCTGCGCCGTTTCCTGGACAGCTCCATGCTCTATGGACTGGAGTTCCTGAAGGGGAGCGAGCAGGAGGACGATGGCGTCCGGCTGATGACGCTCCACGCCTCCAAAGGGCTGGAGTTTGACACAGTGTTTCTGATTGGCGTGAACCCGGGGCTGATCCCTCTGCGGTGTCAGAGCTATGAGCAGGAGGAAGAGGAGAGGCGGCTCTTCTTTGTGGGCATTACAAGAGCCAGGAACCATCTGGAGCTGTCCTACTACACAAATCCCGGAGAGCCAGGAGTGCTGGAGGGATACAGCTCCTATTTGCGGATGATCCCGGAGCATCTACTGGACTGGAGCGAGGCTCGGAGTCAGAAGGAAAAGAAAGCTAATCTGCAGGAGCTCCGAAGAGAGGTGGCGGCGCAGATGCGGAAAAGCCGCGCAGAGCGGAAGACAGACCTTAATCCTGGCTCCAGACCGATGGAGTCCTGTGTGGAAGATGCACATCCGGCGGAGGAAGAGGTCCGCAGAGCCCGACATCGGAAGTATGGAGAAGGAACCATTGTGGGGGAGGATGAGATGATGGTCGAGGTGGAGTTTGAGGGCTACGGGCGCAAGAAGTTCCTGAAGGCTTTGGGGGAAGTGGAAGAGATAGGGTGAAAGGCTGTTGATACAGCTGTGATATAGAGGAGATGATGACCATGGCAGTTGAAAATGGAGAGTGGATCCTACACGGCACGGCCTGGGACAGCCCGGAGCGGATCCGCTCCTGGAGGGAGCTGATAGACTATGTGGACAGGGTTGGCTTTCTTCCCCTGTTTCAAAATGAGGTGAAGGGGTTTTCCGTGGAGGAGAAGACCTCGCCCCTCTTTTGGTGGACCGGGGATCCGGAGCAGGATCCCTGGGAGTGGCGTGCCATCGTTGCCAGAAGCGGGAGAGTGGCGTACGGGAAATTTTTCAACAAAAAGGCCGGTTTTATTTCCCAGGAGTGGTTTCCCTGGTTTGCCAACTACAGGCGGGACGGCTATGACTTTGACGCCAGGTGGGAGGACGGCCTGGCCGGATACCGGAGTAAGAAGATCATGGATCTCTTTGAGGCGAGGGAGGAGTACGCCTCCCACGAGCTGAAGAAGGAGGCAGGCTTTGGCAAAGGCGGGGAGAAGAATTTCAGCGGCATTGTGACGGAGCTGCAGATGCAGACCTACCTGGTGACAAAGGACTTCCGACAGAAGAGGAACCGCAAGGGCCAGGCCTACGGGATGGCGGCCTCCGTTTATGCCGCTCCAGAGGCGTTGTGGGGGTATGAGCTGGTGTCATCCGCCTACAGGGAAGCGCCGGAGAAATCCTTCCAGAGGATACTGGATTATGTGAGAGAGCTGTACCCCGAGGCAGATGAAAAGCAGTTGCGGAAGGTGTGCGGATGACAAGTGCAATATACAGACAGAACAAAGGAGAGCAGACTATGAAGATCACAAGCATTGCCCTGGATCTGGATGGGACTACGCTGAACAGCCGGGGCATACTGAGCGAGAGAACAAGGCGGGCCATTGCGGAGGCGCTGGAGAGAGGAATCTGTGTCATCCCGGCCAGCGGACGCTCCTTTGATTCCCTGCCGGAGGAGATTCTGAGCATCCCCGGGATACGATATGCTATCACCTCCAACGGGACAGCTGTGGTGGAGGTTCATACGGGAGAGTACCTGCGGAAATTTTCGCTGACAGAGGAGTCTGTGGAGAGGATCCTTCGGCTCATGGACGGCAGGGATGTAGTCTTTGAGGCTTTTATAGACGGAAAGCCCTATGCCCAGAAGGAGTATGTGGAAGACCCGGTGCGGTATGGAGCCATGCCCGCAGCCATCGGCTATATCCAGAGAACCCGGGAGCCGGTGGCGGATATGGAGGCCTTTATCCGGGCGCATGCGGCAGAAGGGAAGCTGGACTGTCTGGACGTGGTGGTGAAGGGGGAGGAGAAAAAGCGCAGCCTGTGGTGCCTCCTGGAGCGGGAGGTGACGGATATCTATGTGACTTCCTCAGTCCCCCAGCTTCTGGAGATCTCCTACAGGGATGCGGGCAAGGAGTCTGCTCTTAAGTTTCTGCTGCGGTATCTGGGGCTGGAGCAGACGGAGTCGGCAGCCTTCGGAGACGGGGACAACGACAGGGGGATGCTGGCGTTTGCGGGGATTGGCATTGCGGTCTCCAACGGATCTCAGGGCTGCCTGCAGGCGGCGGACCACATCGCAGGCTCTAATGATGAGGACGGAGTGGCCAGGTCCATTGAATGGCTTTTGGCTATGCAGAAGGAGGAACAGCTGTGAAAATTATTATCTCACCCGCAAAGAAAATGAAAAGTGAGCCGGATCTGTACCCCTGCAGCGGGCTGCCAGCCTTTTTGGGCAGGACCCGGGAGCTGGCGCAGTGGATGAAAAAGCTGACCTGCCAGGAGGCAAAGGAGCTGTGGAAATGCAATGACGCCATTGCCCGGGAAAATTATCAGCGCTTTCAGACTATGGAGCTGGAGAAGAACCTGACGCCGGCCATCCTCTCCTATGAGGGGATCCAGTACCAGTATATGGCTCCGTCCGTATTCGAGGGAAAGGAAATTCAGTATATCCAGGAGCACCTGTACATACTCTCGGGATTTTACGGTGTCCTGCGGCCTCTGGACGGAGTCACGCCCTACCGCCTGGAAATGCAGGCAAAGGCGGCGGTGGCCGGGACAAGGAACCTCTATGAGTTCTGGGGAGATGCAATCTGCCGGGCGGTGACGGCAGGGGATGGGACTATCCTCAATCTGGCCTCCAAAGAGTATTCTAAATGTGTAGAAAAGTATCTGGGGCCGGGGGATCGGTTTGTGACCTGTGTGTTCGGGGAGCTGGTTGATGGAAAGGTGCGCCAGAAGGGGACTCTGGCCAAGATGGCCCGGGGAGAGATGGTGCGCTATCTGGCGCAGACAGGGGGGCGGGAGCCCGAGGATGCCCGTGGATTTGACCGCCTGGGATACCGGTTCAGGGAAGAGCTTTCCGGACCGGCGGAATATGTATTCATAAAGGAGTAGAAGAAGTGGATTTTTATCAGAGAGCCGGCATTGTGTGCAGGTGTATTCCCAGGGGGAAGGTAGCCTCCTACGGGCAGATTGCTCTTCTTAGCGGAAAGCCGAAGAACGCCCGACAGGTGGGGTACGCTCTGAACAGGGGAAAGCTGGGGGAGGATGTACCTGCCCACAGGGTGGTCAATGGAAGAGGGCTGCTCAGCGGAGCAGCGGCCTTTGAGACATTTGACATGCAGAAAAACCTTCTGGAGGGAGAAGGGGTGGAGGTTTTTGGAACCAGGGATGGATGGCAGGTGGACATGAAGCGGTTCGGATGGAGGCATACCCTGAAGGATGCGGAAGAATTCCGCACCCTGTTCCGGAAAATGGGTATTTAGAGCCTGCTTTTCTGGATCACGCCGAAGCCGATGGAGTAGGGACCTGCGTGGACGCCGATGGTGGCGCCGATCTGGCAGAGAGGCAGGTCGGGGGTCTGGCCAAATTCCGAAAGAAGCCGGGATTTTGTCAGATCCCGAAAGCGCTCTGCCTCCTCCCGGTCATATCCGTAGCCGGCCAGGATGCGACAGTCTGAGGGTGCCAGGCTATTGTCTTTCAGGTAGGAGACAAGGAGATCCACCACGCCTTCTATGGATCTGCGCCTGCCCCGGCGGATGCCGGAGGAGTGGATTTCCCCGTCCTGCAGTGTGATCAGAGGCTTGATCTGTAGGAGAGTTCCCGCTATGCCGGTCATCCTGCCGATGCGTCCGCCGTGCTGTATGTAGTCCAGACTGCCTACCGTGAAAAGGATGCGGGCGGTACTGCGCAGGCCTGACAGAAGGTCGGCGGCCTCTTCCAGCGTGTACCCTGCGTCCCGCAGACGACAGGCCTCCAGCACGTAGGCGCTCTGCATCAGGGTGGCGCAAAGAGAGTCCTGGACGATGACCGGGATGTCCGGGTATTCATTTTCCAGCATCCGCTTTGCAATCTGGGCAGACTGCATGGAGGAGCTCAGTTTGGTGGAAATGCAGATACACAGGATGGGCCGACCCATCCTGGCGCAGTCTGCAAAGGCCTGATAGAAGTCTTCAGGAGAAGGGGCCGCGGTTTTGGGGAAATGTCCGGGCTCGTCCACCATTTTCTGATAGAAATCCTTCAGCTCGATCTCTACGCCCTCCCTTTTGTAGGTCTGTCCATCGAAAGAGACGAGAAAATGGACGATGTGAATGTGGTTTTTTGCGGCTTCCTCTGCGGGCAGGTCGCAGGAGCCGTCGCTGACGATTGCAAATTTCGTATCCATGGAAATCCCCCTTTACTGTTATTGATTATCCTGCCCTTATCATAGCATAAATTCGGGGAAATGTCAGATGATGCCTTCGTAGCTGCGGCAAAGAGTGTCGCAGGAGGCGTTCAGCTTGTCCTGCTCCTCCTCTGTCAGGGACAGGGGCAGGATCCCCTGGATGCCGGTCTGGCCGATGATGGCGGGCATGCCGGTAAATACATCCCTTTGCCCATAGAGGCCGTCAGCCTTGACAGACACAGTGAGGACGCTGTGCTCATCCCCCAGGACTGCCTTTGTGATCCTGGCCAGAGCCATGCCGATGCCGTAGTAGGTGGCCTTTTTTGCCTCGATGATCTTGTAGGCGGCGGTGCGAACTTCCTCCTCAATCTGCATGAGGCGGGCGGGGGAGATGTGGTACTTTGTCTCTCGGGCCAGCTCCAGGATGGGCTTGGTTGCCAGCAGGGCCTGGCTCCAGGGGACAAACTCGCTGTCCCCGTGCTCGCCAATCACGTAGGCGTGAATGTTGCGGGGATCCACCTTCAGATAGTCGCCGAGAAGGTAGCGGAGCCGGGCGGTATCCAGAGCGGTGCCGCTGCCGAATACTTTTTGGGAGGGAAAGCCTGAGAGGTCGCAGGTGATCCTTGTCATAATGTCCACCGGGTTTGTGGCTACAAGAAAGATGCCCTGGAAGCCGGAGGCCGTGACGGGCTCCACGATAGAGCGGAAGACGGCTGCGTTCCTCTTCAGGAGGTTCAGCCTGGACTCTCCGTTTTGCTGGGCTACCCCCGCGCAGATGACCACCAGATCCGCGTCGCGGCAGTCCTGGTACTCCCCGGCGTAGATCTGCATATTGGAGCCGGCAAATGCCAGGCCGTGATTGAGGTCCATGGCCTCCCCCTCGGCCCGCTCCCGGTTCACGTCGATGAGAACCAGCTCGTCGCAGACGGACTGGTTCAGGAGGCAGTAGGCATAGCTCATCCCCACCATGCCGGTGCCTACAATGACAACTTTTCTCTTTTCTGCTTTCATTTGCTCTGTCTCCTTTCAGTTTTTATGTATTTATATATGTTCTAAATGCGAGAGAAGCTCCGGCCTGTTTTAGCTTTTCCTGGCAGGCGGTCTTTTATACGGCGTATAAAAATATTGATAAATGTATTTTTCTCTTGCATTTTTCGAAAGGCTATGTTAACTTTGTACATATAGAAAAGCAGTTCTGCTATTCTTATTTATCACTATATTCTATTTACTTAATCAGGCGTTTCGCCGGACAATTACCAGAACATTTACAGGTTCAGCCGAGACGGGAGGTGATCTGCAAGCAAACTTTGTTTTTAGACGACAGGTATTTTACAGAAAAACGGAGGTAAACATAATTGAAAAGATTTGTATGTATTCTTTGTTGTGCTTTGTTTTTGTTTGCAGCCCTTCTGGGCAGCTCTGCGCTGCAGTCCCGGGCGGAGGAGGACAGCCCGGAGACAGATCCGGGAGGCGGCAGTGAGATCAGCTGGACGCTGGGGCGAGACAGCGAAAGAGTGGAGACGGACCGGCTCGGTGTGACGGAGGGAGGCATTATGCCCAGGTCAGCGGTCGGCTCTCTTTGCACCATCTCCTACGGCGGCAGCCACAGCTACGGGAGCTGGTTTACGAGGGAATTTTACGTGGCGGCTGAGACAGGAAACTATACGGGGTACTGTGTGCAGCCTATGAGCCCGCCACCCTCGGGGACATACCAGGTGTCCCGACTTGACAACGATGTGATGAAGGCGCTCCTGATGATGGCACCGGGCTATCCCTATTATGAGGCATATGGGAAAATTATTTATAATGAGGCTGACAACAATACCTATGCCTACGCTCACGCGGCGCTGAGCTACGCCTACGAGGGAAGCCTTACCGGCCTGAGCGCCAGCATGCAGGCAGGTGTGACAAACATGGTCCACTATGCCACTGCCGCCGTGCAGGGGTCCTGGGCGCCGGAGATCCACGAAAATCTGGACCGGTATCAGGTGTACATTGCCTACAATGATCAGCAGGACATTGTCTGGCTGGAGGAGCAGCCAAAGGGAAATGTGCAGCTCCAGAAGGTGTCCGCACAGACCGACATAACGGAGGGAAACTTCTGCTACAGCCTGGAGGGGGTTGTGTACGGCGTGTATACAGACGCAGGCTGCACGGCCCAGGCAGGGGAGCTGGTGACAGACGCGTCCGGAAAGAGTGGGCTTCTGTCCGTCAACGCGGGAACCTACTATGTAAAAGAAAAGACACCGCCCAGAGGCTACGCCCTGGATGGGACCGTGTACAGGGTGGACGTCCAGGCAGGACAGACAGCCCAGGTGAGCGCAAAGGACATTCCCCAGAAAAATCCGGTGGAGGTGTTGCTGAAGAAATATGACGGAGAGCTGGATTTCCAGGAGGAGGGAAATGCGCCTCAGGGGGCGGCCTCTCTGGCGGGAGCGGAATTTACCTTCCGGTTTTACACGGGAGACTATGACAGCCTGGAAAAGCTGGAGGGAGTGAGCCCTGCCAGGACCTGGGTATTCCGAAGCGACGACAGGGGATTTGTGTCCACACAGGAGGAGTATTTTTTGGAGGGAGATCCGGTGTGGCGGGACGGAAACGGCGGATTTTTCCTCCCTCTTGGAACAGTGACGATACAGGAGACAAAAGCTCCACAGGGATATAATCTGAACAGTGAGACGCAGCTTGTGCGCGTTACGCCGGAGGGAACCGGTGAGCAGGTGCAGACATACCAGACGCCGGCCTTTGAGGAGGATGTGATCCGGGGAGACCTGGAGCTCATCAAGGTGTACCAAAATGAGGAGGAAAAGGAGGATGTGCTGGAGGGCATCGAGGGAGTGGAATTTACGCTCACTTCCAGGACAACAGGGCAGGAGGTCCTGCGGATCGTGACGGACCGCGAGGGGAAGGCCACCACCAGGAGCGAGGACTATCCAAGGGGCAGGCTGGTGTATGATACCTACCTGGTGACAGAGACCAAAACGCCGGAAGGGTACAATCCCGTCAAGCCCTTTGAGGTGGAGATCTCGGAAGAAAATGTGACGGTCAGCGGCATATACCGGCAGGACACGCTCATCACCAGTCCCATCCAGGTGCTGAAGGTGGATGCCTCCACGGGTAAGACGATCCCCGCCGCGGGGACGGAATTCCAGCTGCTGGACGCAGACAGGAATGTGGTGACTATGACATCGCACTATCCGGAATATCAGGTGTACGAGACCTTTGTCACAGACGAGGAAGGGCGTTTTACATTCCCGGAAAAGCTGAAATACGGGACTTATTATCTGCGTGAAGTAAAGGCGCCCAAGGGGTACCTCCTGAACGGGGAGGAGCTTGCCTTCACCGTGGAGGAGGACAAGGACTGGGGAAGTCCTCTGACCGTGCGGTTTGCCGATGAGAACGCCATGGGAAGGATCAGCATCGACAAGTACGAGGAGGGGAAGGAAGAGTACCTGGCGGGAACAGAGTTTGAGATACAGGCGGCGGAGGACATTGTGACGCCTGACGGGACGGTTCGCCTGAAAAAGGGGGAGCTGGCCGGGACCCTAACGACGGGGAATGAGACAGCTGTGTCCGAGGAGTTGTTCCTCGGGAAATATACGGTCAGGGAGACAAAGCAGGTTCCCGGATTTGCTCTTCCGGAGAAAGCGTTCCAGGTGGAGCTGAAATATAAGGATCAGACGACCCCTGTGGTGGAGGAGCATCTCACTGTCTATAATGAGCCGACTTCTCTTGTGCTCCTGAAATATGAAAAGGGCTCAGAGGAGAAGACCGCTCTGTCAGGAGTCAGGTTTAAGGTGTGGCTGAAGCAGGATGAGGCTGTGGAAGAGGAGGCAGTCATGGGAGAGGACACAGTCACGGAAGAGGATGCGGTGGACCCCGGATACACGCTGGAGGAGGTCTATGAGACGGACGAAGAAGGAAGGATTGAAATCCCCTATCTTCTGCCGGACAGCACTTATTGTATACAGGAGGTGGAAGCTCTGCCGGGATATATTCCCGACGGTACGATCCGTGAGATCTGTGTGGACTCCCGGGGACAGATTGAGGATAAGGCTGTCTGTGTGGTGGAATTTGAAAACGACTATACCAAGCTGCGCGTCTCCAAGCTGGACGGAGGAAACCGACAGTATCTGCCTGGGGCTGATCTGACGCTGGAGAGAGTCCTGGAGAGCGGCGAGAGGGAGCTGGTGGAGAGCTGGATTTCCGGTGAAGAGGAAAAGAAATTTGACAGACTGCAGCCTGGAGAGTACGTGCTGACAGAGGAGCAGGCGCCGGAGGGCTATGAGAAGGCGGAGTCTGTAAGCTTCACTCTTAAGGAGACGGGAGAAGAGCAGAAGGTGGAGATGCTGGATCAGCCGTTGGTGAAGGCTCCAAGGACAGGAGATATCTCTTATATTCCATGGCTTGGAATGGCGCTGGCCGGATCCCTTGCCTCGATGCTGTGGGCGCTGCGTATAAGGAAAAGGAAGTGACAGGATGGATTACTGTGTGATCTGCGGAAGGATTGTCCCGGAGGGGACCCATGTGTGCGTGAACTGCAGGTATGCTGTGCTGGGCACTTCGATAGATACTGCAGGCGAAACGGGCGTTGTCATGGAAGATAAATGCGGATATAATAAGGGAAGGGATATGGATGGGAAGAAAAGAGAAAATTTATAAGAAAATCTTGGACGCACAGTCGGACAACAATATCCATTTTGATGATCTGAGATATCTGTTGATCTCTATGGGATTTTCCGAAAGGATAAGGGGAGACCACCATTTTATGTGCCGGGAATATATTGAGGAAATCATCAACATTCAGCCCAGAGGAAATAAAGCTAAAAGTTACCAGGTGAAGCAAGTGAGAGGACTTATCATAAAATATCATTTGGAGGTGTGAAGATGGCGGATTATAAGTATCAGATGATCATCACATGGAGCGAGGATGATGATGCCTTTCTTGTTACAGTGCCAGATCTTCCGGGGTGTATGTCTGATGGGAAAACAATAGCCGAAGCAGTGGAAAATGCAAAGACAACTATTACAGAGTGGATAAAGGTTGCCGAAGAGCTGGGAAGACCCGTTCCGGAGCCATCAAAAGGAACCATACCAGGATACAGGACGAAGGAGTGAGAGTAATGCAGATATATGAGAGCCGCCCGGCCCAGGCGGCGGGCAGACTGGAAAAGGAGATGAAGGTCTACGATCTTCTGGACGGACTGGGGATACCCTATGTCCGGACCGACCACGAGGCTGTGATGACCATCGAGGCCTGCAGGGAGGTGGACGAGGCGCTGCACATAGAGATCTGCAAGAACCTGTTCCTGTGCAACCGGCAGAAGACAAACTACTATCTTCTCGTCATGCCGGGCGGGAAAAATCTGCAGGCAAAGGAGCTTTCGCCCCAGATTCCCTCATCCAGGCTTTCCTTTGCGTCCGGGGAGGATATGGAGAAATATCTGAATGTGACGCCTGGGTCCGCCACTATCATGGGGCTGATCTTTGATCCGGAAAACAAGGTACAGCTCCTGATAGATGAGGAGGTGCTGGGAGAGGAGTATTTTGCCTGCCATCCCTGCGTCAACACGTCCAGCATCCGGCTGAAGACAGAGGATGTGCTGGGAAAATTTCTGAAGGCAGTGCATCACGACTATATACCCGTAAAGCTGAGCAGATAAAAAGGACTCCAGGCAGGTGGTATATATTTTCCTCTTCTGGTATAGACTGTAAAAAACAGGACTTGCCGGAAAGGGGACATGCAGGATGGAGGAGACATACCGCCAGGCCGCAGAGGACGAAGAGCTGATGGAAAAATGTGTGCTGTGCGGGCGTATGGTTCCGGTGCGCAGAGACAGTCATATTGCAGGCAGAAGATACTATGTGGAGGGGGCGGGCCAGCTCTGTGCCAGATGCTTTTACGAGGTGTATCACAATTAGCTTGCTTTTTATCCGCAGAGGGTGTAACGTTAACCGTGACCGAACATACATGAAGGATAAGGAGGAGGCAGGCAATGGCTGAAAAACCGACACAGCAAATGACACAGAGAGAGCGGATGCTGGCGGGACTTTTGTACAACGCGGCAGATCAGGAGCTCTGTGAGGCCCGCATCCGGGCAAAGCATCTGACATACCTTTACAATACATGTGATCCTGCGGACATGGAGAAGCGGGCCGCTATCATGAAGGAGCTTATCGGTGAGCAGGCGGAGCACACGTGGATCGAGGCGCCCTTTTACTGTGACTATGGGACGAACATAGAGTTTGGCGAGAACTTTTATTCGAATGTGCACTTTACCGTGCTGGACTGTGCGAAGGTGACCTTTGGGCATGATGTGATGATAGGCCCCAACGTGGATATCTACACAGCCGGGCATCCGGTGCACCCCGAGACCCGCTGTACAGAGTGGGAGTACGCTATGGAGGTGAAGATAGGGAACCGGGTGTGGATCGGCGGAAGGAGCGTGATCAATCCCGGAGTGACCATTGGGAATGACTGCGTCATCGCATCCGGCAGCGTGGTCACAAAGGACGTGCCGGACGGCGTGATCGTGGGTGGCAATCCGGCAAAGGTGATCCGCCGTATCACGGAGGAGGACAAAAAGTATTATTTCAAGAAGCTTCCCTACGACAGGGGGCTGTAGACAAAAAAGCGGATAGAAGGCTTGCGGCTGCGGGCAGGAGACATGTGATCTCCTGCCCGTTTCTGCTTTTCAGGGTGCGGTTCCCTGGATGATGCGCTTTCCCGGGCACAGGATAAGAACAGTGATGTCAGTCTATTGACATCCCCTGTAATAGGTGGTATTATGATGATATCAAAATGATATCAAAATAAAACACTTTCATCAAAGAAGGGGGAAAAGATTATGAGCAAAGAGAAGATCAGGCAGGAGAGAATACTGAACCCGGTCAGCGGGTATTTGATGCTGCTTCTTGGGATCGTAGGAATGATCGCAGGCATTGCCGTCATGATCGTGGGATTTATGGCCGGCAGCAGGAGCGGCAGCGGCGCCCTTGCCGTGGGAGGCGTGATACTGGGAATCCTCATCCTCGTTGGAGCGATCATCCTCCTGTGCGGGCTGAAGGTCCTCAATCCCAACGAGGCTTACGTGTTCACTGTGTTCGGAAACTACTACGGAACGCTGAAAAAGGAAGGGTTTTACTGGGTCAATCCCTTCTGCTCAGCCATCAATCCGACGGTAAAGTCGGCGCCTGTCGTGGCGGCGTCAGGCAATGGCCGGTCCGTATCCGTGTCTGTGGGAGACAAGGAGAAGAAGGTCTCCATGCGGACCATGACGCTGGACAATAAAAAGCAGAAGGTGAACGACCAGCTGGGAAATCCGGTGGAGATCGGAGCTGTGGTGATTTGGAAGGTAGTCAACCCTACCAAGGCGGTCATCAATGTGGAGAACTACAAGAATTACCTGTCCATCCAGTGTGACTCCATCATCCGGAACACGGCCAGGCAGTATCCCTATGACACAAGCGAGGGGGCGGACGAGAAATCCCTTCGGGGCAGCAGCCAGGAGATTGCGGATATCATGAGCAAGGAGCTGCAGGAGAAGACAGAGGACGCAGGCATCAAGATACTGGATGTGCGTATCACGCATCTTGCCTACGCGCCGGAGATCGCGTCGGCCATGCTCCAGAGGCAGCAGGCGGCGGCCATCATCGATGCACGGCAGAAGATCGTGGAGGGCGCTGTGGGCATGGTGGAGATGGCCCTCTCCAGGCTGAATGAGAAGGAGATCGTGGAGCTGGACGAGGAGAGAAAGGCAGCCATGGTGAGCAATCTGATGGTAGTGCTCTGCGGAAACAAGGACGCCCAGCCCATTGTGAACAGCGGAAGTTTATATTAAAATAACAAAAAAGAGAGAAGGGAGGGGGATGCTTTTTGGAGAGGGAAAACAAGGCTGCTGACAAGGCCAAAGCGAAAAAGCAGGTGCCCCTCCGGCTGTCAAAAAAGCTGTACGATGAGATCGCCCAGTGGGCGGAGGACGATTTCCGCTCCATGAACGGACAGATCGAGTATCTCCTGACAGAGTGCGTGAAGCACAGGAAGGGGAAAAAGGATTTATAAAATCTTAAGATTTTGCAAGGAAAACATTAAAGTCTTCCTGCTATCATGAAGGTACCATTTCTTACAGGAGGTGGTACCTTTCCCATTTGTTTTATTAATGGGAGGGCAGGAAGGAGAGAAACAGATGAACGAGAGGATTTTAGTGGCAGACGACGAACCGGATATCGCGGATCTCGTCTGCCTTTATCTTCAGAACGAAAACTATGAGACAAGAGTGTGCTATTCCGGCCAGGAGGCGCTGGAGGAAATACGCCGGGAGAAGCCGGACCTTGCCATCCTGGACATCATGATGCCGGGGGTGAGCGGCCTTACGGTCTGCCGGGAGATACGAAAAAAAGACACCTATCCGGTTATTTTCCTGACGGCAAAAGGGGAGGAGATCGACAAGATCAACGGCCTGGCTCTGGGGGCGGACGACTACATCACAAAGCCCTTCCGCCCTCTGGAGATGGTGGCCCGGGTGAAGGCCCAGCTGCGGCGCTGCAAGAAGTACAACTGTCCCGGCCAGGAGGAGGATCTGCTTGTGCGGGGAGGCCTCACCTTGAATGTGAGGACCCATCAGTGCACCCTTGGGGGAAAGGACCTAAAGCTGACTCCCACAGAGTTTTCCGTGCTGGAGATCCTGTGCCGGAAGAGAGGCAGCGTGGTCAGCTCCGAGGAGCTGTTCCACGCCATATGGAAGGATGAGTACTACAGCCGGAAAAATAACACTATCACCGTGCATATTCGGCATCTGCGGGAGAAGATGGGGGACTCCATCGACCATCCGAGATACATTAAGACAGTCTGGGGGTGTGGTTACAAAATTGAAGAACAGTAAAAAGTACTGGAAGGCAGCGGGCGGGGTCCTGGCAGCTCTGCTGGCGCTCTATTTTCTGTTTGATTTTGTGGATTATGTCTGCAACGGCGTGTTTGTGGAGTGGTTTACGAGGAATTTTGTCACCTCGGTACCGGCCTGGTATGATCCCCAGACAGGGAACACGGTTATGAGAGATGCGATTTTCTGGCCTTCCCTGAAAAATTTTATCTTCTGGAGCGTTGCCGTGGTGGCGGCCGCTGTCATCCTCCTTGTCTTTGTTTTTACAGAGAGAAATACGGCAAAGATCCGGCAGGAGGCCAGGGAGAGTATGGACAGCATGAAGGAAGAGCAGAAGAGGCAGGCCCAGGTCATCGAGGACGAGATGCGGCGAAAGGATGATCTGATCGCTTACCTGGCCCACGACCTGAAGACGCCCCTCACCTCAGTCATCGGATATCTGAGCCTTCTTGACGAGGCGCCGGACATGCCGGGAGAGCAGCGGGGAAAATACCTGCACACGGCCCTCTCCAAGGCGGAGCGTCTGGAGGGGCTGATCAATGAATTTTTTGACATCACCCGGTACAATCTCCAGAAAATGCCTCTGGAAAAACGGCGGGTCAATCTGTGCGCCCTCCTTGTGCAGGTGACAGAGGAGCTCTACCCTGCCCTTGAAAAGCACGGAAACGAAGTGGAAAATGAGGTGGATGAGGAGGAGTATATTTACGCTGACCCGGAGAAGATGGCCCGGGTCTTTAACAATCTGCTGAAGAACGGGGCGGCTTACAGCGACCGGGATACCCCCATTAAGATATGGACCCAGCGAACAGGGGAGGAGATCGCTATTATTTTTGAAAATACAGGGGTCACCATACCCGGGGAAAAGCTGGAGATGATCTTTGACAAATTCTTCCGCCTGGACGATGCACGGGGCGCCCAGACAGGGGGCTCCGGCCTGGGGCTTGCCATTGCGAAGGAGATCGTCAGCCAGCACGGCGGCAGCATCGCTGCCTACAGTGAGGATAGGATCACCAGGTTCGAGGTGCGCCTGCCGGCCTGGTGTTAGGCGCAGCTGCCGGGTAAATCATTTCAGATACTCACAAAGTCTTAATCTTTTCTTAGCAATCAAACAACTTCATATTAAAGTTCCACTCTCCCTCCTCTGGTAGATTAAGAGCCAGAAGAAGGGAGAGAACGCTATGGATAGAAGAAAGAAAAAGCTGCGAAGACGCAGGAGAAACCGGCTCACCGCTGTCTTGCTGGTGCTGATGCTGTTTTTCGTATGGCTTGGAGCGAGAAATTATATGAATATGGAGGGACTGGGACTTCCCGGATCCGGGGACGGAGGGAGGCTGTCCGCCTGTCTGGAGGATCTGTACAGTCCCTCGGCGGCTCTGGTGGATGCCGGAACCGGTGAGAAGCTGGGAGCCGCCGGCGGGAGCAGGCGGATCTATCCTGCATCCATGACTAAGATCATGACCGCCGTGGTGGCGCTGGAGCACATCTCCAGCCTGGATGAGACTATCACCATGCCGGGAGATTTCTACGGGCAGCTCTATGAGGAAAACGCCTCCATGGCCGGATTTGAGCCGGGTGAGGAGGTACCGTACCGGGAGATTCTCTACGGAGCGCTCCTTCCCTCCGGGGCGGAGTGCTGCATGGCCTTTGCGGAGAAAATTGCGGGCAGCGAGAGCGGCTTTGCGGAGATGATGAATGAAAAGGCGCGGGAGCTGGGGATGAGAGACACCCATTTTACCAACTGCACCGGACTCCACGACAGAAAGCACTACTCTACGGCGGAGGATATGGCCCGGCTTGTGGTGTACGCCCTGAAAAATGACGCCTTCCGGCAGGCCTTTACCAGCAGATCCTACACCATGGCATCCACCGCCTTTCATCCCGGGGGATTTACCGTGACAAGCACTCTCTTTGCCAGCCTTTCAGATCCGTCCGTCACAGGGGGAGAGATACTGGGAGGAAAGACCGGGTACACGCAAGAAGCGGGCCTTTGTCTGGCAAGCCTGGCTGAGGTGAATGGAAAAGAGTATGTCCTTGTGACAGCCGGGGCGCCGGGAGATCACCAGAGTGAGCCCTACCACGTGCTGGACGCGGTGAAGGTGTACGGGCGGATCGGAGAAAACGCGGAGTAAAAAATGAATTTCAATCAGATTTAACAACCGGATTTAAATATAAATTTTCTATTGCAGTCCAAAATGAATTATGTTATTCTAAATATGTCAAGGCGGCGCATCTGCCGCCAGGCATACACATCAAGTGCACCGCAAAGTCAAGGCGGCGCATCTGGCTATTCGGAGCCTGATTTCCAGGCATGACCCGATTGTTGCACAACTGAACAGAGCAGGAAATGAGGGCCGTGCCTCCGGTATCCGGACCGGATATGCCAAAAATCAGACATGCCCCTTTTCTGCATGAGCTACCCAGGAAAGGAGAAGGCAAGTGACGAAGAAAAACGACAAGTTTATCATGCTTCCCACCGTGGACGTGTGCTTTAAGGGACTGATGTACAATCCCAAGGTGAGAAAGGGGCGCAGGTCAACATGGAGATGCAGGCGTACCCCTTCGGGCAGTGGGACGCCAGATCCCTGTTTTATCTGAGTAAAATGTACACAGATCAGATCGGGAGGGGCGATCCCTACACGAAGCTGAAAAAGTGTATCCATGTGAGCATACTGGACTTTATCCGCTTTGCGGATGACAGGAAATGCCACCGGACCATCAGCCTGTGCGATGAGCAGACAGGGGAAAAGTACACAGACCTTCTGGAGCTGCAGATCCTGGAGCTGAAGAAGCTGCCGGGGGATCTGCGGGAGGACGATGAGGTCATCCAGTGGATGCGCTTCCTGGCTGGGAAGGACCGGAAGGAGTTGGAGGATATGGCAAGTACAAGCGAATATATCGAGGAGGCCTACAGGGAACTGGAGAGGATGAGCGCGGACGAGAGGGCCAGGCTGGAGTACGAGGCCCGGCAGAAGGCCATCCGGGACCACGATGCCATCATGAGCAGCGCCTGGGAGACCGGCATGGAGAAAGGAATGGAGAAAGGAATGGAGAAAGGTCTGCAGAAAGGCAGAGAGCAGGGCCGGCTGTCTATAGTCCGCCGGATGCTGGAGGGCGGCACCAGCCCGGAAGAGATCATGCGCCTCACCGGGGCCACGGAGGAGGAAGTGGAAAAGGCCCGGAACATGTAGGCCTGCCTGTGACGGGATGCGTGAAAAATGTGGAATAGAAATCTATATATAGAAAATCCAGAATAGAAATCTCCGGGAATTGTATTTTTCCGCCATCCATATTATAATAAATAAGATAAGCCCTGCCCGGGAAAGCGGAGCTGTGGAAACGGGCAGGGCGCAGACGAAAGAGGGAATGATCATGTACATAGCGGACCTTCATATACACTCCCGGTATTCCCGGGCTACCAGTAAAAACTGTACGCCGGAGCACCTGGATCTGTGGGCCAGGCGGAAGGGGATCCACATTGTGGGAACCGGAGATTTCACCCACCCGGCCTGGAGGGAGGAGCTGAAGGAAAAACTGAAGCCCGCGGAGGACGGGCTGTACGTGCTGAAAGACGAATACAGGATAGAGGATGAGACAGTGAGGGGCAGTATGACTCCTCGTTTTGTTGTTACGGGGGAAATCAGCTCCATCTACAAAAAGGGAGGGAGAGTGCGCAAGGTTCACAGCCTGATCCTTCTGCCCGGTCTGGAGGCGGCGGAGGAGATTGCGGGCAGGCTGGAAGAGATTGGAAATATCCATTCTGATGGCCGGCCTATCCTGGGGCTCTCCTGCCATGACCTGTTGGAGATCCTGCTCACCTCCTGCCCGGAGAGCATCTATGTGCCGGCTCATATCTGGACGCCCCACTTCTCCCTGTTCGGGGCTTTCTCCGGCTTTGACACGGTGGAGGAGTGCTTTGAGGATCTGACGCCCTACATTCACGCAGTGGAGACGGGACTCTCGTCAGACCCACCCATGAACTGGAGAGTGTCTGCCCTGGACAGATACCATCTCATCTCCAACTCAGATGCCCACTCCCCGGCTAAGCTGGGGCGGGAGGCCAACCTACTTGACATCGAGATGTCCTACGAGGGGCTGCGCAGGGCTATCCAGGATGGGACGGGGCTTCAGGGTACCATTGAGTTTTTCCCGGAGGAGGGGAAATACCATCTGGACGGGCACCGGAAATGCGGCCTGTGCCTGACGCCCTCTGAGACGGAAAAATATGGCGGCGTCTGCCCGGTGTGCGGTCGGAAGATTACCATCGGCGTCTCCCACCGGGTGGAGGAGCTGGCCGACCGGCCGGAGGATTATGTCAGGACTGACGGCGCTGCCTTTGAGAGCCTGGTGCCGCTGCCGGAGGTCATCGGCGCGTCTCTGGGTCATTCTTCGGTCAGCCGCAAGGTCTTAAGAGAGTATGAGGAAATGCTGGGAAAGCTGGGGCCGGAGTTTGAGATCCTGCGGACGATCCCCCAGGAGGATATCCAGAAGGCGGCGGGCCACCGGATCGCCCAGGGCATCATGCGGCTCAGGCAGGGAAAGGTGGAGCGGATCCCGGGATTTGACGGGGAGTACGGGACAATCCGGCTTTTTACGGCGGACGAGCTTGAGAACACGGATGGGCAGATGGATTTCTTCAGCCTCATCGGCGTGGAGCCGGAAGCCCTCGAAAAGGGGCAGAGGGAGGCGCAGCCCGTCCTTTCAGAAAAGGAGCCGGTGAGCGCTTTGAAGGAGGAGCGGCAGGAGGCAGCTGCCGGCGGCGCTCCTTCCCTCAACCCGGAGCAGCGGGAGGCTGTGAGGAGGATCTGCCGGCATTTGGCGGTGGTTGCCGGGCCGGGCACCGGAAAGACAAAGACCCTGGTGTCCCGGATCCAGTATCTGCTGGAGCACAGGAAGGTAAAGCCCTCCGAGATCACCGCTGTTACCTTCACCAACCAGGCTGCCGGTGAGATGCGGGAGCGGCTGAAAAAGGAGCTGGGAAGCCGGCGGGTCAGCGGTCTGCAGATCGGCACCTTCCACAGCATCTGTCTGCATTTCCTGCGGAAGGCGGGAGTGGAATTCTCCCTGGCAAGCGAGGCTCAGTGCCGGCAGATGGCCGGGGAGGCTGTGTCGGAGGCGGGGCTTTCCGTTGGCGCCGGAAAATTCCTGGAGAGCCTCTCGCGGAAACAGGCGGGCCTGTCCGTGTATGAGGAGGAGCGCTTTCGGCAGGCGGAAGAGCTCTACAAAAAGAAGAAGCAGGAGATGAGGCTCCTTGATTTTGACGACCTGCTTCTGGAGACGCTGAGGCTGCTGGAGGGCGGCGCCCCTGCGGGAAAGCAGTTCACCTGTCTGCTTATCGATGAGTTTCAGGACATCGATCCCCTCCAGTACAGACTTGTGAGAGCCTGGGACCGGGATGCCAGAGAGCTCTTTGTCATCGGGGATCCGAACCAGTCTATCTACGGCTTCCGAGGGGCAGACGCCGGCTGCTTTGAGCGGCTGCGGGCGGATGTGGAGGCGGCCGGCGGGGAGTTATGTCTGGTGGAGCTTAGGGAGAACTACCGCTCCACGCCCCAGATCCTGGAGGCAGCCCGCAGGACGCAGGGTTGTGAGCCTCTGCATCCCAACTGCCCGGAGGGAGCGCCTGTGCGTCTTCTGAGAGCGGGAAGCGAGCTGGGGGAGGCCATTTTCATCGCCAAGGAGATCGGGCGTATGGCCGGAGGCATCGGCATGCTGGAGGCTCAGGAGCTGTCCGGCAGCAAAGAGAGACAGACAAGGTCCTTTGATGAGATCGCTGTCCTTGCCAGGACCCACCGGCAGGCGGATCTGGTGGAAATGTGCCTGCGAAAAGAGGGGATCCCCTATATCGTGGCCGGCAGGGAGGGATTTCTGGAGGATGACAAGGTGCAGGGAAGCATCTGCTTCTTTCAGTATCTGGAAAATCCGGAGAACGAGTCTGCGGCGCAGATGGCGGCGGAGCTTCTCCTGGGACTTTCCTGGAACCAGCTGACAGAGGAGATGATCCGTGCCATGGCGGAGAAATACCGCCCTCTCTTTGAAAAGAAGAAGCCGGGGAAATTCCTGGAGATGTGGATGGAGGAACAGGGCCTTCAGAAGGAGGACGCTGTGAAGAAGCTGGCAGCCATGACCGTCTTCTACAAGACCATGCCGGACTTTTTGCGGGATCTTGTGCTGGGCGTGGAGAGCGACCTGAAGCGATGCGGCGGGAAAAATTACACGTCAGGGGCTGTTACCCTGATGACCCTCCACGGTTCCAAGGGCCTGGAGTTCCCGGCAGTGTTCATTTACGGCGCCAGAGAGGGGAATATCCCTCTGGAAAATGAGAAGCGTCCGTCGGATGAAGAAGAGGAGCGAAGACTTCTCTACGTGGGCATGACCCGGGCAAAGGAGGAGCTGATCCTCACCTGCTCCGGGGAGGAGTCCAGGTTCCTGGCAGAGCTGCCTGAGACAGTTCTCAAACGGGAGAAGGAGATCCCGGTAAAAAAGGAGGAGACCTGCCATCAGATGAGCCTCTTTGAGCTGGGAAATTAAGGAATAAAGGCAGCAGCCGGACAGAACAGAAGGAAGAAACAGGAGGATGAGTGGATGAGGAGAAATGTAAGACTGGAGGATATCTCTGACGGAAAGCTCTACACGGCGCAGGACATGGTGCGGGCGGACTGCCGGGGATGCCAGGGATGCTCTGCCTGCTGTCAAGGTATGGGAAGCTCCATCCTGCTGGATCCGCGGGATATCTGGCTTTTGACAAAGGGAACCGGGAAGGACTTTGAGGGACTTCTGGCAGAGCATGCAGAGCTTGTCCTGTCGGACGGGATTGTCCTGCCCTGTCTTCGGATGGAGGGAACGGAGGAGACCTGCACCTTTCTGGACCGGGAGGGACGGTGCTCCATCCACCCCTTCAGGCCGGGGATCTGCCGGATGTTTCCCCTGGGGCGGTACTATGAGGAGACGGGATTTCGCTATTTCCTCCAGGTGCACGAGTGCCCCAAGAAGGATCGGACCAAGGTCAGGGTCAGGAGCTGGCTGGACATTCCGGATCTCAAGAGATATGAGACCTATATCTTTGACTGGCACAGCTTTTTGAAAGTCTGTGAGAGGGAGTCAGAGGGGCTGGACGGGGACAGCCTGAAAATACTGCAGATGTATCTGCTTCGCGCATTTTATCAGACGCCCTGGGACGGGGAGGACTTCTATGGGGAGTTCTACAGACGCCTGGCGCAGGTAAAGGAGAAGCTTGGTTTATGATAGAAAGATTTGAAGAGCTGAAGGAATTTCTGCCGGGGCTTCAAAGGGACATGCCGGAGAGCTACGGGAAGCTGGCGGAGATCTTTCAGTTTCATGTGTTTGAACTGCACCTGGGAGAAGACAGGGGCAGGAAGGTGGATTACTATATCCCCTACATGATGAACGATGCCCTGGAGTGCTATCTGGTGCTGAGGGATGCCTGGATGACCGGAGATTATCTGGATCTGGATCAGGAGGAGTACCCTATACAGGGGCAGCTTGCCTGGAGGGATGACCGGTCGGCTCTCATCGTAAAGCAGGGCAGGGAGAATGTATTTACCATCTGGTTTTCTGAGCTGACAGAGGTGTTCCAGTGCTATCAGTATCACCGGATCGGCCACTTCTGGGTAAAGGGGCAGGAGCAGTGGAGACAGCTCGTCTATATGGCGGGGACGGTCTACGAGAAGTACCAGTATCTGGGCGACGCGGCCTGCAATGAGGGCGAGAAGAAATTCATGCGTCTCATCGAATTCCCGCCCTTCCGCTACTGGTCCCCCATAGACGAGCCATTGGACGACCGGTATCCCTCCACCCGGGAGGGAGCCCTGTGCATGCGGGGGCTGGCGCTGGAGGCGGGGGATAAGAGCTACGCCAGGCTGGCCGGCCTGTATGCCAGGTTCCCCTTCGGATTTTTAAAGAAAAAGCTGGCAAGGAAGCTGTGTGACCCGGCAAGGCAGAGACTGTACGAGACGATCTACGGGAAGGTGAGGGCCGCTTCCCTGAAATATCCGAAGAGAGTCTACGGGGAGGCCCTGGACGGGGAGATCCTGAGGGCGAGAAAGCGTGTTCACCAGAGACTGCACCGGGCCGGATTTTGCGGGAAGTATCCCGTCTATACGAGGGGAAACGTGGAAGTGGTGGCCGCGGAGGAGCATCCCTTTACCACCATGGAGGCGGAGGATTTCACCTTCCGCATCCGGTTCATGGTCTCCCGGTGCAAAAAAGAGAAGGATATGGGAAGAAACTGCGGCTTTTTCAAGGGCAGAGGACGTGAGGGCCGGATTGAGGATGATCTGGACATGCTCATGGGAGAGCTGGAAAAATAAGACTAACTATTAAAGAAAGTCAAGTAAAAAAGTGGCAACGACTTTTCGTTGCAATCAGTACCTTGAAAACT
>NZ_SPGT01000001.1:162204-278603 GCF_005845155.1 Clostridium sp. BSD2780061688st1 H5 | reverse complement strand
GTTTCAGGGCGTCCGTTATGCTCCGCACAGCGTCCGCTCTGAAACGCATCGGAGTCCGCTAGGCTCCGCAGAATGCAGTTGTTATAGGACGATTGATTATTGCAGAATTTAAGGACAGTGAAACACATCTTTTTGATAAAATAATGGAAGTATTTCGTAAATATCCAGATTTCCAAAAATATGAGGTAGACTACACACCGACAGTCTCTTTTCCCAATCTTGAAATACTTCCGGATCAAAGAAAGGTATATTGCGGGAAACGGGAAGTATCTTTAACTACAAAAGAATTTAACCTATTATATTATTTTGCTGCCAACGAAGGCCGGGTTCTTACATACGAACAAATATATCAAAATGTATGGGGCAATTATGTGCAGGATATAGAGAACAACACGATTGGTTCCCATGTATGCAAATTAAGAGAAAAACTATACAAAGCCTGCCCGGATCGGAAATTTGAGATCCGGTGTGTGCGTGAAGTAGGATACTGCTTCGAGGCTAAGTAGAATAAGAAACAGTCTAATCTTGACGGTCAGGCTGTTTTTTGTTGTCATAATTTGCGATTTTTTTAACAGAAATATAGGCATATCGTAGTTAAACCATCGTTTTTCTACAGTACACTTCTCCTATTGTCAAAATAAGAGGAGAATAATGTATAGATATGTCGTATTCCTTCCTCTTTTGGAAAGGGGAAGGGCTGCATAAGAGTAGGGCAGAATACATACCAATCAAAAAATAAATTATTTTCTTATCAGTTCGCCGTAATTCCTATAAGAGTTGCGGCGTTTTTTTATTCGACAAAGTTCTGCTTAATCTTACCATTTTTTACAAATGATTACATAAATCTGCGAGAGGGTGTATCTGGAAGAAAACAGGTACGCCTTTTTTATAATGATTTAAAGAACTTTTTTCTTTTTTACCGGGAGCGGGGGCCGCCGCTTCGATCTGAACTTTCAAAAAAATTTCAGATCGGAGGAAAGAAAATGAAGGGCAACCACCCAAAAAGAAGAAAGGACAAATATAATCCTTATAGTATATTTGAAGCAGATGGGAAATATTACATAGAGTTTGCAGATGGACAGAGGAAAGAGCATTGCATGGAAATCAGCAGAGAACTGTATGAGGCGTTTGACAGATTTGAATTGGATGATCTGAGACATCTCAATATCGTTGACCGGCATATCGAACAGTCAGAGATCTATGATATCACTTTACACAGGCGCTCCAGACAGGCGGGAGAATCTGCAGAGCATGAGGCAATCCGGAAGATTGCGCTGGAAGAACTTTATACTGCCATATCCATGCTGCCTGCAATTCAGAAACGCCGGTTAGTCCTTTACTACTTTGTCGGACTGACTTATGAGCAGATTGCAGAGATGGAAAACTGTTCTTTCCAGGCCATAGCAAAGTCTGTGACAACAGCAGAGAAAAAACTGAAAAAACTTTTAGAATAATGGGTAGAAAAATCGCCCATGACTGAGGAAACAGGTGGAAGAGTTAATCTTTCGCCTGTTTTTTCGTAAGGGAAGAGCGGGCAGGAACCTTGAAAAGTTCATACCCATTCATCAAGTACGTTCCTGTTGCTATCGTGATGAGCGTAAGCCACGTTAGAGGGTACGCCATGATCCGGACGGGTAAAGGCAGCGAAATCCCACATATATAGAAGAATCGGTTTGCGGCTGTTTTATTTGTCCGGGGAGCGGAAAATACCCGGCTATAACTGTCAGATTGCTACTGATAAGGCGATAACAGGCAACAGGTATCATGATACTCCTGTCCGGTCATAAAGTCGAGCATATAAGGGGCCCCCGGAAAGAAGGAATCTTTTCGGGGAAGACGAGGAGCTATGCAGCGATAGAGTCTTGCCGCTTGCGGCGAGGCGAGCATAGCGGAATCAGCTCCGAGGATGTCGCAACAAGTGAGGGCAGCTTTGGGAGAACCTCAGAGGGGCATAGGCCCGTGGAGCTGATTCGCAATCAGACGCTTGATGATTTCCCTGCATGAAATATATGCGATAACAGCCGGGGCGTCGAGGACAAATAGGCTGAAACAGGCATTTATGGTAGCCGGATACAGAGAAATGCTTTGCGTCCGGCTGATACATATCCGTTCTAAGTGATTGTTTCCAATGAGCGGGAGAACGTCTTACGGACAGAGAAAGTTTTAAGGCGTATAGCGGAAGGAGATATGATTGTGGAAGAACAAGAAGTGCGGCGTGGAGAGATTTATCACGCAGATCTGAATCCTGTTTTCGGGAGTGAGCAGGGCGGATACCGCCCCGTGCTGATCATCCAGAACAACCGGGGAAATCAGCATAGTCCAACGGTTATTGTTGCGGCTATTACGAGCCAGCCAAAGACAAAACTGCCGACACATGTACCAATAAACGGGATTAGAGGTCTGGAAAAAGAGTCCTTTGTGCTGTTGGAGCAGATCCGGACAGTGGATAAAGGGCGCCTGGATGATTATGTTGGCAGATTAAACCGGGATCAGATGAATAAGATAGAGAAAGCGCTGCGTACCAGCATGGAGATCAAAAAACTGGACAAGCCGGTTCTGATGTGTTTATGCCCGGTGTGTGCAAAACCATTTTACAATTCAAAGGAACATTTTATCATCCGGGCGGATTGGGACCAGACAATAAAGGAAACGTGCATGTTCTGTAATGTGCGGCAGGGGTACGATTATCTAATAAGGAAGAAATATTATTGAGAACAGGAAAAATCAGTTTGTCAAGTATGCGATTGAAGAAAATCGCACATTGGACGGTAAGAGGGCTGTGCGTTATTTTATAGGCGTACAGTCCTTTTATCACTTGATCAGCGATAAAAGGGAGGTGTGGTCATGACAGATTCTATTGATATATCAAAAAAAGTATATGAAGCGGAGGACATCCAGAAACTGCTTGGACTGGGGAGATCAAAAACCTACGAATTTCTGGATGAGGTTTTTCAAAAGCAGGAACCGTTCCGTGTCATCAAGATTGGGAAATTATATAGAATTCCCTGTGCCCTGTTTGACAGATGGTTATATGGGGAATAGGAAAAGCAAGGTGTGAAATCAATGAATCAGAACAATCAGTTGACAGAAGCGGAAAAGAAAGAAGTACAGGAAGAAAAAAGGGTTGTCTTTTTTGAAGGAAATTCCTGGTATCACAGGACGAAAGAACTGATGGATGATCTGACCACCAAATACAGCAAAAAGGGTGGTTTTAAGACTCCGGAAGAGGCAGAGAAAAGCTACTGGGAATATGAGGAGCGTTACCGGGAAAAACAGAGAGAATTTCAAGTTGCGTTTTTAAAGAGCAAAGAAGTTATGTTTGGAGAATATCTTCAGTATTGGTTTGAACATATTTATTCTCTGCGGATTGAGACAACGACAAGAATGTTGGGATCGTATACACTGTATGAATTGATCCTGCCCAGTATGGAGACAGACATAAAGTTGAAATTTGTTACGGTGGAATATCTGGATCAGCTACTGGAGCAGGTGTCAAAAATTTGTTCTTCGGCAGGTAATAAAGGAAGAGAACTGCTGAGTCTGGCATTCAAAGACGCTCTGTTTGACGGATTTATCAATTATAATCCGGTTCCGGAGACAAAGCCTTATCCGAGGACAAAGCCTAAGATCAGAATATTCAGTAAAGCGAAGCTGAAAGTGTTCCTGCAGGCGGCCAGTAAGAATCCATGGTATCTGGAAATTCTAATGGGATTGTTCTGCGGCCTGAGAAAAGGAGAAATCCTTGGATTGAAATTCAGTGATTTTGACTTTGAAAAACATACCGTCAGGATCAGCCGTCAGTTAGTGGCAAACCCTAAAGTAAAAGAAGGATTTGAAATTGAAGAATATACGGTTGTCGAGCGTGATCCTAAAACAGAGAACAGTTTTCGGATACTGAAAGTTCCAAAGGCGATCATGAAAGAAGTGGAGCGCAGGCTCCATTATGTAGAGATGAAGAAAGAATGGTACGCCGGAAATTATGAAGATCATGGGTATGTCAGCAGCCGGGAGGACGGAAAGCCGAGAGGGTTAAGCTCCATGAATCAGGCGCTGACAAAACTCTGCGAGAGAAACGGACTTCCCGTTATCACTGTCCACGGGCTGCGCCATATGTTTGCGACCATTTTGATCGAGAGGGGCGTTCCGTTGGTAAAGATCTCCGGATTGTTAGGTCATAATTCCATTCATACCACCTACGAATACTACTGTGAGGTCATGGATGAGAAAGATAAGATCATCGCATTTATGAATGATACGTTTGTTCCGGAGCGGACAGGGACGGAGGGATAACCGATGAAGAAATTCGACTTTAAAAAATATGTGGAATTTAAAGTGTATTCTGTTACGACCATAAAGAAAGGCTACGGGTTCCGTGTCCTGCTGAAATTTGCAGATGGTTCCGATACTACCCAGCAGCACGCCGGGTTCTGCAGCAAGCGGGAGGCAAATGCACAGAGAGATGAGATCATCGGGCAGCTTCATGCAGGAACTTACATTGTATATGGAAAGATTAAAGTTGCGGACTTCATGGAGTTCTGGCTGGAAGAGATTATGCGTCCCCGGATAGCGGATAACAGCTACAATGGCTATAAAAATGTGGTTTACAACTACGTGAATCCGCAACTGGGAAAAATGTATATGGCAACGCTGAACCAGGGATATATCAGAAAGCTGTATAATTCGATTGCGGAGAAATACGAGTCTATTGCACGGCTGGCGAAAACCGTTATGAATACTGCACTGGATTATGCGAAGTCGAAGAATGTAATAGCGGTAAATCCTGCGGAGGGTGTTCCGCTGCCAAAGAAGATAAAGAAAAAACCATACCGTGAATTAAAGATAGATGTAAGCAAGACTCTGACGCTCCCGCAGGTATTTCAGTTGGTAGAGGCGAGCAAAGCGACGCCGATCCATATGCAGATCTTATTTGCAGTTCTGATGGGCCTGCGGCGTGGAGAGATCAACGGACTGAAATACAGTGATGTGGACTATATCAACCGCACGTTGAAAATACAGCGGCAGTTAGGGAAAAAGCCAAATTCCAAAGCAGAGGATGTGCCGCCTAAAATGCTGACAAAACAGGAGATCAAGCCTAAAACTCCGTCCAGTATCAGAGAGATACCGATCCCGGATTATGTGTTTGAGGCAATTCTGGAACAGCGCCGGATTTACGAGAAGAACCGCAGACGGCGGAGCAAAGAGTTCCGTGACTGGGATTACATCTGTTGTTCCACTTATGGAAATCCGAGAAGTAAAAGCTATCACCACAAATATTTTAAAGAGCTGCTTGCTTCACTGGGCCTTCCGGATATCCATTTCCATCAGCTAAGAAATACATATACGACCATTCTTTTGAAGCATGACTTTAATATCAAAGGAATCTCGCATATGTTAGGACATTCAAAAGAGATTATATCGGCAGACGTTTATGGGGATACTGCAGAGATCATTGAAGATTGCTTATATGCGATTGAACCATTTATGGAAGAAGTCCTTCCGGAAAGCCGGGAAGAGAAATACTACGATTACTCCGATCTGAAGGAAATAGACGAGGCGGCCGAGGAATATTTAATAGCGGCATGACAACAATATAAGGAAGGAATGATAAAAAGTACAGATGTACACTCGAACATTTGTACTTTTTTTAATCTTCATCCTATATACTTTTATCGTTATCTTTGCTATAATGTGCGAAAAGGGCAGAAAAAGGCCGGAGGTTTTTCGAGGTGCTCTGCCCGTGCATGTTATCTTGTGCTATTTAGTCCTCAAAAAAGCGTTTTGTGACTTTTGCCTTTCTGGATTCGTAATGGTGTCCTATAAGGCTATTATTTTGACATTTTCGTTACGAATGATTTTTTTGAGGGTGGCTGATATTGAACGTATCAAAAGTCACAAAGGAGAGATTTCGCTATGGATAAATTCGTTTTAAAGGCCCCGTATCAGCCTACCGGCGACCAGCCGCAGGCGATCGAGGCGCTTGTAAAAGGGTTCCGGGAAGGCAATCAATGCCAGACTTTACTGGGGGTTACGGGTTCCGGGAAGACTTTCACCATGGCCAACGTAATCCAGGCATTGAACAAGCCGACGCTGGTCATCGCCCACAATAAAACACTGGCCGCTCAGTTGTACGGAGAATTCAAGGAGATGTTCCCTGATAACGCAGTGGAGTATTTTGTCTCCTACTACGACTACTACCAGCCCGAGGCCTACGTCCCCTCTTCGGACACCTACATCGCCAAGGACTCCTCCATCAACGAGGAGATCGACAAGCTGCGGCTGTCGGCCACGGCCTCCCTGGTGGAGAGAAGAGATGTCATCGTGGTGGCCAGCGTGTCCTGCATCTACGGTTTGGGCGAGCCCCAGAACTTTGAGAAGATGATGGTCTCCCTGCGGCCGGGCATGGAGAAGGACAGGGACGAGGTGCTGCGGCAGCTCATCGATATCCAATATGAGAGAAATGAGATCGACTTCAAGAGAGGCACCTTCCGGGTGCGGGGTGATGTGCTGGAGATCATCCCGGCCAACGAAGCTGAGACGGCCGTGCGGGTGGAGTTTTTCGGAGATGAGATCGACAGGATCACCCAGATTGATGTGCTCACAGGGGAGATCAAGGGAGAGCTGGAGCATGTGGCTATCTTCCCTGCCTCCCACTACGTGGTGCCGGCGGAGCAGATCCGGCGGGCTGCGGACGCCATTGAAAAGGAGCTGGAAGAGCGGGTCCAGTATTTCAAGAGCGAGGACAAGCTGCTGGAGGCGCAGCGCATCGCTGAGAGGACCAACTTTGACATAGAGATGCTCAAGGAGACAGGCTTCTGCTCCGGCATTGAGAACTACTCAAGGCATCTGTCCGGGCTTGCGCCGGGGCAGCCGCCCTACACGCTGATGGACTTCTTTAAGGATGATTTCCTCATCATCATTGACGAGTCCCACAAGACGATTCCCCAGATCGGGGCCATGTACCACGGGGACCAGTCCAGGAAGAGGACTCTGGTGGACTACGGCTTCCGCCTGCCCTCGGCGCTGGACAACAGGCCCCTAAGCTTCCAGGAATTTGAGGAGCGGATCGACCAGATCATGTTTGTGTCAGCCACGCCGGGAGACTACGAGGCGGAGCATGAGCTCCTGCGGGCGGAGCAGGTGATCCGGCCTACCGGCCTTCTGGATCCGGAGGTGGAAGTGCGCCCTGTGGAGGGCCAGATTGACGACCTGGTGGCTGAGGTCAAAAAAGAGATTGAGAAGAAGAACAAGATTCTGATCACCACCCTGACCAAGCGGATGGCGGAGGATCTGACAGACTACATGAAGGAGCTGGGTATACGGGTGCGGTATCTCCACTCGGACATCGACACGCTGGAGAGGACGGAGATCGTCCGGGATATGCGTCTGGACGTCTTTGACGTGCTGGTGGGCATCAACCTGTTGCGTGAGGGCCTGGATATACCGGAGATCACCCTGGTGGCCATCCTGGATGCGGACAAGGAGGGCTTCCTCCGGTCTGAGACGTCCCTGATACAGACCATCGGGCGGGCGGCTAGAAATGCGGAGGGCCATGTCATCATGTATGCGGACACCATCACAGACTCCATGCGGCAGGCTATGGACGAGACCCAGAGAAGGAGGGAAATCCAGATGGCCTACAATGAAGAGCACGGTATTACGCCCACCACGATCAAAAAGTCCGTCCGGGATCTGATCAGCATTTCGAAGAAGGTGGCTGCGGAGGAGATGCGGATGGAGAAGGATCCCGAGTCCATGAGCAGGAAAGAGCTGGAAAAGCTGATCAAAGAGCTGGAAAAGCAGATGCGCAGAGCGGCGGCAGACCTGAACTTCGAGGCCGCGGCAGAGCTGCGTGACAAGATGACAGAGCTGAAAAAGCAGCTGCAGGATATAGACGCGGATTAAAAGCATGCATAAAATGCGCCCTGTCGGCAGAGCATAAGATAAGGAGACAAAGAAATATGGCAGCAAAAAGCGGCACAAAATACATTAAGATCAGAGGGGCCAATGAGCACAATCTGAAAAATATAGACCTGGACATCCCCAGAGACGAGCTGGTGGTCCTGACTGGCCTGTCCGGCTCGGGAAAATCATCCCTGGCCTTTGACACCATCTACGCGGAGGGGCAGAGAAGGTATATGGAGTCTCTGTCCTCCTACGCGAGGCAGTTCCTGGGACAGATGGAAAAGCCCAACGTGGAGAGCATCGAGGGACTTCCCCCGGCCATCTCCATTGACCAGAAATCCACTAACCGGAACCCCAGGTCCACGGTGGGTACGGTGACGGAGATCTACGATTATTTCCGTCTCCTCTACGCCAGGATTGGAATTCCCCACTGCCCCAGATGCGGCCGGGAGATCCGGAAGCAGACAGTGGACCAGATGGTGGATCAGATCATGGCACTCCCGGAGCGGACGAAGATCCAGCTCCTGGCCCCGGTGGTGCGGGGGCGCAAGGGAACCCACGCCAAGATGTTTGAGCGGGCAAAGAGGAGTGGCTACGTGCGCGTCCGGGTGGACGGGAATATGTACGAGCTCTCAGAGGAGATCACGCTGGACAAGAACATCAAACACAATATTGAGATCATTGTGGACCGTCTTGTGGTAAAGCCGGGCATCGAGCAGCGCCTGACAGACTCTGTGGAGAGTGTGCTCCACCTGGCGGAGGGACTTCTCTTGGTGGATGTGATCGGCGGGGAGCCCATGAATTTCAGCCAGAGCTTTGCCTGCCCTGACTGCGGTATCAGCATTGACGAGATCGAGCCCAGGAGCTTTTCTTTCAACAACCCCTTTGGGGCCTGCCCGGAGTGCTACGGACTGGGCTACAAGATGGAGTTTGACGAGGATCTGATGATTCCCGACAAATCTCTGAGCATCGACGAGGGAGCTATTGTGGTGCTGGGATGGCAGTCCTGCACGGACAAGGGAAGCTACACAAGGGCCATCCTGGAGGCGCTGGCTAAGGAGTACAAATTTTCCCTGAGCACGCCCTTTAAGGACTATCCGAAGAAAATCCACGACATCCTGATTTACGGGACAGGCGGCAAAGAGGTGAAGGTGCACTATCGCGGCCAGAGAGGAGAGGGAATTTACGATGTGGCCTTTGAGGGGCTGATCAAGAGTGTGGAGCGCAGATACCGGGAGACTGGCTCTGAGACGACCAAAGCGGAGTATGAGACCTTTATGCGCATCACCCCCTGTCACGAGTGCGGGGGACAGAGGCTGAAGAAGTCCTCCCTGGCGGTGACAGTGGGAGATATGAATATAGCCCAGATCACGGCCCTCTCTGTGGAAAAGCTGCAAGAATTCCTGCAAAACCTGGAGCTGACACACCAGCAGACGCTGATCGGCGGGCAGATTTTGAAGGAAATCCGGGCAAGGATCCAGTTCCTCATGGACGTGGGACTGGACTACCTGACTCTGGCAAGAGCCACCGGCTCCCTCTCCGGTGGGGAGGCCCAGAGAATCCGCCTGGCCACTCAGATCGGCTCCGGGCTGGTGGGCGTGGCCTACATCCTGGACGAGCCCAGCATCGGCCTCCACCAGAGAGACAATGACAAGCTGCTGGCCACCCTGAAGCATCTGCGGGATCTGGGAAATTCCGTCATTGTGGTGGAGCACGACGAGGACACCATGCTGGAGGCGGACTACATCGTGGACATCGGCCCCGGCGCGGGGGAGCATGGAGGAGAAGTGGTGGCTCAAGGCACGGCAAAGGAGATTATGAAGAATAAAAACTCCATTACCGGTGCATATTTAAGTGGTAGAATGAAAATTCCGGTTCCCGCGGAGAGAAAGAAGCCTACCGGATGGATCAAGGTAGTGGGAGCGCAGGAGAACAACCTGAAAAATATAGATGTGGACATCCCTCTTGGAGTCATGACCTGCGTTACCGGTGTGTCCGGCTCCGGCAAGAGCTCCCTTGTCAATGAGATCGTGTACAAGCGGCTGGCAAGAGAGCTGAACCGGGCCAGGACGATTCCGGGAAAGCACAGGGATATCCTGGGGATGGAGCAGCTGGACAAGGTGATCGATATCGACCAGTCTCCTATCGGGCGCACGCCCAGATCCAATCCTGCCACCTATACAGGCGTGTTTGACCTGATCCGGGATCTCTTTGCGGCCACCCCGGACGCCAAGGCCAGAGGCTACAAGAAGGGACGGTTCAGCTTCAACGTGAAGGGCGGCCGGTGCGAGGCATGCAGCGGAGACGGAATTATAAAGATTGAGATGCATTTCCTGCCGGATGTGTATGTGCCCTGCGAGGTCTGCGGCGGGAAGCGGTACAACCGGGAGACTCTGGAGGTCCGCTACAAGGGAAAGAATATCTACGATGTGCTGAACATGACAGTGGAGGAGGCGCTGGAGTTCTTTGAGCCGGTGCCCAGCATCCGCAGGAAGATGGAGACTCTCTATGATGTGGGACTGTCCTACATCCGGCTGGGACAGCCCTCCACCACCCTCTCCGGCGGGGAGGCCCAGCGGATCAAGCTGGCCACGGAGCTGAGCAAGAGGAGTACAGGGAAGACCATTTACATCCTGGACGAGCCAACCACAGGGCTTCATTTTGCCGATGTGCACAAGCTGACAGAGATCCTGCGCAGACTTGCCTCCGACGGGAACACGGTTCTTGTCATTGAGCACAATCTGGACGTGATCAAGACCGCGGACTACATCATTGACATCGGCCCTGAGGGGGGAGACCGGGGCGGCACGGTGGTGGCCTGCGGGACGCCGGAGGAGGTCGCGGCAAACCCTGCCTCCTACACAGGAAAATACATTGACATGATGCTGAAAAAATAGCCGGCCCCGCCCAGGCGGCCTGTCACGGCGGCGCCACAGGCGGAGCCATAGGAAGGGCATAAGAAAGTTTTAAGAAAAAATACTTTCCATTTTCAGGAAAGTTTATTATAATGTTATGTGCATGCAGGAGCATGTGTAATCCGCGAAAATACGGTAAATCTGACGAAAGATGACAAATTATATAAATGACATAAACAGCTCATGTGAAAGGAGACATTGCGCATGTCAGTAGATATCGGAATTGATTTGGGTACAGCAAGCGTCCTTGTGTACATCAAAGGGAAGGGCGTCATTTTAAAGGAGCCCTCTGTGGTGGCCTTTGACCGGGACACCAACGCCATCAAGGCCATCGGCGAGGAGGCGAGGCTCATGCTGGGAAGGACCCCTGGGAATATTGTGGCCGTGCGCCCTCTGCGCCAGGGTGTCATTTCTGACTATACAGTGACAGAGAAGATGATCAAATATTTCGTGCAGAAGGCCATGGGCCGGCGCACCTTCAAGAAGCCGAGGATCAGCATCTGCGTTCCAAGCGGTGTGACGGAGGTGGAGAGGAAGGCCGTGGAGGAGGCCACCTACGCGGCCGGCGCCAGGGAGGTGCTGCTCATCGAGGAGCCTGTGGCGGCGGCTATCGGAGCAGGCATTGACATCTCCAAGCCCTGCGGGAATATGATCGTGGATATCGGCGGCGGTACATCGGATATAGCGGTGATCTCCCTTGGAGGGACAGTGGTTAACACGTCCATCAAGATCGCGGGAGATGACTTTGACGAGGCCATTGTCCGCTATATGAGAAAGAAGCACAATCTGCTTATCGGAGAGAGGACAGCGGAGGACATCAAGATCAAGATCGGCACCACCTACCCCCTTGTGGAGGAGGAGTCCATGGAGGTGCGGGGGCGCAACCTTGTGACCGGACTTCCGAAGACAGTCACAGTCACATCCTCCGAGACGGAGGAGGCGCTCAGGGAGACCACCAGCCAGATCGTGGAGGCTGTGATCGGCGTTCTGGAGAGGACACCTCCGGAGCTTTCCGCGGATATCCTGGATCGTGGAATCGTGCTCACCGGCGGCGGCGCCATGTTGCGTGGCCTGGAGGAGCTCATTGAGGAGCGGACAGGTATCAACACAATGACAGCCGAGGATCCTATGAAGGTGGTTGCCATCGGAACGGGACAGTTTGTGGAGTTCATGAGCAGCCGGAAAGAAATTTAGAGACAGTCTGCCGTCGGAATGATTTCCGGCGGCAATTTTACATTGCAAAGAGGATAGATCTTACATGGAAGAAGTAAAAGGCTATGTGGAGCACATTGTATTTCGCAATGAAGACAACGGCTACACAGTGTTTAATCTGAATAATGAGGACGGGGAGCTGACCTGTGTAGGAACCTTTCACTATATCAGCGAGGGAGAGCTGCTAAAGCTGACAGGGGAGTACGTGACCCACTCCCTCTACGGCGTGCAGCTCCAGGTCCAGACATCGGAAGTATGCGAGCCGGAGGATCTTGTCTCCATAGAGCGATATCTGGGCTCGGGAGCTATCAAGGGCCTGGGAGCAGCCCTGGCAGGGCGCATTGTCCGCCGGTTTAAGGAGGACACCTTCCGCATCATCGAGGAGGAGCCGGAGAGGCTGGCGGAGATCAAGGGGATCAGCGAACGGAAGGCCCGGGAGATCGCGGAGCAGATCGAGGAGAAGAAGGATGTGCGGCGGGCTATGATTTACCTGCAGAAATATGGCATCAGCACTACCCTGGCTGCAAAGATCTACGACTACTACGGGAACAGGATGTACCAGGTTATGGAGGAAAATCCCTACCAGATGGCGGATGACATCAGCGGAGTGGGATTTAAGACAGCGGACGAGATTGCCCGGAGGATCGGCATTCAAGCCGACTCCGACTACCGGGTACGGAGCGGCATTTTCTACACCCTCATCCAGAGTGTGGGAGAGGGGCATATTTATCTTCTGGAGGAGTCGCTTCTTCGAAGGACAGGGAATCTGCTGGGAGTGGAGATACGGCACATTGAAAAATATCTCATGGACCTTGCCATGGAGAGAAAGGTGGTCCTCAAGGAGGGAGAGGACGGAAAAAGGGTCTACGCGTCCAACTACTATTACATGGAGCTGAATACGGCGAAAATGCTCCACGACCTGAACATTGCCGCAAAGGTGGACAGAGACGATGTGCGAAGAAGGCTGGCTGCCACTCAGAAGCACATGGACATGCCCCTGGACGAGAGGCAGCGCCAGGCGGTGGAGGAGGCAGTGGGAAGAGGCGTTATGATCCTCACCGGAGGACCGGGAACAGGAAAGACCACCACCATCAACGCCATGATCCGGTATTTTGACAGCGAGCAGCTGGACATCCGGCTGGCGGCTCCCACAGGGCGGGCGGCCAAGAGGATGACAGAGGCCACCGGCTGGGAGGCTCAGACCATCCACCGGCTGCTGGAGGTGAACGGGAATCCGGAGGAAGAGGGGGCCGGCACCGGCTTCCAGAGAAATATGGAAAATCCTCTGGAGGCGGACGTCATCATCATTGACGAGATGTCCATGGTGGATCTGCCCCTCATGCACGCTCTCCTTTGCGCCATTTGCCCGGGTACCAGGCTGATCCTGGTGGGGGACGTGAACCAGCTCCCATCCGTCGGGCCGGGCAGCGTGCTGAAGGACATGATCGCCTCGCGGGCCTTTGCTGTGGTGGAGCTGACCCGCATCTTCCGGCAGGCGGGGGAGAGCGATATCGTGGTAAATGCCCACAGGATCAACCGGGGAGAGCCGGTAGTGCTGGACAACAAGAGCCGGGATTTCTTTTTCCTCAAGCGCCAGGACGCCAACACCATCATCAGCGTAACCCTCACTCTGATCCAGAAAAAGCTCCCCAAATACGTGGGGGCCACCACCTACGACATCCAGGTGCTCACCCCCATGCGAAAGGGACTGCTGGGTGTGGAGCGGCTGAACCGGATCCTGCAGGAGTACCTGAATCCTCCGGATCCGTCCAAGGCGGAGAAGGAGTACGGGGAAAAGAAATTCCGGGTGGGGGACAAGGTCATGCAGATCCGGAACAATTACCAGCTCGAATGGGAGATTTCCACAAAATATGGCATGACTGTCGACAAGGGAGTGGGCATCTTCAACGGAGACATGGGGATCGTGAAGGCCATAAACACCTACGAGGAGACTCTGTCTGTGGAGTACGATGAGCACAGAGTTGTCACCTATCCCTTCCAGCTGCTGGACGAGCTGGAGCTGGCCTACGCCATCACCATACATAAATCCCAGGGAAGCGAGTACCCTGCGGCGGTCATCCCTCTTCTCCCCGGCCCCAGGCAGCTGTACAACAGGAACCTGCTGTACACGGCAGTGACGAGGGCGAGAAAATGCGTGACCATTGTGGGGAGCGAGACTGTCTTTCAGAGTATGATAGAGAACGACAGCCAGCAGGACAGGAACACAAGTCTGGATGAGAGAATACGGGAGTTTTGCCAAGACAGCATATAAATGAAAAGAAAGCTGAAAATCAGCAGAAAGACGCAGATAAGACAGGACACTGGAAAATCGGCGAAAAGGGCAGCGGAGGCCCTGCTGCGCCTTCTGTACCCCAACACCTGTCCCCTGTGCGGCAGGGTGACGAAGGAGCGGGTGTGCCCGGACTGCAGGGAGGCCGTCCGCCCTATAAGGGAGCCCATCTGCAAAAAGTGCGGGAAGCCCATCAGCAGCGAGCAGGCGGAGTACTGCCACGACTGCAGCCGCACCCGCCACTACTTTGATGAGGGACGGGCGCTGTGGCTCCACCGGGGAGGGGCGGCCTGGTCCGTCTATCAGTTTAAATTCCACAACCGCCGCATTTACGCCGGGTTCTATGCCTCCGAGATGGCCCGGGCCTATGGAGGCTATGTGAGAAAAAAACACATTTCCCTCATCATCCCCATTCCCCTGGGAAGAAGGAAGAGGCGGATGCGGGGCTTTAACCAGGCGGAAATCCTGGCAGAGAGGCTTTCCGGGAGGCTGCGGATCCCCCTGGACAGCGTCCACCTGGTGAGGAGGCGGGACACAATTCCGCAGAAGAGCCTGGACCCCGCCGCCAGGCGGGAAAATGTGCGGGGAATCTTTTCCTGGACAGGGGGGACTCTGGCGGGCCGGAGAGTGCTCCTTGTAGATGACATATATACCACCGGGAGTACCCTGGACAGCGCCGCCCGGACGCTGAAAAAGGCGGGGGCTGAAAAAGTTTACTTTTTAACTATAAGTATTGGACAAGGGTACTGATATTTGTTATACTGAAAATAATGATTAAAACCAGAAACTATACACTTCGAGGTGCTTTATGTTAGATAAACGAAAAGTCAGGCTGATGACCAGACTGGCCCTCTATGAGCAGAATGAGGGCAGGGAGGACATGAAGATCAGCGCTTATTATAAAAAAGATTACGTGAGTATGAAGATGATCGCCACATTTATCTGGACCACGGTCGGGTATGTGTGCGCCATGCTCCTGATCCTTGCCTGGGGCATGAACGGCTGGATGGAGAAGCTGACGCTGGCTCTGATCTTCATGCTGGTGGCGGTGATCATCCTTGGTTATCTGGCCCTCCTGATCATTACATTTATCATCACCAGCAGGATCGCCAACAGAAAACACAGAGATGCGAGAATGAGGATGAAGAGATATAACCACGGCTTACTACAGTTGATGAAAATGTACGAAAAGGAGAATAAATAACGATGGATAATTTATATGTCATAAAAGGCCAGCTCCAGCAGGTGTACGCAAAGTATTCAAAATTCATAGACAAGGGAGTCCAGTTTATCCTGGCCCTGGCCGCGTTCTATATGATCAATCACGATCTCGGCTTCATGAGCCTTCTGTCTAATCCCCTGATCACGCTGGGACTGGCGGTCATCTGTGCCTTTCTCCCGATGATCGTCACCGTGCTGGCGGCGGCAGTCCTGATCCTTGTGCAGATGGCGGCAGTGTCCCTGGGCATTATGGCTGTGACGGCGGCGGTGTTTGTGATCATGTTTGTGTTCTACGTGCGGTTCAGCCCTAAGACAGCGCTGGTCATCCTTCTGACGCCGCTGGCCTTCCTGTTCCACATCCCCTACGTGATTCCCGTGGCCTTCGGGCTGGTGGGCGCTCCCTCCAGTGTGGTGGCTATCATCTGCGGAACCATTGTGTACTATATGATCGATTATGTGAAGACATCCGCGTCCGCTCTGGAGAGCGGCGGGGCAACGGCCATGATCAGCCAGCTCATGACCTACCTGCAGCAGGTGTTCCAGAATAAAGAGATGATCATCACGATCATCGCCTTTGTCATCGTCCTGTTCCTGGTGTACCAGGTGCGCAGGATGGCTATCAGCCACGCCTGGAAGAGTGCGTCCGCGGCGGGGGCTGTTGTCAGCATCGTCATCATGGCAGCGGGCAGCGCGGCGCTGGATGTGAAGATTTCCTATCCGGAGCTGATCCTGGGGAATGTGGCTGCTGTGATCGTAGGGCTGATCCTGGAGCTTCTGTTCTTTGCTGTGGACTATTCACGGACAGAGAGTGTCCAGTATGAGGATGATGAATATTATTACTACGTGAAGGCAGTGCCGAAGATCGTTGTGGCTGCTCCGGAGAAGACAGTGAAGCGCATCAACAGGCGGACAGAGAACCAGGAGACGGAGATCATCAATACCGACGAGATCCGCAGAAAGAGCGCGGAGGACGGAGAGGCCAGAAAAGAGGGGGAGAAGAAGCCCGGGAAGAGAAAAGCTGCCGGCAAGCCCCGCTCTCCCCGTAAAAAGGAGAGCCAGATCACCGGCAATATGGATCAGCTCCTTCTCACAAGAAGCCTCCAGAAGGAGCTCCATTTGGACGAAGAGGAGCGGAATGATTAAAGACGGGAAGTGAACGCATGGAAGCGAGAATTACGCAATTCTTTGAGAGATATATACGAAATGCCTATTTTCCGGAAATGCATCTGACAGATATCGTCGAGATACTGATCATCGCATTTCTGGTATACCAGATCATGATATGGATCAAGAACACGAAGGCCTGGATGCTGCTCAAGGGCATCCTTGTCCTTGGTGTGTTCATTTTTGTGGCGTTTCTTTTCCAGATGCACACCATACTGTGGATCGCCAGAAACTCTCTGACGGTTCTTGCCACGGCTCTGATCGTGGTCTTCCAGCCGGAGCTGCGGCGCGCTCTGGAGAAGTTGGGAGAGAGAAAATATATCAGCGCCGTGATGCCCTTTGACAGCTCAAGGGATAAGGGTCGCTTCAGCGAGGAGACCATCGATGGCATTATCGATGCTTCCTATATTATGGGGAAGGCAAAGACCGGTGCCCTCATCGTTGTGGAGCAGGCCATCAAGCTGACTGAGTACGAAAGCACAGGCATCCAGCTGGACTGTATCGTGTCCAGCCAGGTGCTTATCAATATATTTGAACACAACACACCCCTCCATGACGGTGCTATCATCATCCGGAACGACCGGATCGTCTCCGCCACCTGCTATCTCCCTCTGTCTGACAATATGGGACTGAGCAAGGAGTTGGGCACGAGGCACAGAGCTGCGGTGGGCCTCAGCGAGGTCAGCGACGCCCTTGTCATTGTGGTGTCCGAGGAGACAGGATATGTATCCGTAGCGCAGGGAGGAGTGCTGGACCGGAATATATCCAGGGAAAAGCTCAGGGAATATCTGGAGGACATCCAGAACAAGCGGAGCGAATCACACGGCATATTAGCAAAATGGAAAGGAAGGCTGATCCATGAAAAAAAGTCTGACAAATAATATTGGCCTGAAGCTCCTTGCGTTTATCTTTGCTTTTATGCTGTGGCTGCTTGTGGTGAACATAGATGATCCTGTGGGCTCCAAAACCTTTGAGAATATCCCTGTCACCATTGAACACTCGGAGGTGGTGACCCAGGATCAGAGATCCTATCAGGTGCTGGACGGTACAGACACCGTCAGCGTGAGCGTCTCCGCCACGAGGTCTGTTTTGGAGAAGATCAGTGCGGAGAACATTGTGGCCACCGCAGACATGCGGGAGCTGTATCTGGAATCTCAGATTCCCATAGAGATTACGATTCCGGGCTATGAGTTCGAGTCTGCTACCGCAAGCCCGAGAAATGTGCAGGTGAAGATCGAGCAGAATAAGAGCGATACATTTCCTATTACAGTGACCACGACGGGCACTGTGCGGGATGGCTATGTGCTGGGCACTGTGCAGGCAGACCCGGAGCGAGTCACAGTCAACGGACCGGAGTCCGTTATTGATCAGATCAGCAAGGTGGTGGCGGAGGTGAATGTGTCCGGCCTTTCGTCCGATTCCTCCATTGACGCCACGCTGACCTATTACGATGCGGACAACAATGAGATCAGCGCGGAGCAGCTGGCCAACAACCTGGGAACCACGGGCGTAAAGGTCAACGTGACTCTCTACCACACAGCCCGCATTCCGGTGACGGTAGACACTTCGGGTGTCACGGCGGCGGACGGCTACATCATCTCCGAGGTCAGCTGGACGCCGGAGGAGATCCAGCTGGCTGGAGAGGAGGATGTGCTTGAGGCCCTGAAGGAGATCCGCATACCTGCGGACGCCATCGACATCACCTCCATCTCCCAGAGAACAGAGAAGACCGTGGATATTACTCCCTATCTTCCGGAGGGAACAAGGCTGGTGGATGAGAATGGCAACAATATCCTTGTGACCGCCCGGGTGGCAAAGGAGGGCATGAAGAGCTTTGACATCCCGGTGGGCTCCATCACTGTCAATAATCTGGATGATGACCTGACCATCTCGGGCTATGGAAGCGGAGATGATCTGGAGGTTCACATTGGCGGCCCGCAGGCCCAGCTGGACAGCCTGGAGCTTGGCGACCTGTCGGTGAGCATTGACCTGAAGAGCTGCACAAAGGCGGGCGAGTACGAGGTGCCTGTGACCATCACACTGCCATCGGACGCCTCCGACTGCTCGGTGGAGACATCCGTGACAGTTAAGGTCACACTGGAACAGAGGACGACAGCGGCAGATAACAACAGTAATAGTGCCGAAGAAGATACAGATAATGAATCATCAGGAGGTTAAAGTATTATGGTAAGTAAAAAGGTGGTCATCAACAATCCGACGGGGCTGCATCTTCGCCCGGCGGGCATCTTCTGCAACACGGCAGTACAGTTTGACTGCAAGGTCACCTTTCAGCATGACACCACCACAGCCAACGCCAAGAGCGTGCTCAGTGTCCTGGGCGCCTGCATCAAGAAAGGCGATGAGATCGAGCTCATCTGCGAGGGCTCTGACGAGGAGGAGGCCCTGGCGGCCATGGTGAAGGCGATTGAGGACGGGCTGGGAGAGTAAGGATATTTTTTCCAGAAGGTAGAGATGAGGACAGGACAGACATGCAAAGAACTGGAAAATTCTTTTGCATGTCTGTTTCTATGTATTAGGCTTTAGCCTGTTGAAAATAAATGTGTAACGTGCATTTGTTTGAGACTAAAATCCACCCCGCTATGCAGGGGGGAGATGGAGAGTTATACAAAAACTTTACCTTTTTGCTGCAATAGATGTGTCCAAGTCGCTATTGTAGCAGAAAGGTGAGGTTACGGCGAAGAAAGCAAATGATTTGACAAATACGTAACTTTATAAATTGTAGATATAGTAAGCCAGGGATGTCATGCCTTGAAAAAGTAGGACTCTTGAGTTATAATACAACAAGCTAAAGAAAAAGGAGAATAATAGCAATGGGAAAAGCAACATTGGTTATTATGGCGGCGGGGATAGGAAGCCGCTTTGGCGGTGGAATTAAACAACTGGAGCCAGTAGGCCCGAACGGAGAGATTATTATGGACTATTCCATTTATGATGCTCTGGAAGCAGGTTTTGATAAAGTAGTATTTGTGATTCGCAAAGATCTTGAAAAAGATTTTAGAGAAGTAATTGGGAATCGGATAGAGAAACAAGTAGAAGTTGCATATGCATTCCAGGAAATCGATGATATACCAGAAGAGTATAAAATGAAGTTTAAAGAGCGTAAAAAGCCCTGGGGAACCGGACAGGCTATTTTGTGCTGTAAGGATTTGGTGAAAGAGCCTTTTCTTGTCATCAATGCAGATGACTATTATGGAAAAGAAGCATATCGAGAAGCCTATTCCTATCTTGTAGAAACAGGCAAAAACAAAGCAACAGAAAAACTGCCGGTATGCATGGTGGGATTCAAATTGAAGAACACATTGAGCGAAAATGGCGGAGTTACAAGGGGAATATGTAATGTGGATGAAGACCGCATGCTTACAAGTATTGTTGAAACCCACAATATCGTAAAGAAAAAAGATGGTGCTGCTGTTGTAACGGAGGGTGTGGAGAAGGATATTGATTTAGAGTCTGAAGTCTCCATGAATATGTGGGGGCTTATACCTGAATTTTTTGATGTCCTTGAGGAAGGCTTTTCAGAGTTTTTGGAAGATGCCGAAAGCGGCGACTTGAAAGCAGAATATTTGCTGCCCACAATCATAGGGAATCTTCTTGAAAACGAAAAAGTCACAGTAAAAGTACTTCAATCTAAAGATAAGTGGTTCGGAGTAACATACAAAGAGGATAAGGATAGCGTAGTAAATTCTATTAAGGAACTGATTGCGCAGGGCCATTATCAGAAAAAGAGTGGTAAATAATGAAAAAGCTATTTGAACAGATTATCAAATTTGGATTGGTAGGATTTTTGTGCTTTTTTATAGATTACGGTATCATGGTATTCTTGACAGAGATTGTCAATATCAACTACCTTATTTCTTCCGGCATATCTTTTACCGTTTCTGTGATCGTGAATTATATACTGAGTCTTACCTTTGTTTTTGATACAAAAGAGGGAAATAAGATTAAGGAGTTTGTAATTTTTATCATACTGAGTGTAATAGGACTTGGAATCAATCAGGTGTTGATGTGGTTCTGTGTCGATGTATTGGGGATTTTCTATATGATTTCTAAGATTGGCGCTACAGCAGTTGTGATGGTATATAATTTTATTACCCGGAAGTTGATATTGGAGAAGAAGTAAATAATCGCGTGTTATTGAAGTGGAGGAAAAGAAAGTGAAGAAAGGGAAAAGAAGAATTGCCTATCTGCTTTCTATAGCAATGCTTATCAGTGTACTGTTCAGTGGTAATGCTTTTGCAGCGGAGGGTGCAGGAGGAGAAACTTTACAGAATGACACAAATGTAGAAGTAGAAGCGGGGCAGAATTCTGAAATAGATGAAAATGTTTCAAGTGATGGCAATGTAGAAATTAGTGATGAAACGAAAAATGCTCCTGAAGAAGAAAAGACGGTGACGACAAAAGAGGATTCTGAGCATGCTTCTTTTGCACTGAGTGAAGAGGACGCGGAGGATGATATTGTTCCAGCTTCCCAGGGACTGATCAATTATGTGGGAGTAGACTATCCATATCTGGAAACGCCGGCTGATCAGAATATTGTCATTTCATACGGCGATGGAAGTGAGGATGTAAGTGACGCCAGACTTGTTGCCCAAAAAGACGATGGAAATACTCTGGAGATGTCGCTTTTTAAAAAGGAAGGTGAATTATTCCTTTTCACTTACAGCTTTGATGAAACAGCATCTGGTGTTTATGAGTTGATAGACTTTATCTATACCCAGGATGGGACAGAGCAGACAATACATTTTGCAGACATAGGCATAGAGTCTATGTTTGGAGTTGATGAAAAATATCCGGGCTATGGCGAGGCATTCGAAGAAAGCTCTGAGGAAGTCACAGATCAGGAACTGGAAATGTCAGTTGTTGATGTGGAGACAGGCGAAGTTGAAGCGGCCACGACAGATATCGAGAAAGCAATTGAGGCGACAGAGGAGCAGGTTAGCACTGCAACAGAAAGCAGAGCCAGCCGCGCGGCAGTTGCAAGCAAATCGGATAATCTTGTTGTTGTATTGGATCCGGGACATGGAGGATATGACGGTGGAGCATCGGCCAATGGGCTTGTTGAGAAAAATCTGACTTTAAAGATTGCACAGTATTGTAAAGCTGAACTGGAACAATATAATGGTGTTACGGTTCATATGACAAGAACAGATGACACATATCTTGACATTGACGAGAGAGTTTATAAAGCGAGAGACTTAGGAGCAGACGTTCTTGTAAGTATACATATTAACTCTTCAACAGCATCTGCCGCAAATGGAGCGGAGGTTTGGTATCCTAACGCAAATTACAATGGTTCTATCCATGCGGAAGGTCAGAATTTAGCGCAGCAGATTCAAAATCAGCTGGTGGCTCTTGGACTAGGTAATAGAGGCATTCAGATAAGAACTGCGACATACGATACTTATCCAGATGGTTCAAAAGAAGATTGGTATGGGATAATCCGCTATAGTAAGTATTGTGGATTCCCGGGGATTATTGTGGAGCATGCTTTCATTTCTAACCCGAGTGATGCGGCAAAGCTTGCGCAGGAGAGCTTCCTGCGTCAGCTGGGTATTGCGGATGCTACGGGGATAGCTAATGCGTATGGACTTACCAAGGGACCAAATATTGATATAGAAAATAAAAATGACTTTGATGGAACTGCAAAGATTGACGTGTCTGGTTTGGGAAGCAATGGAAGTGTCAGAATCTGGAATGAGGAGACGGGTGCCTCTAAAGAATATACTTTGGCATCAGGTAAGCAGACCATAAACTTTAATGTTGCCGATTATAATGGAGTCCGTGGGACATTTTATGTAGAAGCGTTTAATTCGTCTGGGCAATCCTTGATAAAAGAGACGTTCTATGTTTCGAAGGATACAAGTAGTACAATTGTAATAAATCCTGATGAAAATGAAACGGAATACGTAGTTAATATTCAATTTGCAGACATGCCTTCGGAGGTTACTACTGTACAAGTACCAGTATGGACGAAAGCTGATCAGAGTGATTTGAAGTGGTTGAACGCAACGCAGATTTCCTCCGGAAATTGGCAGGCGGTCATTAATATTAAAGAGTTTAAAGCAAGCGGAACATATAATGTACATGTATATGCAACGTTGGATAGTGGATTGCAGCTTGGAATTGCAAGCACTTCGATGGAAGTTTCAAAACCGTCTTTTGATGGCGTAATCCAGAATTATATTGAGGAGGAAGGAACGTTTGAAGTTGTAATCAATTCAATCAGCTCTTTGTCTGGGGTTGACAATATACAGATACCGGTATGGTGTGCAGATGACCAGAGTGACTTGGTATGGTATAGTGCAGATAAGCAGGAAGACGGAAGTTATAAAACAAAAGTAAGCATAGCAAATCATAATTATTCTATAGGGACATATAAAATACATGCATATCTAACAGCGGGCAACGGTATTTGTGTTAGTAAAAATTTAGGCATACAGGAAGTTGGTCTTCCGGACACTCAAATTATAGCGGAAAATATTGATGAGAAAGAAATGCAGTATCTTCTGACAGTGTCAAACATAGGGCTTCTTGGAAATGTGCAGGGGGTTTCTTTTGCAACCTGGAGTGAGAAAGGTGGCCAGGACGATCTGGTATGGTATACAGGGCACAAGAATGCAGATGGGAACTGGGAGACAACGATAGATATCCAGAATCACAAAACGGCCGGAACCTATGAAGTGGATGTATATTATACATTGGCCAATGGAGTCATGAAGGGTCTTGGTTCTACATTTTTTGAAGTATCTACACCAAGCATGGCGACCAGCATAGAGAACTATGATGACGAAAAGGGAACCTTTGAAGTAGTAGTCAGTGATATTGTATCTCCATCTGGAGTAGATAGGGTGCAGGTGCCGGTATGGTGTGCTTCTGATCAGAGCGATATCAGGTGGTATGATGCGGAAAAGCAGAATGATGGAAGTTATAAAGCAAAGATCAGTATAGCAAATCATAATTTTGCGATAGGTACATACCAGGTATATGTCTATGTCACGACCAAAAATGGTTTGACACAGGGCGTGGTAGCGGGGACACAAAATGTGTCATTGCCTGATATGGAAATCATCGCAGAGGATGCAACAGGGGAAGAAATGACATACAAAGTACAGGCCACTAATGTAGGATTACTTGGCGTACTGAGGAATGTTATGTTTGCAACCTGGAGTGAACAAGGCGGCCAGGACGATCTGGTATGGTATACAGGGCACAAGAATGCAGATGGGAACTGGGAGACAACGATAGATATCCGGGATCACAAAACGGCCGGGGCCTATAAAGTGGATGTATACTATACATTGGCCAATGGAGTCATGAAGGGCTTTGGCTCCACGTTTTTTGAAGTATCTTCACCAAGTATGACGACCAGCATAGAGAATTATGATGAAGAAAAGGGGACCTTTGAAGTAGTAGTCAGTGATATTGTATCTCCATCTGGAGTAGATAGGGTGCAGGTGCCAGTATGGTGTGCTTCTGATCAGAGCGATATCAGGTGGTATGATGCGGAAAAGCAGAATGATGGAAGTTATAAAGCAAAGATCAGTACAGCCAATCATAATTTTGCGACAGGTACATATCAGGTACATGTCTATGTCACGACCAAAAATGGTTTGACACAGGGCGTAGTAGCGGGGACACAAAATGTGTCATTGCCCGATATGGAAATCATCGCAGAGGATACAACAGGGGAAGAAATGACATACAAAGTACAGGCCACTAATGTGGGATTGCTTGGCGTGGTGAAGAATGTTATGTTTGCAACCTGGAGTGAACAAGGCGGCCAGGACGATCTGGTATGGTATACAGGGCACAAGAATGCAGATGGGAACTGGGAGGCAGCGATAGATATTCGGAATCATAAAACACCCGGGGCCTATAAAGTGGATGTATACTATACATTGGCCAATGGTGTCATGAAGAGCCTTGGTTCTGCGTTTTTTGAAGTTTCTGGAGCGAGTTTGACTTCTGAAATATCAATCAAAGATTATAATGATGCAACAGGGAGTTTTACAGTAGTAGTTCCTGAACCGCAATCGGCCTCCGGTGTTTCTTCTGTATTGGTACCGGTATGGTGTTCGGAAGATCAGAGTGACATATGTTGGTATAGCACAAAACATCAGTCAGATGGAACATATACAGTATCTGTAGACCCAATAAATCATAAGTATAATTCTGGCTTATACAAGATACATGTATATGTAGTATCGAATAACGGAATACAACAAAATGTCGGAACTGCTTCTCAGATGGTTAGCGCTACCCAATATTATACTATTATGGGAGATACTACAGTTACCATTGATCAGATGATGAGGTGTTTCGAATCCAGCGGACATGCATATCCTTCAGCGGCTCTTGGAGTAGGAGGAGCATCTACCCTGGAACAGTTCTGCCTCTTGTATTTGGAAGAAGCACATGCTGAAGGGGTGCGTGCGGAGGTGGCTTTTGCACAGGCAATGAAAGAAACAGGATGGCTTCAATATGGAGGAATTGTGCAGATTGACCAGTTTAATTTTGCGGGAATAGGTGCACTTGATGGTAATTCGTCAGGAAACTGTGCCTCATTTCCTGATGTAAGAACTGGTATCAGAGCTCAAATTCAGCATTTGAAAGCATATGCTTCAAATGAAGCGTTGGTGAATGCACAGGTAGATCCAAGGTTTCATTTGGTTACCAGGGGCTCAGCACCTTATGTTGAGTGGCTTGGACAGAAGGAAAATCCTACAGGAGCAGGTTGGGCTACAAGTACCAATTATGGATATTCTATAGTTTCTATGATCAGACAAATTAAACTATTATAAAACGGTTAGTGAAAAAAACGAAAAACAACAAAACAGGAGAGATGAAGACATTTTCTTTAAGTTTTGTTATTTTTCTCATGAAAATGAATTATTATATTTAATGGCCTTTGCGATTAAAGGAGAAATTGCTTGTAAAAGGCTTGCTTATTGGAGGATGTGCAAGAAAGCCCCTCTTAGTTATTCATTTGGACTTTGCAACTATTGATTAGTAGTCATTAGAGATTACAGTATTATTATACTAGGAGACGTAATTTGTTGGATATCTATCGTGAGAATATAAGAAAAAAGCTAAACAAAAAAGATATTTTTGAGGCGTTAATAATTGGGTTTCTTTTTTCTATTTTAGTACTTTTCGTTTATAAAATAGGTAGAAATACTGATTTTTTCTTCTATAATAATGAAGAAGGCATTACTTTAAACAGAACAATAGAATTGTTTTGCCAATACAGAAAGTCGAGCTTTTTTCTTGGTATAATTGGATGTTGGGCCTTTTTTTCAATAGGATACTTTTTTTTGAACAATCTAAATAAAAAATATTTTGAGATTATATATAAATACCGCTATGTTATTGCTATATTATTTTTAGCAGGAGGTGTTCTTTTTGAGATAAGCGGCTCGTCAATAAGCAGTTTATGTAGTGCATTAGGTGTTGATGTGACACAAAGCGGACTTATGTTTCGTGTGCCTAATCCATATAGGAGTGATGAGTTTGGCTTAAATACAATATTTGCAATTGCACAAGGGAAAAATCCAGGAGAGAGCTATCCATATATAAGTAATATTGTGCGTGGTACAACTACAGATATGTATATTGTATACGGACAACCTGTAAAGGATATAGGAATTCTGTTTCGCCCCTTTCATTGGGGGTATTTGTTGTTTGGCAGCGAGAAAGGATTGGCCTTTTTTTGGTGCGGACGTCTCATATTTTTATTTATGATGAGCTTCGAGTTTGGCAGAATTTTTTTGAGAAACAAAAAGAAGATAGCAATAGTTTATGCTATTTTTATTGCTATGTCTCCGGTACTCCAGTGGTGGTTTGCTATTAATGGGTTGGCGGAAATGCTAATATTTGGACAATTATGTTCAATAATGTTATATTTGTTTATGAGAACAACTGTTGTTTGGAAAAGAACGATTTATTCATTTGTTTTTTTCTGGTCTGGATGTGTATATATATTATTGTTTTATCCTGCATGGCAAGTTGTTTTTGGATATGTCTATTTAGGGATTTTCATTTGGATTGTTTTGGAAAATCGGACACAGTTTGTTTGGAGATGGAAAACAGATATTATATCCATCCTTATTCCAGCCCTTTGTTGTGGGGGACTACTACTTTTTTTGGTTTGTAGATCTTGGGACACTATTCAATCTGTAATGAATACAGTCTATCCTGGAAATAGAATTGATACGAATAAATTAGAGATATGGAAGCTTTTTGGTGGGGCATATAATGTGTACTTGGCGTTGACAGATTCGCAAATGGTTATGCCATGGGGGTTTATAGATTTATTTCCGTTAGGCGTTATTTTTGCGGGATATGTGCTGTTTAAAAAGCGTAAAAGGGATAGGATGTTAATAATAATGTTAGTTATAGATTTGATTTTAATCATCTTTTTTACGCTTCCGGTTCCTGAGATTCTGTTGAAAATAACTTTACTCTCTTTGACAACTTGTGATCGTGCATTGATTTCAATTCAGTTTTTTAATATCATTCTTCTGTATAGAGCTGTGAGTCTTTTAGACGATGAGATTAAAACTGGAAAGATAATAATAGGATCGGTAATTTATGCAGGAGTAGTAGTGTTGATTTTTACAGGAACTATGGATGATATTCCGCTTTCAACAGCTATGCAAGCGGGAATGTTTTTGATTTTATTTATTTTTTCAGTATTGTTCTGTAAAAGCCAAACAAAAAAAGGGGCAAGAATATTGATCGCATTTGCGATGATGGTGTTTTTGATCGCAGGAGGTCTTGTTAATCCGATTCAAAAAGGATTGCCGCTGTTGGAAAGAAGTAACATCCTTAGTGAAATTACGAAAATAGTAGAGAAAGATAATAAGGCAAAGTGGATTTCGATTGACCTTCCTTACCCGGAGACGAATATTTCTCTACTTGCCGGGGCAAGTACAATAAATAGTACCAATGTTTATCCGACTTTAGAAAGATGGGAGGAATTAGACTCAGATGGAATTTATACAGACATATATAATAGATATGCGCATATTACGATTGGCCTTGAGGCGGACGAAAAGACGAAATTTGAGCTGATTGCACCGGATTATTTTCTTATCAACCTTAATGTTGATGATTTGGAAAAGTTAGAGGTGAAATATATTTTAAGTAAGGAGGATCTTACAATATACTCTAATGATAACGTGCTTATAGAAAAAATAAAGGAAGTTGATGGATATTTTATTTATGAGATAAATTATCTATAATTAATACTTGTGTTGCAGATAAAGGAGGTAAAAACAAAAAATGGATAAAATTGCTGTGTTAATTCCTTGTTACAACGAAAGTCAGACTATTGAGAAAGTTGTCAATGACTTTAAGAAAGTCTTACCTGAGGCAGTTATATACGTATATGATAATAACTCCACAGATGGAACGGATGAAATAGCAAAAAAGGCAGGAGCTACTGTTAGATATGAGTATCAGCAGGGTAAGGGAAATGTTATTCGAAGAATGTTTCGTGATATTGATGCAGAATGCTATATTATGACGGATGGCGATGATACTTATCCTGCAGAATTTGCGCCAGAAATGGCTAGAAGAGTTCTTGAAAAGCAGGTGGATATGGTTGTGGGAGATCGGTTGTCATCAATATATTTTGTAGAGAATAAAAGGCCCTTTCATAATTGGGGAAATTCGATTGTAAGAAAAAGTATCAATTTGTTGTTTAAGACAGATATTAAAGATATTATGACAGGCTACCGTGCTTTTAGTTATCAGTTTGTGAAAAGTTTTCCGGTTTTATCGAAAGGGTTTGAAATTGAGACGGAAATGAGTATTCATGCTGCAGATAAAAATATGTATGTAGATAATGTGGTGATTGAATACAGAGATAGACCGGAAGGGAGCGAATCTAAATTAAACACATATTCTGACGGAATCAAGGTGTTGGCTACAATTGTTAGATTGTATAAAAACTATAAACCAATGGGCTTTTTTGGGATTTTATCACTAATCTTAGTTTTAGTGGCGGCAGTAATGTTCATTCCGATTTTGATAACTTATATGCAAACAGGAATTGTTCCGAGATTTCCAACGTTAATTGTTAGTGGCTTTGTTATGCTGGCGGCCATACAATCTTTTTTTGCGGGAATGATTCTACAAACAATTGCGCAAAAGAGTCGTCAGGACTTCGAAATACAATTGCATCATATAAAATAAGTTATGTGTAAGTACGGAGGATTTCATGTCTGTTTATATACAAAATTTTATCAAATTCAGGCCATTGTTAAATGAGTTGATTTCGAGAGATATAAAAATAAAATACAGGAAGTCTGTTTTGGGAGTGTTGTGGACATTACTAAATCCGCTTTTGATGATGATCGTATTGTCTGTAGTTTTTTCAAATCTGTTCCGATTTGATGTTGAAAATTTCCCGCTATATTTGTTGAGTGGTCAGATTATTTTTAACTTCTATAACGATGCGACCTCTACGGCCATGTCAGCCATTGTAGGGAATGCTGCGCTGATCAAGAAAGTTTATGTGCCTAAATATTTATTTGTGATTTCCAGAGTTTTTTCAAGCTTCATTAATCTTATGGCATCTTTTACAGCATTGATGCTCGTTATGGTTGCTACAAGGGCAGAACTTCATTGGAGCGTAATACTTTCAGTTATTCCTTTGTCCCTCTTGATGCTGCTTTCTCTGGGAATTGGCCTTATCCTGGCTGCGCTTACTGTGAAGTTTAGGGATATTATGCATCTTTATTCAGTATTTACAACAGTGCTTTTATATCTTACTCCGGTCATTTATCCAATGTCCATCCTACCGGGCTGGTTAGAGAAGGTGGTGCTGTTAAACCCGTTGACCAATATCCTGATGATGTTTAGGGATGTTATGATAAATGGGTTGATTTTTGATGTGTGGTCACTTGTTATTGCAATTGTTGAGACGGCTTTTTTCCTGGCATTGGGACTGTATGTTTTCTATAAAAATCAGGATCAGTTTATTTTGAATATTTAGACAGTGGAGGCGAATATGGAAAACGATATTATTATAAAAGTCGATCATGTGTCTATGAAGTTTAATCTGGCATCAGAGCGTTTTGACGGCTTTAAGGAATATGTGATAAGGAGTCTGAAAAAGCAGATAAAATATAATGAATTCTGGGCCCTAAAAGATGTTTCTTTTGACGTGTACCGCGGTGATTCGCTGGGGCTTATCGGTTTGAATGGAAGTGGGAAAAGCACAATGCTTAAAACCATTGCAGGAGTCCTTAAACCTACTATAGGAACTGTATCTGTCAGGGGAAATGTTGCGCCTTTGATCGAACTGGGAGCAGGATTTGATTTTGAATTGACTGCAAAAGAAAACATCTATCTGAACGGAGCTTTGTTGGGCCATTCCCGAGAAGTCATGCAGGAGCATTATAAAGATATTGTGGAATTCTCAGAATTGAGAGATTTTATGGACGTCCCTGTGAAAAATTTTTCTTCAGGCATGGTTTCCAGATTGGCATTTGCTATTGCGACTATAGGTGTTCCGGATATTCTGATCGTAGACGAAGTATTATCAGTCGGCGATTTCCGGTTCCAACAGAAATGTGAAAAAAGGATACGGCATATGATGGAGCAGGGAGCAACAATCCTTTTTGTATCTCACAGTATCCAACAGGTTAAGGATATATGCAATAAGGTTGTCTGGCTCGAGCATGGTGTTATGAAGCGCTTTGGTGATGCGTTGGAAATTTGTGAAGAATACAGCCAGATATAGCAAAAGGGACCAGATGATTGAGAGGAAAGCAATGAAGAAAATAAAAACAGTTATAGGCATAGTTGTAGTAATTGTGATAGCATTTTTATATGCTCATATAGGGAAGGTAAATCCTTTATACGACAGGAATCTGGATAACAGTGAATATATAGGGACCGGTGTTTTTGAAGACAAGATAGAGCAGACATTTATTTCTTCTGAAGAAACGCTGGATGGGATTACTGCAAAGTGTCAGTTACAGGGAGATGCAACAGGCTCTTCCATACTATTGACTTTAGTAGATGAAGAAACAGATGAAGTCGTAGCAGAGTCTGAACTAAAAGCAGAAGATATAGAAAATAGTAAGTTTAACGAGTTCCCTTTTGAAACAGTGCATGGATGTAAAGGGAAGACGTATAGAGCAATCTTTGAAAGCGTCAATGAAGATGTGGAGAATACCAGAGGTATTGGACTGTTGTATGAACCTAAGACGGAAGATAATACCAGTCTTCAGATAAATGGAGCGAATACAGATGGTACAATGATAATTAAAACAGTTACGGACAGATTTGACCTGGAAACATTCGGTGTGTTTCTGATTTTTGTTATATATATTGTATTTTTCATGAAGTTCCTCTATAAACTATTCAGATAGGGAGAGAAAAGCAATGGGAATCAAATATTATATTGACGAAAAGAAGTATCGTGTTAAACCGCAAGAAAAGTATATACGCGTTAATGGATGGGCGTTTGATACTTTAGGAAAAGCATTGCATTATAAAGCCTTTATTAATGGAAAACCTGCGGACAAATTTAAGCTGAAGAGAATAGATAGAAAGGATGTAGAGAAGAAGTATCAAAAGTATAATGTGCCATGTGACAGCGGCTTCCATATTAAAAGCTATACAGATACAGCAGAAGTTCCAGAGACTTTTGAATTGTATGTATCAAATGGAGAAGAACGTAAGTGTATTGTCAAACTAAACAAGAAACAGTTGGCTAAAATTACAGATGACAGTACAATATCATATAATATAGATTTGATTTACGTGCGTGATACTAAAGCGGAAATTACGGGATGGGCTTCTTCGGTTGATGGGGCAGAGGCGGTAAGTTTTGGCTTAATAGATGCTGAAGGAGGCGAAGTCGATTTTAAATTAAAAAAATTGAAAAGACCTGACTTGGTAGATGCTGGTCTGATTGAGGAAAAAGATATTCTTTGTGGTTTCCGCATAGATTACTTTTATGATAAACAGGAAGAATTTTGCTTGTCTCTGGAGGATGGAAATAAGAAGAAGCATTTGATTTTTAATTTGGCTAATATCCGGAAAAAGCAGTCTCTGCGTGAAAAGGTTGGTTTTGTTAGAGCTGCATATAAATATGTAACTCCTGAATATGCTCAAAAGACTATTAAATATGTGAAAAAGAATGGGTTTTCTCACCTGAAAGAGCATATTTTTATGAAAGTTATGCATGCAGGAAAATCATATGAGGAGTGGTTTGAAGAGAATAAGCCGACAAAGGAAGAGCTTGGGCGGCAGAGGGCGGAAGAGTTTGAGAAAGCCCCCCTGATCAGTATCATAGTTCCGACCTATAAAACTCCTATTCCCTATTTGCAAGAAATGATAGATTCTGTGTTGGCTCAGACATATGCAAAGTGGGAATTGTGTATTGCAGATGGCAGTGAAGGAGATAAAGAAGTTGAAAGTGAGCTTGAGAGATACGGCCAGAAAGATAACCGCATTAAATATCGGATCTTAGAAAAAAATCTTGGTATATCCGGTAATACAAATGGTGCGCTTGAGCTTGCAACAGGCGAATATATAGGTTTATTTGACCATGATGATATATTAGCGCCTAGTGCTTTATACGAAGTTGTTAAGTGCCTTCAGAAAAAGGATTACGATATTCTGTATACAGACGAAGACAAGGTAGATGGTGATGGAAAAGAACATATGGATCCTAACTTTAAACCGGATTTTAGTATAGATCTTTTTAGAAGTCACAATTATATTACGCATTTCTTTGTTGTAAAGAAAAAAATTGTTGATGAGATAGGCGGCTTTAGGAAGGAATTTGATGGATCTCAGGATTATGACCTTATGTTTCGCTGTATAGAAAGGGCAGAGAGTATTAGGCATATTCCTATGATTTTGTATCATTGGAGAGTGCATATGAATTCGGTCGCAGGCGACCCTTCAAGCAAAATGTATGCATATGAGGCCGGAAAAAGAGCAATAGAAGAACACTTAAAAAGAGTGGGAATAGATGCTACAGTGGAGCATGTAGGATTGTGGGGAATGTATCATGTAAGATATAAAGTACACGGGGATCCTCTAGTATCTGTTGTTATTCCCAATAAGGATCATGTCAGTGACCTGAAAAAATGCATCCAGTCTCTGTATACAGTAAATCAATATAAGAACTTTGAAATTGTCATTGTAGAGAATAACAGTGAGGAGAAAGAGACCTTCACTTATTATGAGAGTCTGCAGAAAGAGCATGATAATATACGAGTTATAATGTGGAAAGGCGATTTCAATTATTCTGCAATCAATAACTATGGAGTAAAAGAGACAAAGGGAGAATATCTTCTGTTTCTGAATAATGATACAGAAGTAATTTCACCTGATGCAATCGAAGAGATGCTTGGCTGCTGTATGAGAGACGATGTGGGCGCCGTAGGAGCAAAGCTTCTCTATGAAGATGACACGGTACAGCACGCAGGCGTTGTAATTGGATTTGGAGGATATGCCGGACATGTAAATACCGGAATTGGACGGAATGACTATGGATACATGGTGAGAGCTCGTATTAATTGCAATTATAGCGCGGTAACGGCGGCCTGCATGATGACTAAAAAGACTCTTTTTAATGAAGTAGGAGGTTTTGATGAACAGTTTGTTGTCGCCTGCAATGACGTGGATTACTGTCTCAAACTGAGAGAACTGAACAAATGGATTGTATTTGATGCATTTGCTGAGTGGTATCATTATGAGTCTAAATCCAGAGGGTATGAGGATACCAGAGAAAAGCAGAAAAGATTTGATGGTGAGGTGGAAAAGTTCCAGAAAAAATGGAAGCGCATACTGGATGAAGGCGATCCTTTTTATAATAGAAATTTCCCGATTACACAAGCGCCCTTTACCTTAGGATAAAAAAATTTTAATATACTACTAAAATGAGCCTCATAATCGAGGCTCATTTTAGTAATTTATACAAAAGTCTTTGCTTATCTATGGAAAAATGTTATCATAAAATTAATTACCGATTTCATCAGGGAGGGAAAGGAATGAAAAAGAAATTATTCAGGGGAATAGCGCTTGTGTTGGCTTGTTGCCTTCTGTCGAATGTTGCGACGCTTAATGCGGAAGAAACGGTTGGAGAACAGGAGGAACAAATAATTGAAGGCTCCGGGAAATTGGACAGAGACAATACATCCGAGGCTGCAACACGGGAAGACAAGGACGTAGAGGATGCGGATTCTGAAGAGTTTGCGGATGAAAATGTTGAAGATAAAAAGGAAATTGAAGAAAGCAATCAGGAAAATACAGATATTTCTTCTTTGAAGATAAACAATCAAGAGACGAATTTGGACGCCCAGCCATCTGCTGCTCCACAGAATGTGAAAATTACAGGAAGTGTTGAAGTTGCTGGAGAGGATAAAGATAAAGGCATTTTTACAGTACGAGCTTATGATTTTTCTGATATAGAGAGTATCTGTGATATAAGGTTTGCTGTTTGGAGTGAAGAGGGAGGACAGGATGATCTGACATGGAATATTGTGGAAAGCAGTTTAGATGCGTCCTTTTATTCGGATGTAAAGTTGTCGGATCACAATTATACTTTAGGGAAATATATTGTTCATGCATATGCTTTGCTTGAGTCTGGAGGGCAAGTATGGGTGGGGGAAACAGAGTATGAAATAGTTGTTGAAAGTTCAGAACTGAAAATTACAGAGGGGACGGACAGTGGAGAATATTTCTTTACTTTAAATGACCTTGTAGTACCGGCGGGGGAAGAAGCGGTCTTGTTTGCTGTTTGGAGTGAAAATGGCGGACAGGATGACATGGTATGGTACGATGCCAGAAAGCTGAAAAAGGGTTCGTATGAGTATGACTGGTCTGTGCAAAACCATAGGGCACTTGGAAAATATAATGTACATGTGTATGTGCGCACAAAAGGTAATACAATGAAAGGAATTGGAGCATATGAATTCAATATTGATGCTCCTAAAGTTGCCGAAATTGAGATAAGTGATCGGAATGTAGAGAGGGGAACATTTAGCGCTCGAGTGGAAGGCGTATCAAATGCAGATCTTGTTAAAGAAATTATGATTCCGGTTTGGAGTAATTCAAACGGACAGGACGATCTCGTGTGGTATGCGGCTCAAAAAGATTTAGACGGGACATATGAACTTACAGTGGATGTGAAGAACCATAAATACTCAGATGGATCTTACAATATACACGCATATGTGACGGATATTACCGGATATCAATATTTCGTGGGAAGCACTGAGTGCAGCATGGATATAGAAAAAGGCAGTTTGCAGATCGAAAATATCGGTGATGCAAGATATCGTATTGTATTATCGGATTTTGTCATTCCTGCGGGCGCATCTGAAGTCCTTTTCCCTGTATGGAGCGAAAATGGCGGACAAGATGACCTTGTATGGTATACTGCAGGCAAGAATGGTGAAGGGGATTATGTGTGCACAATTAGCCTGGATGACCATAGAGGTCTGGGAAGATATAATGTCCATGCATATGCTAAAAAACAAAACGGGGAACAGATTCCTCTGTTGATTTCAGGATTTGAAACAGAAGTACCCATTGTCAATACTTTCGAGGTGGAAAAAGTAGATGAAGAGGCAGGATGCTTTACAGTAAAAGTTTCTGATATTGAAAATGAGGATCTTGTTAAAAACATAAAAATTCCTGTATGGTCTAAAAATGATCAAAGTGATCTCATCTGGTATAATGCAAGAAAAAATTTGGCCGGTGAATATATTATTGATGTACATATCAAGGATCATCGATATAACATAGGGGAGTATAGTATTCATTGCTATGTAGAAGATATTACTGGCATGTTGAACGGAATTGGATCAAGAAGCTGTGATATGTCAGCAAAAGTAGAAGCAATAGAAGCGGAAGATATAGATGACTCGGAGGAGACTTTTGAAATCAATATATCCGGGGTTAATGTTCCGGCAGGTGAACGAGAGTTGCGAGTTGCTGTGTGGGGGGATAAAGATGGTCAAAATGATCTTACATGGCATACATTAAGCCGGCAGTCAAATGGAAATTATTCATTAGATGTTGAGGTGCGCGATCACTGTGAATTGGGATTGTATAACGTACATGTATACTGCGTGACCAAAGGCGGAGGAATGTTTGGACTTGGAACGACAACCTTTAATGTATCTAATGTCCCTCTGTTTTCAAATGTGACAATTTCAGAGATAAACGGGAATAAAGGTACATTTCGAGTGACTATTTCAGGTCTTCTTGCCTCTTCAGGTATCCAGAAGGTTGAAATACCCATGTGGTGTTCTGATAATCAGAATGATATATACTGGTATACGGCCTCGAGATTATCCGAAGGTTCTTATACTACAACGATGAACGTTGTGAATCATCGTCACCATTTTGGGGATTATAAAGTCCATGTATATGTCACAATGGGGAATGGAGTGAGAGTATGTGTCAGTTCATCAAATATCCAGAATATCAGCCCCAATAATTATCTGTACAATGAGTATATAAGTGACACACAAAGAAGAGTTTGGCTTCTTGGAGTTGACGGAGAGCTTGTTCAGTTCCCTACATGGAGCGATGAACAGGGGCAGGATGATATTGTCTGGTATGATGGAACCAATAATGGAAATGGCACATGGAGTGCGCTTGTAGATAGTGCAAACCATAGCAATGGCGGAAATTATACAACTCATGCATATGTAACTAAAAGCGGTGTGAGGCAGTCGGTAGGGTCGACAAATTATTCATTAATTAAAATACCTACAGATCTGGAAATGATGAGGCTGAAAGCCAATTCCTATTCAAGTACCACAGGATATATTGCCCTTGTAAACAGGACAACCCATAAAGTTGGCATTTTTCAAGGATGGCAGGGCAATTGGAACTGTATTCAGTACTGGGATTGTTCAGATGGAAAGGCAAGTACCCCGACTGTGGAAGGGGTATTCCGAGTGGGAAGCAGAGGATATTATTTCTATTCGGGAGATGCGATTTGTTACTGGTGGACGCAGTTTTACGGAGATTATCTGTTCCATTCGGTGCTTTACAACAGATATAATGGCTCGCTAATGGATGGCAGATTGGGTATGGGGCTTTCCCACGGCTGTGTGAGATTAAATATTAATAATGCAAAGTGGATTTATGACACCATTCCTTCCGGGACGACGGTGGTGGTGTATCATTAGTTAAGTGATATAATAATTGCCTCGTGAAAGAGCACGAGGCAATTGTAGTAAAGGCAGTTCAGGAGACTGATTTGACTAAGAAGGCAGTGGCTGGATAGTCCACTCGTTATATTGAAAACAAGATTTTGTATTTATGAGGGAGGGAAAGTTTAATGAATTACTCAAAAAGACGGAAATATATTACCGGGCTCCGGCGAATATTATTGTGTCTTATGATTTGCACAATAGTGTTTAGCGACTATTCTTTTGCGTACGCTTCTTCAACAGAAAGTAATATGGATGAGACAAAGGAAGAGGATTCATTAGACAGCACAGGAATCTCTGAAACGGACGTTGCTTCTGATACAGAAGAAGATTCCGATAGTTTATCGGAAGATCAGGGAACAGAAGATGATGCAGATGATGCGGAAAATGCGCAGAACCCGATTTATACAGGCGAAAGCGCCAGTGAATTCAGTGATAATATACAAAGCGATGAGCTGCAAGAGACTTCAGTCAGTGATGACTCAAGCACTCAGATTATGCGGCTTGCTCCGCAGGAAGAAAAGACATTGGATGATTTGGCTATGCAGAACAGTTCGGTTCTGGCGGATGGTGAATATGTGATTGGTTCCCGTCTGTCCAGTAGACAGGTCATTGATGTTGAGAGCGGATCGAATAATGATGGCGCTAATGTACAAATATATGAAACAAACACTACAAAGGCACAGAAATGGGAAGTTGTGCATGATGAAAAGGGATATATTACTTTCATTAATGCCGGCTCCGGGAAAGTGCTGGATGTAGCCAGCGGATATAATGTGGCCGGGACCAATGTACAGCAATATACTTCCAATGAAAGCAGGGCGCAGAAGTGGATCGTATTAAATAATGGGGACGGTACCTTTACTATTAAATCGGCAGTTGGAAATGGAATGGTCTTAAATGTTACGGGGATGACAGCTGCCAATTCATCCAATGTCGATATTGACTCTGGTGACGGAAGTGATAATCAGAAGTTTCTGTTTTATTCCACTAAAGCGGAGATATCAAATAGTGGAAAGACCATTGCAGATGGTACATATATGATTAGCAGTAACGGCAGTTATTTGAAAAATGTGGGCAGCAAAATACAAAGTAATGCTGGTAAACAGAATGATCTGACTCAATATTTTTTTATTTCTTATAATGAGTCAAAAGGATATTACACAATAAGGTCATGCAGTGCTGATCGAAATTTGGATGTTGACAGAGGAGATACTGTACCCGGCGCACTTGTGACAGCGGCACCGGAAAATACTGAAGCGCATCAACAGTTCTGGGATATTCTGCAAAATGAAGATTATACATATACAATTACCAGCGCAGCCAATGGTCAAATGCTGGGGCAAGATCAAGCGGCAACAAATTCTATTGTAACCGTGCCGGGAGAAGATACTCGAAGCTGTACATGGACATTGGAAGAGGCTCCTTTTTGTTGGTCGGAAGAAGAGATGGACAGCCTTGCCGCAATAAAGATCGGACAGCCGGATATAGCTGCGGGAACATATCAGATTACGTCAGTGTTGAACGAAAAAATGTCATTAGATGTTACAAATGGTTCAAAAGCCACTGGCGCGAAAGTACAGTTATATGAATCTAATGAAACTTTAGCTCAACGGTGGAAAGTTGAATATACGGATGACGGATATGCGAAGATAGTCAGTGCCAACTCCGGGAAAGTTCTTGATGTAGACGGAGCATCTATCCAAAATGGTGTCCAGATACAGCAATATGATTGGAATAAAACAAGAGCGCAGAAATGGCTTCCTATCAAGAATGACAATGGAACATATACCTTTTATTCTGCATTGGGACGAGGATTGGTCCTGGATGTGGCTTCGGGAATAGCAGTGAATGGAGCAAAAGTGCAGACATATACCTGGAACGGAACAAATGCACAAATGTTTTGTTTTTATAATACAGAGGCCAATGTTCCTTCTCAGGGAAAAGTTATTGAAGACGGGTACTATACAATTGCGCTTTCCGCAGATAGCAATATGGTTATGGATTTGCATAATGGAGACGCAGCAGACGGAACACCCATGCAGATTTATAGTTCTAACGGAACATTAGCACAGTGTTTCTGGGTCGAATATCATGAAGACGGTTACTATAGTATAAAAATAGTAAAAACCGGCAAAGTAGTTGAACTGACTCGAGGTGGCCTTGTTCCCGGAACAGTAGTGCAGCAGGAAGCTGAAGATAATACGATAAAACAGCGCTGGATCATATCGGACACCGGGGACGGTTCTTACAGAATAATTTCAGCTGCCAATGGATTGAGTATGGATGCGGGAGATATATCACAGGGAAGAACAATTACTACTCAGAACATTTCTGACGTGTCTTCTCAAAAGTGGAGTTTTATAGAGTATAAGCCGTCAATTGCAGAAGGATGCTATATGATCAGCACGGCTATTAATTCAAATAAAGTTGTTGATATTGCAGGTGGTTCATTGTCTGTTGGAGGAAATGCTCAGATTTATACCGATAATAAAAGCCTGGCACAAAAATGGCAGGTCAGAACGGTTGAAGAAGGGATTATATCCTTGCAGAATCTTGGTTCAGGATTGTATTTAACAGATGTAAATGGAAACGTTTGCCAAATGAATAATTCCGGAAATGTTACAGATGCACAATGGGTTTTAGGTTTGCAGTTGGGAGATGGATTTACTTTAACGAATAGAGCTTCGGGGAAAAGATTAGATTTAAGTGGAGCTAATACCGCGGATCAGACCAATATAGGAACCTATGACGAGAATGGGACAAAAGCGCAAGCGTGGACTTTCAACGCTGTCAGTGTATTAGAGCCGGGATTTTATGAGTTCGCTCCATTATCTAATACCGGTTTGCGCCTGGAAGTTGCAGGAGGATCAAGAGATAATTTCGCAAATGTACAGGTCTATTCATCTAATGGAACTCTTTCACAACGGTGGTGGGTGAAGAGCGTGGGCGATGGCTGGTATACCTTGACGGCATGCTGCTCGGCAAAAGTCTTAGATATCAGTGGTGGAAGTGCGGCATTGAATGCAAATATTCAACAATATGAGGCAAATGGAAGCAATGCGCAAAAGTGGCGCTTTGAAATGGGGGAAAATGGTATTGTTTTAAAATCTGCTTTGGGAACAGTAGCAGATGTTGTCGGCAGCTCAGGACAATCTGGCACAAATGTGTGGGCATATGAGCAGAATGGAAGTTCGGGACAGGAGTGGCGTGTTTTCTCTGCGGCAACTCCTGGAAAAATAGGATGGCAGAATCCTGCGGGATATCCGCAGGTGAGTTCGAGAACGGTTATGCTGCCCAGCTATTGTACGGGCTATTTCACTTATGTAACACCTTCCAGAATTGCGATAGATGCGTCCAGAGAGGATTGTGTAAATGCATTTGTTGCAAGAGCATATGAATATTTAGGAACGCGATATATTGAGCCCTGGTCAAGCTGGCCGGGTGACGCTGTGGATTGCTCTGGACTGGTTTTACAGTGTTTATATGCGACTGGAATGGATATGGGAATTTATAATCCATATAACCATAGATGGTTGCCGGGACAAACATATAATTCTATGAATTGGCTGAACAATAATACATTTATGCCTGTGGGGCTAAATAATCTGCAGCGGGGAGATTTGGTGTATTACAGAAATCATGTTGCAATTTATATAGGCGGGGGACAAATTATTGACTCCTGGCCTGGACAGGGTGTGACAATACAAGGATTGTATAGCCGAGGTAATGTGATAGGAGTGCAGAGGCCGTTTGTATAAGATAGAGGACAAGTATCCCTTGTATTCACATAGAGATTTCAATTTATTGTGTATGTCCGATCTGCGTTTATGTGCCTTTTTCAAAGAATATTTTTGTTAGATTGACAAACGCCGATCGGTTATCAGAGGATGCGGAGGAAAAGTGATGAATGAAGAGTTGATTTCAGTGTTAATGGTAAACTATAACCGTGAAAATACGATTAGAGATGCAGTGCAGAGTGTGCTGAATCAGACCTGGAAGAATCTCCAGTTGATCATAGTGGATGATGGCTCTACAGATCGTTCCTGCGAAATTGTGGAAGACTTTTCGGATAGCAGGATTGAGATGTACAGACTTGAAAAGAATGAGCATATCTGTTATGCAACAAATTTTGGATTTGACAAAGTCCGGGGAAAGTATCTCGCCAGAATTGACAGTGATGATATCTGGTATGAAAACAGGCTGGACAGACAAATGCAATTTATGAAGAAAAATCCTGAATGCAGGATTTGTTTTACCTGGTGTAACTGGATTAATGAAAGAGGAGAGATTATAAACGATGAAGAGCCTGAACTGAGGAAAATGTGCGATGCTGATTTCAGAAGCCAGCGTGACTGGATAAAGCAGTTTTACTATGTAGGCAATTGCCTTTTGCATTCTTCGGTTTTAATGGAAACGGAATTGATGCGGGAGACCGGCGGTTTTGAACCAGCATACAGGCAGCTGCACGATTATGATTATTGGGTTAGGATCGTTAAGCATCATAATCTCTATGTGATTCCCGAGCGGCTGATTGGGATGCGCAGATTTGGAAAAGAGAATGACAAAAATATAAACGCAAGTGCCGTGACAGAGGAAAACGATATCAGAACATTTAACGAGTATGCAGATATCAGAGCTCACATTTTTGATGATATGCCGGAAGATGTATTTCTGGCAGCATTTCAGGATGACTTTATCTGTAAAGCTTCTGTTACACCTCAGGAATTGGAGTGTGAAAAGGCATTCATATTGTGTAAGTCACAGATTGGCTGGGAATGGACAGCTCCGGCGGGCATTGAAAAGCTGAAAGAGCTGTTTAGAGATGACGAAATGAAAGACATTCTGGAAAAAAAATTTAATTTCTCTATAAAGGATCTATATAGGATGAATGCAAAAAATATTTATTTTGATCCAATCGTTCAGAAGAAGTTTCAGACTGTAAGAGAGGAGAGAGACAGGCTTGAGGTTGATAACAAGTCACTATATGACGAGGTGGAAAGACTGAAGAAGGAAATTTCCCTATATAGAGATTCGACAAGCTGGAAAGTTACCCGCCCGCTTCGCCGCATCGGGAAAATCGTGCGTAGAAAATAAAGAGATGAAAAGTGTAAGAGACTATGAAAATTCACACTAACTACACTGGACATAACTTCCAAATCCGCTTATAATTTAATCAGAACACTCTTTACAAACGGAGGACAAGCATCATGAAATCCAAACTGATAATAGCAATTTTACTTTTAACCCTTGTCTTTTCTCTGGCCGCCTGTGGCAGGAATTCCGGAGATAGCCAGGAGCCTTCCGATAGTTCGGATACCCAGACGGAGGAGCAGAAAGAAGAGGAACCGGAAGAGACAGAAGAGCCGGAGGCGGAAGAGGAGCAGCCCTCTCAGGATGCGACGAATACAGACACACAGACTCCTGCTCAGGAGCCGGTGGCTGAGACTGCGACGATTACTGTCTTCTACAGCAATGCGGACTCCACGGCTTTTGAGTCTTCAGAAGTGCAGATAGCTTCCCTCTCTCCCGAGGCTGTTCTTGAGGCTTTGGTTTCGCAGGGGGCGCTGACAGCCGACGTGGCGGAAAATTCCTTTACTATGAACACAGTGGATGGGAAGGAGAGCATAGAGCTGGATCTGAATGGCGCCTTTGCTACATATGTATCTAACATGGGGACGACAGGCGAGTACTATACAGTGGGTGCCCTTGTCAATACATTCCTGGATGCCTACGAGTGTGAGCAGATTCGCATCACGGTAGATGGGGATACGCTGTCCACAGGACATGCCGAGTATCCGGGCTATCTGTCCAGATTTGAATAAGATTTGCGGAGCGGGACATGAAGAAACCAGGCTACTATTCATCCGGCGAGTTTGCCCGCATGGCTCAGGTGACCCTGCGGACGATCCGCTACTATGACAAACAGAACATTTTAAAGCCCTCGTATGTGACTGATGCGGGGGCACGTTTTTATACAGACGAGGATTTTGCCAGACTGCAGCAGATCCTCCTTTTGAAGTATCTGGGGTTTTCTCTGGACGATATCCGTGAGATGACCATTGCGGATACGGATTACCACTTTATGCTCAATTCCTTGGACATTCAGAAGAAGCTGGTGCAGGACCGGATCGAGCAGATGCAGCTTGTGGAGCAGGCCATCGAGGACACGACAGCTGCCATCCGGGAGGAGCATGTGGTGGACTGGAGCCGGATGCTGGGGCTGATCCATCTGACGGGCATGGAAAAGAGCTTTAAGAACCAGTATAAGAGCGCCACCAATATCTCAGCCAGGATCAATCTGCACAGCCTTTATTCTCAGAACAGGCAGGGGTGGTTTCCCTGGATCTATGAGAAGCTGCGTGTTGAGAGCGGGATGAAGATACTGGAGCTGGGATGTGGGGACGGTACCCTCTGGACGGAGAACAAGGAGAAACTTCCGGCTGATGTGGCAGTCACGCTCTCTGATGTCTCGGAGGGCATGCTCCGGGATGCCAGGCGCGCTATAGGGACGGAGGATACGAGGTTTGCTTTCAACAGCTTTGACTGTCATCATATTCCCTATGACAATGAGACCTTTGACCTGGTGATCGCGAACCATGTGCTTTTCTACTGCCAGGATATCCCGGCTGTCTGCCGGGAGGTGAAAAGAGTGCTAAGGCCTGGCGGCAGATTCATCTGCAGCACCTACGGGCGGGAGCATATGAAGGAGGTCGGTCAGCTTGTCCAGGAGTTTGACGAAAGGATTGCCCTGTCTGCGGATAAGCTGTATGAGAAGTTTGGCAAGGAGAACGGCAAAGAGCTGCTTGGAGAGAGCTTCGCTGAAGTGGTGTGGCAGCAGTACGGGGACGCCCTTGTGGTCACGGAGCCGGAGCCCCTCATTTCCTATGTGCTCTCCTGCCATGGGAACCAGGGGCAGTACATCGGGGAAAAATACAATGACTTCCGGGCGTTTGTGAAGAAGAAAACCGCCGGGGGATTCAGGATCACAAAGGATGCCGGGATATTTATTTGTGCAAAATAACCAAATTATTACAAAATGTTAAAAAACACTTGAAGGTGACCTAAGGTCACCTTTTATAATGCAATTAAACTAATAAGATACGGCTTATCAGAAATACTATTTACCAGGAATACCAGATGAAGGTACCAAGGAGGTTTTACAATGAAGGGTATTATTTTAGCGGGAGGATCCGGCACAAGGCTCTATCCTCTGACAATGGTCACATCCAAACAGCTTCTGCCGATCTACGACAAGCCGATGATCTACTATCCCATGTCGGTTCTTATGAACGCGGGCATCCGGGACATTCTGATCATCTCCACACCGCAGGATACGCCAAGGTTTAAAGAGCTGTTGGGAGATGGACATCAGTTTGGCGTGCAGCTTTCTTACGAAGTGCAGCCAAGCCCGGACGGACTGGCACAGGCGTTTATCATTGGTGAGAAATTTATTGGCGATGATTGCGTGGCTATGGTGCTGGGGGATAACATTTTTGCGGGCCACGGCCTTAAGAAAAGATTAAAGGCAGCTGTGGAAAATGCGGAGTCCGGCAAGGGCGCCACAGTGTTCGGCTACTATGTGGATGACCCGGAGCGGTTTGGCATTGTGGAGTTCAACCAGGAGGGTAAGGCTGTCTCCATAGAGGAGAAGCCGGAGCATCCCAAGAGCAACTACTGCGTGACCGGCCTTTATTTCTATGACAACAAAGTGGTGGATTACGCGAAAAACCTGAAGCCAAGCGCCAGAGGAGAGCTGGAGATCACAGACCTGAACCGCATTTACCTGGAGGCGGGACAGCTCAATGTGGAGCTTCTTGGACAGGGCTTCACCTGGCTGGACACGGGAACTCATGAGAGCCTGGTGGACGCCACCAATTTTGTCAAGACTATGGAGACTCACCAGCACAGGAAGATTGCCTGCCTGGAGGAGATCGCCTACTTAAACGGATGGATTTCCAAAGAGGACGTGATGGAAGTGTACGAGGTTCTGAAAAAGAACCAGTACGGTCAGTATCTGAAGGACGTGCTGGACGGGAAATACCAGGAAAATCTCTATTGATAATAAAGAGATATAGGAAAATCATCTAACTATTGCCAAGAAAAAGGAGAAGAAACACTATGAATATTATTGTAACCGGCGGAGCTGGATTTATCGGAAGCAACTTTGTATTTCACATGCTGGACAAGTACCCGGACTATCGCATCATCTGTCTGGACTGTCTGACATATGCGGGAAACCTGTCCACTCTGGCTCCTGTCATGGACAATCCCAACTTCCGCTTTGTGAAGGCCAGCATCACGGACCGTGAGGCTGTGTACAAGCTCTTTGAGGAGGAGCATCCGGACATGGTAGTCAACTTTGCGGCTGAGAGCCATGTGGATCGCTCCATCGAGAACCCGGAGGTCTTCCTTGACACCAACATCAAGGGAACAGCTGTGCTCATGGACGCCTGCCGCAAGTACGGCATCAAGAGATACCATCAGGTATCCACAGACGAGGTGTACGGCGACCTGCCTCTGGACAGGCCGGATCTGTTCTTCACAGAGGAGACTCCCATCCACACAAGCAGCCCCTACAGCGCCTCCAAGGCTTCCGCAGACCTTCTTGTGCTGGCCTACCACAGGACATACGGCCTGCCGGTGACCATCAGCCGCTGCTCCAACAACTATGGCCCCTACCATTTCCCGGAGAAGCTGATCCCGCTGATGATCGCCAATGCGCTCAATGACAAACCTCTGCCGGTATACGGGGCAGGGGAGAATGTCAGGGACTGGCTCTACGTGGAGGACCACTGCAAGGCCATCGACCTGATCATCCACAAGGGCCGCGTGGGCGAGGTGTACAACATCGGCGGCCACAATGAGATGAAGAACATTGACATTGTAAAGCTGATCTGCAAGGAGCTGGGCAAGCCGGAGAGCCTCATCGTTCACGTGGAGGACAGAAAGGGCCACGATATGCGCTACGCCATCGACCCCACAAAGATCCACAACGAGCTGGGCTGGCTGCCGGAGACAAAGTTCGCAGACGGCATCAAGAAGACCATCCAGTGGTACCTGGACAACAAGGAGTGGTGGGAGACCATCATTTCCGGAGAGTATCAGAACTATTATGAGAAGATGTATGGAAACAGGGAGGAGATCAAATAATGAAGGTATTTGTGACCGGTGTTGCAGGACAGCTTGGACATGATGTGATGAATGAACTGGCAGGACGGGGATACGAAGGCGTGGGCTCTGACCTGAAGGAGGAGTACAGCGGCATTAAGGACGGCACTCCGGTGGAGATCATGCCCTATGTGCCCATGGATATCACGGATCAGGCCTCTGTGGAGAAGGTGCTCTCAGAGGTGCAGCCGGACGTGGTGGTGCACTGCGCGGCCTGGACGGCAGTAGACCTGGCAGAGGATGAGGATAAAAAGGAGAAGGTCCGGGCCATCAATGTGGACGGCACAAAATACATTGCCCAGATGTGCAAAAAGCTGGACTGCAAGATGATCTATCTTAGCACGGACTACGTCTTTGACGGACAGGGGGAGACGCCCTGGGAGCCGGACTGCAAGGATTACAAACCCTTAAATGTATATGGGGAGACAAAGCTGGCAGGAGAGCTGGCTGTGTCTGAGACGCTGGAGAAATATTTCATCGTCCGCATCGCCTGGGTGTTTGGTAAAAACGGAAAGAATTTCATCAAGACCATGCTGAATGTGGGCAAGACTCACGACACGCTGACGGTAGTGAACGACCAGATCGGGACTCCGACCTACACCTTTGACCTGGCAAGGCTTCTGGTGGATATGCTGGAGACAGAGAAGTATGGCTACTATCACGCCACAAATGAGGGCGGTTACATCAGCTGGTATGATTTCACAAAGGAGATCTTCCGCCAGGCAGTGGAACTGGGACACACAGAGTACAGTGAGGACCGTCTCACGGTGAAGCCGGTGACCACGGCGGAGTACGGCGTGTCCAAGGCGGCCCGTCCCTTCAACAGCAGGCTGGACAAGAGCAAGCTTGTGGAGAACGGATTTACTCCTCTCCCCACATGGCAGGACGCTCTTAATAGATATCTGAGAGAAATCGAGTTTTAAGGAGGCTTACAGCAATGGGACAGATCAAAGTTGAGAAAAATGCAGGCGGCATCCAGGGACTCTGCGTCATCGAGCCGGCAGTGCACGGGGACGCCAGAGGGTATTTCATGGAGACGTACAACCAGAGAGACATGGAGGAGAACGGCCTTGACATGGTCTTTGTGCAGGATAACCAGTCCTGCTCCACAAAGGGCGTCCTGCGGGGACTTCATTTCCAGAAGGAATTCCCTCAGGGCAAGCTGGTGAGAGTCATCAAGGGCTCTGTCTTCGATGTGGCGGTGGATCTTAGGAGCGGCAGCGAGACATACGGCAAGTGGTTCGGCATTGAGCTGACAGAGGAGAATAAGAAGCAGTTCTACATTCCCGAGGGCTTTGCCCACGGCTTCCTGGTTCTCAGCGATGTGGCTGAGTTCTGCTACAAGTGCACGGACTTCTATCATCCGGGAGATGAGGGCGGACTGGCCTGGAACGACCCGGAGATCGGCATTACATGGCCCCAGCTGGAGGGCGAGTACCAGGGAAGCGCTTCCGCGGAGGGGTACCATCTGGCGGACGGTACGGCTCTGAACTTAAGCGACAAGGATCAGAAGTGGGCCGGGCTGAAGGATACGTTCCACTTTTAAAGCCTTTTGTTCGTAAAATATACACAATAGTACACCGGTAAAGTGAAAATGAGACGTAATACTTTTTAAAAGTGTTACGTCTCATTTTAATAATTGTTCTAATTGTGTCCCAGCTTTCTGCTGAACCAGTCCCTTGCGTAGGCGAAGGTATGTGCGATCAGTTCCAGCTCGATGGCCACGTAGTTTCCAAGATGGCGGAGCCGGAAGGGGACTTTTTTCTGCTCTGAGAGAGTCTGGAACCCTTCCTTCAGGCCCTCTCGGTAGTCTCTGCCAAAGCCGATCTTCGCGAAGAAGAGAGATTTGATGAGCCATCCAAGAGCCAGGGGCACAAAGTTGAGGATCAGCTGTGCCAGAGGCATGTTCTTGTAGTTGAGGTACACGCTGTTTCTGGCGGACAGCTTTACCTTGAAGGAGTTGTACTTGGATCCGCTTGTGCCGCTGCCCACATGGTAGACGAGGGCAGTGGGACAGTACATGTTCTTATAGCCGTAAATCTTTGCCCGGTAGCCCACATCAATGTCCTCCAGGTAGGCGAAGTGGGATTCATCAAAGTATCCGATCTTCTCAAAGGCGGAGCGGCGGTAGATGGCGGCTCCGGCACAGGCTGTGAAGATCTCGTCTGCTTCTGTGTAGTTGGACACAGGTCTTCCGGTACCCCGGCAGACGCCCCAGCCCATGAGGGTGTAGAGATCTCCGGCGCTGTCAATGAGCTCCGGGTGGTACATCTGGATCATCTTGCTGCTGACAGAGAAGATCCGTTTGGACTTCCGGATCGCCCGAACCATCTCCTCTACATAGCGGGGATCCACAGTGGTGTCGTTGTTCAGGAGAATGACATAGGGAGTGCGGGAGGCACGTATCCCTTCATTCACCGCCCGGCTGAATCCATAGTTTTTGTCCAGGGCAATACAGCGGATCTCCGGGTAAGTCTCCTTCATATATTCCATGCTCCCGTCGGAGGAAGCGTTGTCTACCACGATGATCTCAAACCCCTTGTATGTCTGCTTGTCCAGTGACTCCAGACAGGGCTTCATGAAATGCTTTCCATTGTAATTTGGAATGACGATCGTAACCTGCATAGTCTATTTCCCCTGCTTCTGATTTTCGAATTATTCATGTTAAATACTTATTGATTATACCAGAGACGGGCGTGAATTGCCAGATGAACTTCATGAATATTTCAAAAGTGTTAAATAAATGTTAAGAAAAAATGTGGAGGGAAGGCTTGTTCAATCACTATATTTAGTGTATGATAAAACAGGATTTGATATCGGTATGTCAAATAATGATAGGTTTTATATAAAATAGAGGAAGTAATCATGATAAAAGATAATCAACGGTTCTGGAACGGACTTCACGTGGTGCTGGACGCCTGTGTCATAGGGCTGTCCTATGTGCTTGCCTGGTATATCCGGTTTAAATTTGGTGTATTTTCACCTTCGCCCTGGTACCTGTCACTGCAGGAGTACTGCCGGGTACTGCTCTTTGTGATCCCGGGCTACCTGATCCTGTACTACATTTTTCAGCTCTATACGCCAAAGAGAGTTCAGGGGCGGCGGCTGGAGATCTGGCATATCACTCAGGCCAACGTGATCGGCCTGATGGGACTGATCCTGATCCTTTATCTTGTGAAGGAGCAGAACTTCTCCCGAAGCATGCTCTTTGTGTTCTTCTGTGTAAATGTGTTTGCGGAGGCGCTGATGCGCAACCTGATCCGGATTCTGCTGCGCAGCATCCGGAAAAAGGGATTGAATCAGAAGCAGATCCTTCTGATCGGGTACAGCCGGGCTGCGGAGGAGTACATTGACAGGGTAGTGGCCAACCCATCCTGGGGCTACACTGTCCGCGGGATCCTGGCGGACAATGTGCCGAGGGGAACCGAGTACAAGGGAATCAGGGTGCTGGGCCGGATCGACAACCTGTCTATTATTCTGCCGGAAAACCGGCTGGACGAGATTGCCATTACCCTTGGCCTGGCGGAGTATCACAAGCTGGCAAAGATTGTAAGCATGTGTGAAAAGTCCGGCGTCCACACGAAGTTTATCCCGGATTACAACAATATTATCCCCACAAAGCCCTACACGGAGGACCTTCTCGGCCTTCCGGTCATTAATATACGTCACGTGCCTCTGAACAACCGGCTCAACGCCTTTATGAAGCGGTGCGTGGATCTTTTCGGAGCCGTGGTGGCGCTGATCCTGTTTTCCCCTGTCATGGCAGTGGTGGCGGTGATCATCAAGGCCACGTCACCGGGACCGCTGATCTTTAAGCAGGAGAGGATTGGCATGAGGAATAAGCCTTTTTATATGTACAAATTCCGCTCCATGGTGGTGCAGGACGCTTCCTCTGAGAAGAAGGCCTGGACAACCCAGAACGATCCCAGGGTGACTCCTATCGGCCGCTTTATCCGGAAGACCAGCATTGACGAGCTGCCCCAGCTTATTAACGTGCTGAAAGGGGATATGAGCCTGGTGGGCCCCCGTCCCGAACGGCCCCAGTTTGTGGAACAGTTTAAGGAGGAAATCCCCAGATACATGGTAAAGCATCAGGTACGCCCGGGCCTGACCGGATGGGCCCAGGTCAACGGCTACAGGGGAGATACATCTATTCGGAAGCGGATCGAGCACGATCTCTACTATATTGAGAACTGGACCCTTGGGTTTGATTTCAAGATTATCATCATGACCTTCTTTAAGGGGTTTGTGAACAAGAACGCCTACTAGACAATGGAAGATACAGGAGATAGAATGAGCAGAAAAAAGAGATTACAGAAGAAGATGACCCGCGAGGAGAGGCGGCAGCTTCGAAGGAAAAAGAGAAGAAAACGGATCATTGTTCTGATCCTTGAGCTGATCATCCTGGCTGTGCTGGGCGTAGTGGCCTATGGAATGTTCAAGCTGGACAAGCTGGACTTTAATATCCTGGACAAGAGCAGGTTGGATGTATATAAGGACACCGGACCTTACACTAATATTGCCCTGTTCGGGCTTGACTCCAGAAACGGAGAGCTGGAGGGAGGCGTCCAGAGTGACACCATCATGATCGCCAGCATCAACAATGAGACCAGCGATGTGAAGCTTGTATCTGTCTACAGAGATACTCTTCTCCAGCAGGCGGACGGTACATATGAGAAAGCCAATTCAGCCTATAACACCGGGGGTGTGGAGGATGCTATCAGCCTTCTGAACCGGAATTTTGACCTGGACATCCAGAATTATGTGAGTGTGAATTTCAATGCCCTTGTGGATGTGATTGATCTTTTAGGAGGACTTGAGATCGATATGACAGCTGAGGAGGCGTTCTGGTGCAATGGCTACGCCTTTGAGACGGCCCAGGTGACCGGGAAAGAGATGACGCAGATCAAAGAGGAGGCCGGGACCCAGCTTTTGGATGGGGTCCATGCGGTGGGCTATGCCCGGATCCGATATACAGACGGAAACGATTTCAAGAGGACAGAGAGACAGCGTATTGTCCTTGAAAAGGTCATGGAGAAGGCGAAGAAAGCCAGCTTTTCTACGTTGAACAAGATTGTAGATGAAGTTTTCCCGCAGATATCGACCAGCTTTTCGTCCGCGGATTTACTTGGCTTTGCAGCCAATGCGCTGAATTACAATATCGTAGATACGTCAGGCTTCCCGTTCGATGTGACAACATCGGAAAATGTGCGGAACCACAGCGGCTCCTATGTTGTGCCTATCGATTTCTCATCCAATGTCAGCCGCCTGCATGAATTTCTCTTTGGGGAGGAAGACTATACGCCATCAGAGACTGTACAGCAGATTGACAATGATATTATATACCTCACAGGAGTAGATGAGAGCACGACCGCAATGCAGTCAGACTTTACGGAGTCAGAAGATACAGGAGACGAGTAGGAAGCATGAGAGAGAATGGAACGATGTTTCGCAATTTTATAGCGGAGGCAGTGCTGTGTGCAGTGATCTATTTTGGCAGCTTTCTTGCCTCCAGGGGGGGAGTGCATATACTGAGCTCCCTTCTTCTTGTTTTCTATGCCCTGGGCGTTTATATCTGCCGTTTCAGGGAGAGCGGGAATCTGGTGGACATGAAGGGACTGTTTGCCCTGGCCTGGGTAGGAGGGCAGGGAATCGCCTGCCTGCAGCTCAGCCATCTCCAGACAGACTGGAGCGTCTGGACCTGGCTTACCTTTTTCCTGGCTTACATTGGCTTCTGCGCCGGATATATGCGGAGGCAGTCCATGCCGGAGCATGTAGCGCTGGCAAAAGACGGGGTGAGGGCAGGAAGGCTGTTACTCTGTGCCTGCGGGCTGGCTGTTGCCTCCTGGGTCTGCTTTCTGATCGAGTTCCTGGCTGTGGGCTTCATCCCTCTCTTTTCGGATAAGCCCCATGCCTATTCCTATTTCCATGTTTCCGGGGTGCACTATTTTACCATCAGCTGTATTCTGATCCCGGCGATCACTGTCCTCTACTGGAAGGTGAAGGAGAAGAGGAGCAGGAGAGACTATGTACTGCTGGGGATAGCGAACATAACGGCAGTGGCGGTGCCGGTGCTGTGTGTATCCAGGTTTCAGCTGCTGTTTGCGGTGGGGTTTGCCGTGGTGGTCTATATACTCACGAACCGGCATCTGAACTGGAAGGTGCTGGTGCTCCTGCTGGTCATCATGGTTCCCGTCTATGTGGGGCTCACTGTGGCAAGGAACCACGACGTGGAATACCTGAACGGCATCTTTGATATGAAGAACAGCAGCACACCCATCTTCATCACGCAGCCCTATATCTATGTAGCCAACAATTTTGAGAACTTTAACTGTCTTGTGGAGCAGATCGCAGAGCACACCTATGGGGTGCGGATGCTGTTCCCGGTGTTCGCTCTGACAGGTCTGAAATTTATTTTTCCGGAGCTGACAGCAAGTCCTATCTATATTACCAAGCCGGAGCTGACGACTCTGACCATGTTCTACGATGCCTACTATGATTTCGGGATAGTGGGAGTGCTTCTCCTGGCGCTGATCATTGGTTTTGCTGCCAGGAAGCTGACAGTCTGGATCCATAAGGGCGGCAACCCGGTGGCTTATCTTTTTTACGGGCAGATTGCGATCTATCTGGGGCTGGCATTTTTTACCACCTGGTTCAGCAATCCCACCACCTGGTTCTGGCTTGCTCTTACTACGGTGATGTATCTCTTTGTAGGATATCAGAAAAAGGAGGAAGATGGCAGATGGCGGAAAGGATTGAAGTGATCATACCGGTTTACAGGCCGGGAAGGGAGTTTGAAAAGCTGATTCTCAGGCTGAAGAAGCAGACCCGGCTGCCGGACGGGATCCATGTGATCAACACGATATCAGATCATTTCCCGGCAAGGTTCTGCATGGAACAGGGAATTCGGGTGACGCACATTGAAAAAGAGCAGTTTGACCATGGCGGTACCAGGGACATGGGGATCCGGCAGTCAGATGCGGATATTATCGTCTTCATGACTCAGGATGCGGTACCCTATGACAAGTATTTGATCGAGAATCTGATAAAGCCCTTTGAGAGGGACGATGTGGGAGTGACGTATGCCCGGCAGCTTCCCGGGAAGGACTGCCATGTCATTGAGAGATACACCAGATCCTTTAACTATCCGGAGAAGTCCAGACTGAAAGGAAAGGAGGATCTGCCGGTTCTTGGGATCAAGACCTTCTTCTGTTCAGATGTGTGTGCGGCCTACAGCAAAAAGGCCTACGAGGAGACAGGCGGATTTGAAAAGAAGACTATTTTCAACGAAGATATGATCCTGGCAGGCCACATGATTGAAAAGGGATACAAGATCGCCTATGCGGCGGAGGCCAGGGTAATCCACTCCCACAATTATACAGGAGTCCAGCAGTTCCACAGAAATTTTGATCTGGCTGTCTCCCAGGCGGATCACCCGGAGGTGTTCGCGGGGATCGCCTCGGAGAGCGAGGGGATCCGCCTCGTGAAGAATACGGCAAAATATCTGCTGAGAGAGAAGAAGGGATGGCTGATCCCGAAGCTGGTGTGGCAGAGCGGCTGTAAGTATCTGGGATACCGACTGGGGCGCAGCTACAGGAAGCTCCCTTTCTGGCTTATAAAAAAATGTACGATGAGCCAGAGTTATTGGGAAAAATAATTGCAGTTTTTGAGAAAATCATGTATAGTATAGAATGATATGTTCGGAAATCATGTAGTTTTTTAGCGAAAGGATTTTAGTAATGGCAAAAGAAAGAAAGCATTACCGGCGCGGACGCAGAAAGAAAAACCGAGGATTTGCTTCCTGGTCTCTCGGGAAGAAGATCGCCTCCATTGTGGGGGGCACCTTCCTGATCGTGGCGGCGGCGGGGGCAGTGCTGCTGGCCAGCAAACTGGCAAAGATCGATACAGTGGAGCTGGACGCGGATAAGTTGAATATCTCTAAGGAGGCCAGAGAGAGGGGGACGGGATATCTCAACGTTGCCCTTTTTGGCGTTGACTCCAGAGACAATGAATTAGGGGAGGGGACCAGGAGCGATACGATCATGATCGCCAGCCTCAACCGCGAGACATTGGAAGTAAAGATATCATCGGTGTATCGTGATACTCTCCTGCAGCAGAGTGATGGAACGCTGAACAAGGCCAATGCGGCCTATGCTTATGGAGGTCCTGAGGGGGCCGTTGCTATGCTCAATGAGAATCTGGATATGGATATTGAACACTATGTGACGGTGAATTTTAATGCGCTGATTGATGTGATCGATGCCGTTGGCGGTGTGGAGATCGATGTCCAGCAAGAGGAGATTAGTTATATTAACGGCTATGCGACTGAGATTATTAAGGTGACGGGAAAGGACTCTATGGGAGTAATGGAACCGGGGCTTCAGACTTTAAATGGTGTGCAGGCAACAGCCTATTCCCGTATTCGTTATACGGCCGGTGATGACTTTAAGCGTGCTGAGAGGCAGAGAGAGGTGCTGACAAAAGTTATTGAAAAGCTGCAGGGAGCAAGCCTCTCCCAGATCAATAAGATCATAGATAAGGTATTCCCGGAGGTGTCTACAAACTTTACCCTCACAGAAATTCTTGATTATGCGCTGGATGCTTTCGACTATAAGCTGGGGGAGACGACGGGATTTCCCTTTGATAAATCGACGGATACGCTGAATAATATAGGCAGTGTAGTTATTCCTGTGACGTTGGAGAGCAATGTACAGCAGCTTCATGAGTTTTTCTTTGGAACAGAAGATGGATATACACCTTCTTCAACGGTGTCCACCATCAGTGGAAACATTGTGGCCAAGGCCGGCGATAGGCAGGCAGACACGGATGAGGACAGTCAGGCCATCATGGAACAGCCGGATGATTCCTATTACGACTATGACTATGAAAGCAGTTCCGGAAGCTCCAGCGGCAGTGGAAGCTCCGGCAGCGGTGGATCAGGATGGACTGGCGGCAGCGGCGGATCGGGATGGACCGGGGACAGCGGTGATGTCAGCGGCGGCAGCGGAAGCGGCGGCGAAGTCAGCGGCGGTTCTGGCGGCAGCGGAGATGGAGGAGCAGAGACTGGGGGCTCATCCGGTGGAGAGAGCTCCTCGGGCGGCGAAGTCAGCGGCGGCTCTGACGGCAGTGGCGGTGACGCAGTATCCGGATATTAGAAATGCTGATGGGCTGAATGATTGAAATATTACGAATAAAGAGGAAAAGAACAATGAAAAGATTGAGAAAAGCATTAATGGCATTGATGGCGGTGTGTATGCTGGTTTCAGGTTTTTCCTTTTCTGCATACGCATCCTCGGGGCAGCTCCGCTTTTCTGACCCCTCCACGACTGTGGGGGCGGAGGTGGAAGTGACAGCTACCTTTACCGGTACAGTGGCGGTGCAGTCAGCAGAGGCGACCCTCACCTATGACACATCCATGCTCCGGTTTGTGGAGGGAAGTCAGGTGACGGACAACAACGGCACCCTGTCCCTGAGCGGTGCGGGAGACGGAACCTCCACACAGCTGAACTTTACGATGACCTTCCAGGCCCTCAAGGAGGGTACAACGGTGATCGAGATTTCCTCTGCTTCTGGTACAGATGTCGATGGAGATGATATTGATGTTACAAGAGGTCAGTCTACGATCACCATCGGACCTGGGGATCCCTCCCTGATTCAGGACACTGCAGCGGCGTCGGCCAACGGGCCTTCGGTGGAGGTGAACGGGACATCCTATGTGGTTTCCGGAGATTTCTCCGACGCCATCATACCCGGAGGCTTTGAACGCTCTGAGATGCAGTTTGAGGGACAGACCTGTACAGTAGTCACACAAGCTGCCAGCGGCGCGACGGCTATGTACCTTGTGCCGGCTGCCGGAGGGGATGGAGACTTTTTCCTCTACAACACGAATGATGGAACCTTTTCTCCCTTTGAGGAGATCGAACTCTCCACGGACCGGTATCTGATCCTTCTGCAGAACGACGGTTCAGTGGATATCCCGGGAGGATACCAGGAGACTACGCTCACCTTGAACGGCAAGGAGTTCCCGGCATGGCAGAACACCAACAACACAGAGTACTATCTGGTGTACGGCCTGAACAGTGACGGAAACAGCGTGCTCTATCAGTATGACACAGCGGATGGCACCTATCAGAGATATGTGCGCCCTCTGTCCATCTCCACAGATGATTCCGGAGAGGCGGACGGGATACTGGGATCAATCCTTCAGTTTATCCAGGACAATCTGCGCTGGGTAATGGTTGCCGCCTGCGTGCTGTTTGTGCTTGTGGTGATCATCCTGATTGTGGCTCTTGTAAAGCTGCATCACCGCAACCTGGAGCTGGACGACCTCTATGACGAGTACGGCATTGACCTGGAGGAGGAGCCGGAGGAAGTGCCGGACAAGAAAAAGAAAGATAAGAAGGCCAATAAGAAGTCGAAGAAGCAGGACAAGCTGGCCCTGGACGAGGACTCTGAGCTTGATGATGACTTTGAGGACTACGAGGACGAGGACTTTGAGGACGGCTTTGACAGCGACTATGAAGATGAATACGATCTGGATGGCGATGATGATAATGATGACAGCTATGATGAGGAAGACGACTACGATGAGGACTATGAGGAGGATTACGACGCCTTTGTAAGAGGTGCAAAGCGATCTTACGACGATGCGCCCCGCCGCAGCCGCCGCTCAGGTGACGAGGAGGACATTGACGATCTGGATGAGCTTCTGAACGCGCGGGTGAGAGAGCCGGCGAAGAGACCGAAGAAGGAGTCCCAGAGACGCAGCCATGCGGAGGCGGACGATACCTTCAAGATGGATATCATTGATCTGGATTAACAGCTTTCGGTAAAAAAGGAGAATGTGGGAAACTGCATTCTCCTTTTTCTTTACACATGGACGTATTTTTGATACAATACAGCTTGATAATGCAAAAAAAACGGATATATGTACAAATTTAAGTGAGGAGAAAAGATTATGTGTGGAATAGTTGGGTATATTGGAGATCAGCAGGCAGCGCCTATCTTGTTGGATGGGCTGGAGAAGCTGGAGTACAGAGGATACGATTCGGCCGGTATTGCGGTCTATGACGGTGAGAAGATTAACGTGATGAAGGCGCAGGGAAGGCTGAAGGTGTTGAGAGAGCTGAGCCACGATGGAGAGCTGCTTCCCGGGACTCTGGGGATCGGGCACACCAGATGGGCTACCCACGGAGCCCCCTCTGACAGGAACGCGCATCCCCATTTCAACCAGGACAGGACTATTGCAGTGGTGCACAACGGCATCATCGAGAACTACCTCAAGCTGAAGAAAAAGCTGGAGAAGAAGGGCTATAATTTTGTCTCTGAGACGGACACAGAGATCATCGCCCAGCTGCTGGACTACTACTATGACGGAAATCCGCTGCGGGCTATCACGAAGGTGATGCACCGGATGGAGGGCTCCTACGCCCTGGGGATTATTTTCAGCGACCATCCGGATGAGCTCTACGCGGTCCGCAAGGACAGCCCGCTCATTGTGGGCCACACCAAAGGTGGCAGCATCATTGCCTCCGATGTGCCGGCAGTGCTGAAGTACACAAGAGATGTGGTTTTCATAGAGAACGAGGAGATTGTCCGCATGACAGAGGACCAGATGGAATTCTTCAATGTGGATGAGGAGGCCATTGAGAAGGAGACAGTCCACATCGACTGGGATGTCAACGCGGCGGAAAAGGGCGGATATGAGCACTTCATGCTGAAGGAGATGTATGAGCAGCCAAAGGCTATCACGGACACCTTCTCCCCCAGGCTGAAGGACGGGAAGATTGTCATCGAGGAGCTGGGGCTGAGCGACGAGGATATCAGGGCCATCCGTAAGATCATGATCGTGGCCTGCGGCTCCGCCTACCATACGGGCATGACCAGCAAGTACGTGTTTGAGGGGCTGACCAGAATTCCCGTGGAGGTGGATCTGGCTTCCGAGTTCCGCTACAGGGATCCCATTCTGGAGGAAGGAACCCTTCTGATCGTGGTCAGCCAGTCCGGGGAGACGGCGGACACACTGGCGGCCCTGCGGGAGGCAAAATCCAAGGGCGTGCGGGTGCTTGGCATTGTAAATGTAGTGGGAAGCTCCATTGCCAGAGAGGCGGACAATGTGATGTACACCTGGGCCGGCCCGGAGATCGCCGTGGCCACCACAAAAGCCTACTCGGCCCAGCTCATTGCTCTCTATCTGCTGGCTATGAAGTTTGCCCATGTGAGGGGCAAACTGTCTGACGAGGGACTGGCCGGGATGATCGAGGAGATGAAGGAGCTGCCCGCCCAGGTGGAGATGATGCTGAACAACCAGAACAAGATACAGAAATTCGCCAACCGCTATCTGGCGGCCAGGAGCATTTTCTTCATCGGGAGAGGGATCGACTATGCCATTTCTCTGGAGGGCTCTCTGAAGCTGAAGGAGGTATCCTACATCCACTCCGAGGCCTACGCGGCTGGTGAGCTGAAGCACGGGACCATCTCGCTTATTGAGGAGGGAACCCTGGTGTGCGCGGTGCTGACTCAGGAGGAGCTCTACAAGAAGACTATCAGCAACATGGTGGAGGTCAGGACGAGGGGAGCCTTTGTCATGGCGATCACCAATGTGGACAATACAGAGGTGGAGAAGGCGGCGGACTACGTTGTCTACATCCCGAAGACGAACAAGTATTTCACTAATTCACTGGCCATCATCCCGCTGCAGCTCTTTGGCTACTACGTGGCTGTGGGCAGGGGATGCGATGTGGATAAGCCGAGAAACCTTGCCAAATCCGTCACAGTAGAGTAAGATATCAGCAGTACGAAAGAAAGTGGAAGAGGAATTTGCTGATGAAATACGATTATCTTATAGTGGGAGCCGGCCTTTTTGGCGCGGTGTTTGCCAGGGAGGCCATGGACAGGGGAAAGACCTGCCTTGTGCTGGACAGAAGGGACCACATTGGGGGAAATATTTACACAGAAGAGATAGAGGGCATCCAGGTACACCGGTACGGGGCCCACATTTTCCATACCTCGGACAGGAGAGTCTGGGATTACATCAACCGGTACGCGGAGTTTAACAACTATATCAACTCTCCGGTGGCTGTGTACAGGGATGAGCTGTACAATCTCCCCTTTAACATGAACACCTTCAGCCGGATGTGGAACATCCGCACGCCCCGGGAGGCTAAGGAGATCATCGAGGGGCAGATCGCGGATCTGCATATCGAGGAGCCGGGGAACCTGGAGGAGCAGGCACTCTCCCTTGTGGGGCGGGATGTGTACGAGAAGCTGGTGAAGGGCTACACGGAGAAGCAGTGGGGAAGAGACTGCAAGGATCTGCCCGCCTTTATCATCCGCAGGCTGCCCCTGCGCTTCACCTATGACAACAATTATTTCAATGACAGGTATCAGGGCATCCCCATCGGCGGCTATACCAGTATCGTCCGGAAGCTCCTTAAGGGGGCGGATGTTCGGACGGGCGTGGACTACCTGAAGGAGAGAGAGGCCTATGAGGGCGCCGCTGGGAGGATCGTTTTCACCGGCATGATCGATGAGTACTACGGCTACAGGCTGGGACCTCTGGAGTACAGGAGCGTCCGGTTCGAGACAGAGGTGCTGGACTGTGACAACTACCAGGGGAACGCGGTGGTCAACTACACGGACAGGGAGGTGCCCTGGACCAGGATCATCGAGCATAAGCATTTTGAGTTCGGAACCCAGGAAAAGACCGTGATCTCCCGGGAGTATTCCTCTGAGTGGAAGGTGGGGGATGAGCCCTACTACCCGGTTAATGACGAAAAGAACTCCCACCTCTATGAGGAGTACGCCGCCCTGGCAGCGGAGGAGAAAAACGTGATCTTCGGCGGCAGGCTGGGAGCCTACCGGTATTACGACATGGACAAGGTGATCGCCAGTGCCCTGGAGCTTGCGAAAAAAGAACTGGCATAAAAGGCTGCAGACGAGTTTTAACATTATTTAATCAATTCATCACAGTTTAAACACAATTATACGTTAGACTACAGTCATAGAAAGCATGAGATTATGAAAGGAGTCTGCACTATGGATAATCAGTACAACTACTACAATCCGGGGCCGGATGATCAGAATATATTTAACGGGCAGCAGACAGAGAAGCCGCCGAAGAAAAAGAGGGGCGGCAGCTCGAAGAGATGGCTGTCCATCGTCAGCGGAGGACTCGTGTTTGGCCTTGTGGCCTGCGCGGCCTTCCGGGCGGGGAACATCATTGTGGACCGGGCTGTCGGAGAGGACACAAAGGAGGTGCGCCAGACATCCACGGCGACTCAGCTGAACCAGACCTCCAGCACAGTGACCTCCGACGTGTCCGACATTGTGGAGCAGGCTATGCCCTCCATTGTGTCCATCACTAATATGAGTATTCAGGAGGTTCAGAGCTTCTTTGGACAGACCCAGGAGCAGGAGAGCGAGAGCCTCGGCTCCGGCATCATCGTTCAGCAGTCTGACACAGAGCTTCTGATCGCCACTAACAATCATGTGGTGGAGGGAGCGGACACCCTGACTGTCACATTTGTGGATGATGAAAATGTGGAGGCCAATATAAAGGGAACAGACCCCTCCAAGGATCTGGCTATCGTGGCCGTTCCCCTGGAGTCCATCAAGGACTCCACCATGGACGCCATCGCCATTGCCACTCTCGGTGACTCCAATGAGGTGCAGGTGGGCGAGCCGGCTATTGCCATCGGCAATGCCCTGGGCTACGGACAGTCCGTGACAACGGGCATTGTCTCAGCCACAAACCGGCAGATCGACATGGATGGATTTGACAGTGAGCTCATCCAGACAGACGCGGCCATCAACCCGGGCAACAGCGGCGGGGTCCTGCTCAACGCCAACGGGGCGGTCATCGGCATCAACACGGCCAAGATCAGCTCCAGCGTGGCGGAGGGGATGGGCTATGCCATTCCCATCTCAGACGCCAGCGAAGTGCTGACTAATCTGATGAACCGGGAGACCAGAACCAGAGTCTCTGACGAGGAGAGAGGCTATCTGGGTATCACAGGCCAGGATGTCTCCTCTGACATCGGCGAGGCTTACAATATGCCAACAGGCGTGTACATCTCTGAGGTGACAAAGGGAGGCGGCGCCGAACAGGCAGGACTTGCCAGGGGAACCATCATCACTGGCATGGAGGGCGTTACCATAGACAGCATGGAGACGCTGCAGGATCAGCTCTCCTACTATGCGGTGGGCGAGACTGTGGAGCTGACTGTCCAGGTTCCCGCAAGCGGTGGGGAATATCAGGAGCAGACCGTCTCCGTGACTTTGGGACCCAATCCCAACTAAGCAGACAGGGCTTACAAAAAGGGCACGCAAAGGAGTGTGGCAGAAAGTGGCGCCATACTCCTTTTTTTGCCCGGGGATGTATGATATAATATGAGCATCGTGGTTGCGATGCCTGCTAAAACATAACAGACAGCGATAGACTAGCTACAAGGAGGAGAGAAAATGTACAGTTTTGAGGAGATCCAGAAGACAGACAGCGAGGTGGCAGAGGCAATCCGGCATGAGATGGAGAGACAGAACTCCCATATCGAGCTGATTGCCTCCGAGAACTGGGTGAGCAAGGCGGTTATGGCTGCCATGGGAAGCCCGCTGACCAATAAATACGCGGAAGGCTATCCGGGAAGGCGCTACTACGGCGGCTGCGAGTACGTGGACGTGGTGGAGAACCTGGCCCGGGAGAGGGCAAAGGAGCTGTTTGGCTGTGAGTATGTCAATGTGCAGCCCCACTCCGGCGCACAGGCGAACATGGCCGTATTTTTCGCCATGTTAAAGCCCGGTGACAAGATCCTGGGCATGAACCTGGATCACGGCGGACACCTGACCCACGGCTCACCGGTGAACTTTTCCGGCAGCTATTTTGTGACATCCTTCTACGGCGTGAATGATGAGGGATTTATCGATTACGATGAGGTCCGCAGGATTGCTCTGGAGGAGAAGCCCAAAATGATCATCGCGGGAGCCAGCGCCTACGCCAGAAGGATTGACTTTAAGAAATTCCGGGAGATTGCGGATGAGGCGGGAGCTTACCTCATGGTGGATATGGCCCACATCGCCGGACTGGTGGCGGCGGGACTCCACGAGAGCCCCATCCCCTATGCGGATGTGGTGACTACCACCACCCACAAGACGCTGCGGGGACCCAGAGGCGGTATGATCCTCTCCAGCCAGGAGGCGGCAGATAAGTTCAAGTTCAACAAGGCAGTGTTCCCGGGCATCCAGGGAGGCCCCCTGGAGCATGTGATCGCCGGGAAGGCGGTCTGCTTCAAGGAAGCGCTGCAGCCGGAGTTCAAGGAATACCAGAAGCAGATTGTGAAGAACGCGAAGGCCCTGTCCGAGGCTCTCATGGCAAAGGGAATGAAGCTGGTGTCCGGAGGAACGGATAACCACCTGATGCTCATGGATCTGAGCGGAGAGGACGTGACCGGAAAAGAGCTGGAGAAGCGTCTGGACCAGGCGGGCATCACATGCAACAAGAACACCATTCCAAATGATCCCCGTTCCCCCATGGTCACAAGCGGCATCCGACTCGGCACGCCGGCTGTCACCACCAGGGGTATGAAGGAGGACGATATGGAGCAGATCGCTGAGGCGATCAGGCTTGTACTTGCAGGCGAGGAGAATATTGAGAAGGCCAGGGAGATCGTGGCCGGCCTTACGAAGAAGTATCCTCTGATCTGACCCGGTCCGGCATCAGGAGATGCCGGTACATGGCCGGGCAGCGGTGACGAAAGGAAAGACAGACATGAAGACAAAGCACAGAGATGACGAAGAGCTGAGGAAACTGATGAACCGGCTGAACAGAGTGGAGGGACAGGTGCGGGGCGTCAAGAAGATGCTGGAGGAGGAGCAGTACTGTGTGGATATCCTCACCCAGGTGTCTGCCATACAGGCGGCTCTGAATGCGTTCAACAAGGAGCTTTTATCCAGCCATATCCACTCCTGCGTGGTGGAGGAGATCCAGAAGGGAAATACGGAGGTGGTGGATGAGCTCTGCGAGTCCATCAAAAAGCTGATGAAATAATTCTGATATAATTTTTGCGAAAACAGAATGAAGAGCCATAAAAAGAGGAGCTTTGTCCGGGGGCGCGCCTGCCGGGGGGCTCCTCTTTTGTCACATTTTCCCGGCCCTTCCATAAAATAATAGTGCAGATTGTAATGGAAGGAGTAAATGACATGCCGAATTACCGTTATCAGACACAGGACTGTCAGAGCCGGCAGGGACGGAGCTGTCCGAACCAGGGCATGTACCGGGGAGCGCAGCAAAGCGGCAGGCAGCAGGCGCAGCAGGACGCGCGGCAGCGCGGGAATATGCAGCAGTCGGCCATGGGGCGGGCCCATGCGTGCGGAAGAGACGCCCGGCAGCTCTCTGACCTGCCTGTCGCTATGGCCTATGTGCCGTGGCAGGAGTGGTATGGAATATTTGACCTGGAAAAAGGCTTTTGCTGCGGGACGATCTTTGAGGAGCTGAACAAACCATTTACCGGAGCAGGAGGGAGACGCTGATGGCAGACAACAGACCGTGCAGGAGAGACCTGCTTCACTGGATCAATGTGATCAGTTTTGCGGTGAATGACACCACCCTTTTTCTGGACACTCATCCTGATGACAGGGAGGCGCTGGCCTTTTTTGACGAGTGCCAGGAAAAGAGAAACCGGGCTCTGAAGGAATATGCCAAATATTACGGGCCCCTCACCATCGATACGGCGGACGCCTCCGAGACGGACAGGTGGAACTGGACAGGTGAACCGTGGCCATGGCAGGAAGGAGGATGCTGATCTATGTGGAATTATGAGAAGAGACTGCAGTACCCGGTGAAGATCACCCAGACCAACCCGAAGCTGGCCCAGGTGATCATCAGCCAGTTCGGAGGCCCGGACGGCGAGCTGGCCGCCTCCATGCGCTATCTGTCACAGAGATACACCATGCCCTACAGGGAAGTGACAGGGACGCTGACGGATATCGGGACGGAGGAACTGGCCCACATGGAGATGATCTGTGCCATCGTCTACCAGCTCACGAAAAATCTGTCCCCGGAGGAGATCGAACGGTCCGGATTTGACAAATACTATGTGGATCATACGCTGGCCCTGTGGCCTCAGTCCGCCGGCGGCGTGCCCTGGAGCGCCACGGTGTTCCAGTCCAAGGGGGATCCCATCACGGATCTGCACGAGGACATGGCGGCAGAGCAGAAGGCAAGGACCACCTACGACAACATTCTCCGGCTTGTGAAGGACCCGGAGGTGGCTGATCCCATCCGGTTCCTGCGGGAGCGGGAGATTGTCCACTACCAGCGCTTTGGCGAGAGCCTGCGCATTGTCCAGGACCATCTGGACAGCCGCAACTTCTACGCCTTCAACCCGGCCTTTGACCTGGGAAAATAGAAGAGAAGGAGCATAGAAGCCTTCAGCCCGGACGGGAGGAGCCTCTGCGGGGCGCCCTCCTGTTCCGGGCTTGTTTTTATCCCCGGTTGCCGTTATAATATATGCGTCGGTGTAGACTGGCACAATGATTGGAGTGTAAATGTAATGGACAACAGAAACAGCAAGGTCAGGCAGATGCCTGACAGCAGCAGGGGAAACAGCCGCCCGGGGGAAGCCTCCGCCAGATCGGAGAAGGTGCGGGCGAGAGTGAAAAGCAGTATACGGTACTTTGATTACAGTCTGGTGGCCTCCATGGTCTTTCTGATCTGCTTTGGGCTGGTCATGCTCTACAGCGCCAGCGCCTATGCGGCCCAGGTGGACTACGGGGACAGCATGTACTATTTTAAGAGGCAGATCCTCTTCTGCCTGGCAGGCGCGTTGGGCGCCTATCTGGTTTCGCTGATCGACTATCATATCTGGTCCAGGCTGGCGAAGAAGATTTTCTTCCTATCCCTGATCGTTATGGCCCTCGTGCAGACGCCTTTGGGGAAAGAGGTGAACGGCGCCAGACGGTGGATTAAGCTGCCCCTGGGCCAGCAGCTGCAGCCCTCGGAGCTTGCCAAGATCGCGGTCATCCTCTTTATCCCCGTGGTGATCTGCCAGGTAGGAAAGCAGATCAATACGCTGGCGGGGATTGTGAGAGTGCTCTGCTGGGGAGCTCTGTCGGCAGCCTGCGTCTTTTTCCTGACGGAGAACTTAAGTACAGCCATCATCGTGTTCGGCATTTCTTTTCTGATGGTCTTTATCGTCCATCCGAAGAAAGCCATGTTCATTGTGCCCGTTGTGGCGGGGGTGGCGGCGGTGCTCCTTATACCCGTGATCCTGGGGCCTCTCGTGGAGGCTGGGGATTTTTCCGGGAACTTCCGCCTGGGAAGACTGCTCGTGTGGCTGGATCCGGAGCGGTACTCCTCCGGTATCGGCTACCAGGTGGTGCAGGGGCTCTACGCGGTGGGCTCCGGCGGCTTCTTTGGAAAGGGGCTGGGAAACAGTGCCCAGAAGCAGTTTATCCCTGAGGTGCAGAATGATATGATCCTGTCGGTTATCTGCGAGGAGCTGGGAGTGTTCGGGGCCATCATGGTGCTCCTCCTCTTTGGACTCCTTCTGTATCGCCTGATGGTGATTGCCCAGAACGCGCCGGATATGTACGGCGCCCTTGTGGCCAGCGGCATCTTCTGTCATATTGCTCTCCAGGTGATCCTGAACGTGGCAGTGGTGATCAATCTGATCCCCAACACGGGCATTACGCTGCCCTTCATCAGCTACGGAGGCACGTCGATCCTCTTTCTCATGGCGGAGATGGGACTGGCCCTTGGAATATCCAGGCAGATCAGGATGGGATGATTGCCGAAAGTCATTGCCGGGAGGATTTGATAAAACCCTTTTCAAGCGCGCGTTATTGTGCTATGATGTATAAAGTGGTTTTTGATACTATGTATAATAGCAATGGATAACGCGGAGGATTGATCGGAAATGAGTTATAAGATTATTGTGGACAGCTGCGGAGAGCTTACGGAGGAGATGAAGCGCTGCGGGCATTTCGAGACGGCTTCATTGAGCATTGATATTGATGAGCATCACATCGTGGACGATGAGACATTTGACCAGAAGAGGTTCCTGGCCCTCATCGCCCAGAGCCCTAATTCGCCCAAGTCCTCCTGTCCCTCGCCGGAGACCTACATGGAGGGATATCACTGCGAGGCTGAGCACGTCTACGCGGTGACTCTGTCAGCTGAGCTCAGCGGCTCCTACAACAGCGCTGTGCTGGGGAAAAATCTGTACCACGAGGAGTACGGAGAGAAGGATATCTATGTCTTTAACTCCCGGTCCGCCTCCATCGGAGAGACGCTGATCGCCCTGAAGATCCAGGAGTGCGAGGAGGCCGGCATGGAGTTTGAAGAGGTGGTCCGCACAGTGGAGGCCTACATTGAGGGACAGCACACCTACTTTGTGCTGGAGACGCTGGAGACGCTCCGCAAGAACGGCCGGCTGAAGGGCATCAAATCTCTGATGGCCTCCGCCCTGAATATCAAGCCAGTCATGGGCTCCACCCCCCAGGGGACCATCTGTCAGCTGGGGCAGGCCAGAGGCATCAGGAAGGCTCTGGAGAAAATGATCGACGAGATCGTCCGGGGTGTGAAAAAGCCGGAGGAGAAGGTGCTGGCCATCAGCCACTGCAACTGCCCTGAGCGGGCCAAGAAGGTGAAGGAGCTGCTCCTTGAAAGGATACGGCCCAAGGATGTAATCGTGCTGGATACGGCTGGGATCAGCAGTATGTACGCGGCCGACGGAGGCATAATCGTGGTTGTATAATCCGGGCTTTTATGGTAAAATAGGCACTAGCTGATGAGTGATAGAAGGAGTGCATGAAGATGAGCCAGGAAAAAGTGGACAGATATAAAAAGGAAAAAGCCAACCGCAGGAAGACCATGAAAAAGGAGAAGATTCAGTATTATATCCGCCGCTGTGTGGTTGCGGTCCTTGCTGTGGCCCTTGTGGGATGGATCGGCTATTCCGCCTTCAGCAGGTATGAGAGCAGCAGGCCTGTGGAGACCGCGGAGGTGGATTATAACGCTATCACGGATTACGAGACAAGCCTGAATACGGCGCAGTAGGATGACGGCAGAGCCGGCAGATCCGGGACGGAGCGGGCAGCAGCGGGGGAGATCCCCGGGAAATACACTATAATGGAAGACGAGAGAAGACAGGAAAGCCTGTCTTCTTTTTTTGTGCGATATGTCCGTAGGGTGACTGCCGTGCCCCCGCGAGCGGGCATCCGGCAGGCGACTGTGCGCTATATTTTGGATTTTTGCAAAAAAAGGGGTTGAAATCACCAATGAAGTGGTTTACAATGGTTTCAAGTGGTAGAAAGTGGTGAAAAGTGGTACAAAGTGGTGCAAAAGTGGCAGGCCACTTTGAAAGAGGGTGAGTTCTGATGTTGAAAGGAGAGTACAGTCACAATATCGACCCTAAGGGGAGGGTGATCATTCCAGCCAAGTTCCGTGACGATCTGGGGGAGCATTTCGTCATAACAAAAGGCATGGAGAACTGCCTGTACGTGTATCCTGAAGACGAATGGACCGCCTTTGAAGAGAAGCTTAACGCCTTACCAACGACCACAGACAAAAAAGCCCGTGCTTTTGCGCATTTCTTTCAGGGAAGCGCAAATGACGGCGACCTTGACAAGCAAGGTAGAACTTTAATCCCACCGGCCCTGCGCAGCTACGCGAAGCTCGAGAAAGAGGTTGTGTTTATCGGTATGGGGAAGCGTGCCGAGATCTGGGACAAGGCCAGATGGGATGAAAAGAATGCTGAACTGGAGCTCACGATTGAGGATATTGCATCTGATATGGAGGAGAGTGGATTCAGTATCTAGAGGGAGAAGATATGGAATTTAAACACAGGTCAGTATTACTTGAAGAAACTGTCAATGGATTAAACATCAGGCCGGACGGCATTTATGTGGACGGAACGCTTGGTGGAGGCGGACATGCGTACGAGATATGCAGACGTCTCGGTGACAAGGGGAGTATTGTAGGAATAGACCAGGATGAGGCTGCCATAGAGGCGGCGGGCATCCGCTTAAAGGACTTCGGGGAGAAGGTCACGATAGTCCGGAGCAACTATTGTGAAATGAAGTCCGTGCTCCAAGGATTAGGCATTGACAAGGTCGATGGGATCGTGCTCGATCTGGGCGTATCATCTTATCAGTTAGATACGGCAGAGAGGGGATTCTCCTATCGCGAAGATGCACCCCTGGATATGAGAATGGACAGGCGTCAGACGATGACGGCCAGGGACATTGTCAATGACTACAGTGAGAAGGACCTCTATCGCGTTATCAGAGATTACGGGGAGGATAGGTTTGCCAAGAACATTGCCAAGCATATCGTGATCGAACGCGAGAAGAGGTCCATCGAAACAACCGGACAGCTGACGGAGATCATCAGGGGAGCCATTCCCATGAAATTCCAGAAAAAGTCCGGGCATCCGGCCAAGAGGACCTTTCAGGCCATCCGGATCGAGCTGAACAGAGAGCTGGATGTGCTGAAGAATTCTCTGGACGATATGATCGATCTGCTAAATCCGGGGGGAAGGCTTTGCATCATCACCTTCCACTCACTGGAGGATCGGATTGTGAAAAGCGCATTTAAGAAAAATGAGGATCCCTGTACATGCCCGAAGGATTTTCCGGTGTGCGTGTGCGGAAAGGTCTCAAAAGGGAGTATTTTAACTAGAAAACCTATTCTGCCGAGCCAGGAGGAGATGGAGGAGAACAGCCGTTCCAAGAGCGCGAAGCTCCGGATCTTCGAGAGAAAGTAGGCGGGCAGGCGCAGGGAGTATATAGAAAGGGGATTATCAGATGGCTGCGGGAAGAGCATCATCCAGAAGGACAAATACATACAGAAGAAGCGGCGCTGATTCCCGTTCTATGTACGTGTACGGCAACGCGGTGCCAAAGCCGGATTACGAGCCCCAGCGGCGTGGGGAGCCGTCGCGGGAGCTCAGGCGAGGGAAAAGCAGCCGTCAGAGCCGGCGGGTACGCCAGAACCAGAGAAGAGAGCTGCGGGTCGGGAAGCGATACGTGATCTTTCTCTCCGTGGCAGCGGTGCTGGCCCTTTTTATCTGCGTAAACTATGTGCGCCTCCAGTCAGAGATTGCCGGCCGCTCCAGCAACATCACAGCGCTGCAGGAGGAGCTGGCTGACATGCGGGAGGCGAACAACACGAAATACAATTCCATTGTCGACTCCGTCAACATGGATCAGATCAAGCAGAAGGCGGAGGGTGAGCTGGGAATGGTGCCCGCCCAGAGCGGCCAGATTGTAGAATATGACAGTCCTGAGGGGGATTACGTGACACAGTATGAGCAGATACCGGAGAGTGGTATCATTGCGAGCGCAGACAATGTACAGGACTAAGGTGTAAAGATGACCAAAAAAGTAAAGAAATTATTGCGGAAGAAATTTCCCAAATTTATGCAGAAAAAGCTAGTTATCCTCTATGTGGGGATCATACTAGCTTTTGCTGGTCTTGTGGTGAGGATCACCTACATCAATGCGGCCAGCGGAGAGGAATATACAAAGATCGTGCTGGATCAGCAGCAGTATGACAGCCGGGTCATCCCTTACAAGAGGGGGGATATCGTGGACCGGAACGGCACCAAGCTGGCCACCAGCGAGCGGGTGTACAATGTGATCCTGGACGTAAAGACCATGCTCAGCGATGAGGATTACGTGGAGCCCACAAAGCAGGTGCTGAAGGACTGCTTTGGCGTCGAGGAGGAGACGGTGGACAGTCTCATAGAGAACAGCCCGGACAGCCGGTACAGCATCCTCGTAAAGGGGATCGACTACGAGACGGCCCAGAATTTCAACGCCATTGATGACGATGATGAGAACTATCCCAATGTCCAGGGGATCTGGCTGGAGGATGACTATCACAGGACCTACCCCTACAGCACCCTGGCCTCCGACGTGCTTGGGTTCACTGTGGATGGAAATGTGGGAAATGGGGGCATAGAAGGGTACTATAACTCCACTCTCAACGGCACCGACGGCCGGGAGTACGGCTATCTGGACAGCGGCTCCTCCGTGGAGCGGACCGTGAAGGAGCCGGTGAACGGAAAGACCGTGGTGTCCACCATTGACCTGCAGGTGCAGAGCGTGGTGGAAAAGTATATCCAGCAGTTCAACGATGAGAGGAAAAACAACGCCACTCCCGGGGAGGGGAGCAAGAACACGGCGGTCATGGTCATGAACCCCCAGAACGGGGAGATCCTGGCGGAGGCCAGCTATCCAAACTTTGACCTGAACAATCCCAGGGATCTGACGAAATACTACACCCAGGAAGAGATCGACGCCATGAGTGACGAGGAGACGCTGGACGTCCTCAACAGCCTGTGGAAGAACTTCTGCGTCACCGACACCTATGAGCCCGGCTCCACCATCAAGCCCTTCACTGTGGCGGCGGCGCTTGAGACGGGCGCCCTCACCGGGGATGAGACCTTTTACTGCGGCGGCTCTCTCCACATCGGGGACTATGATATCCACTGCATCAACCGGGATGGACACGGAACCCTGACGGTGAAGGGGGCGATAGAGAACTCCTGCAACGTGGCTCTGATGCAGATCGGGGAGATGATCGGAGCGGTGGATTTCTCCAAATATCAGCACACCTTCGGCTTTGGCGAGATGACCGGCATCGACCTGCCGGGTGAGGCGGAGACTTCGGCCCTTCTCTATACGGCGGACAACATGGACGAGACCAGCCTTGCCACCAATGCCTTTGGACAGAACTTCAACGTGACCATGACTCAGATGATGGCGGGCTTCTGCTCTCTCATCAACGGCGGCTACTACTATGAGCCCCACATCGTGAAGCAGATCCAGGATGAGAACGGGAACGTGATCGAGAATGTGGACCCTGTCCTTGTGAAGAGGACCATATCGGAGGATACGAGCACTCTGGTGAAGGACTACATGAGAGGCGTGGTTCTGGAGGGCAGCGGCAAAGCAGCCAACATAGAGGGCTACGAGGTGGGAGGAAAGACGGGGACGGCGGAGAAGCTGCCCCGAAGCGACGGCAAAAACCTTGTTTCCTTCATCGCCTACGCACCCCAGGAAAATCCGGAGATCGCCATTTATGTAGTTATCGATGAGCCCAACGAATACGACCAGGCCCAGAGCTCTCTGGCCGTCCAGATGGCCAGCGACATCATGAAGGAGATTTTCCCCTACCTGGGCATCAGCCAGACGGCGGACGCGTCAGCCGGCTCGGATCAGTAGAAAGCAGCGCAAAGGGAAAACAGCATACGGGCAGATGTATAACCTCACAGAAGCACTCATAAATTGTAGAAAGGCTTTTGTGAGGTTTTTCTGTGCGCAACCGGACATATAATAAGAAGAAACTCTTCATCGTTTTTCTCGGGGCCCTGTTCATCCTGCTTTTCCTGGCCGGGCGCCTTGTCTGGCTGATGGTCTTTGAGGCGGACTACTACCAGGAGAAGGCGGAGGCTCTCCATGAGCGGGAGAGGGAGATCAAGGCGGCCAGGGGGAGGATACTGGACGCATCAGGCCATGTGCTGGCGGATAACCGGACCGTGTGCACCATCTCCGTCATCCACAGCCAGATCACGGACCCTGAGGCGGTGATACGCGCTCTGTCCCAGACGCTGGAGATGGAGGAGAGTGAGGTCAGGGAGAAGGTGGAGAAGGTCTCCTCCATGGAGCGGATCAGAACCAACGTGGAGAAGGAGACCGGGGACATTATACGGAATATGGGCCTTGACGGGGTGAAGGTGGATGAGGATTTCAAGCGGTATTACCCATACGGGGACCTGGCCTCCACAGTGCTTGGGTTTACCGGGGCGGATAACCAGGGGATCATCGGCCTCGAGGTGAAGTATGAGGAGTACCTGAAGGGGCAGAACGGCACCATACTGACCACCACGGACGCCCGGGGCATAGAGCTTCCCGGGGAGGCGGAGGACCGGATCGAGCCGGTGGCCGGAAACGACCTGCAGACAAGTCTTGACTACAATCTGCAGATGTACGCCCAGCAGATGGCGGAGAAGGTGATGGAGGAGAAACAGGCCGACGGCGTCTCCATCCTTCTCATGAACCCGCAAAGCGGGGAGATAATGGCCATGGTGAATGTGCCTGAATTCGATCTGAACGACCCATTCACCCTGAACACAGGGACAGATACCTCCGCTTTGTCGGACGAGGAGAAGCAGGACGCTCTGAACCAGATGTGGAGAAACCGGTGCATCAACGACACCTACGAGCCCGGATCTACCTTCAAGATCATCACCGCCTCGGCGGCTCTGGAGGAGGGCGTGGTGTCTCTGGATGACACCTTCAGCTGCCCCGGCTACCGGGTGGTGGAGGACCGGAAGATCCGCTGCCACAAGGTGGGAGGACACGGGCAGGAGACCTTTGTGGAGGGTGTCATGAACTCCTGTAATCCGGTGTTTATCGATGTGGGGCTGCGGCTGGGGGCGGACACCTTCTGCGATTACTATCAGCAGTTCGGTCTCCTTGACCTGACCGGAGTGGACCTGCCAGGGGAGGCCGGGACCATCATGCACAAGCGGGAAAATATAGGTACTGTGGAGCTTGCCACTATGTCCTTTGGCCAGTCCTTCCAGGTCACACCCATCCAGATGGCGGCCACTGTCAGCTCTATCATAAATGGCGGCTACCGGGTGACGCCCCATGTGGGAGTCCGGGTGCTGGATGAGGAGGGGCGGGAGAAGCTGACGCTGAACCAGGGAAAGAAGGACCGCATCGTCTCGGAGGAGACCTCCCGGACCATGCGCACGATCCTGGAGAAGGTGGTGGCGGAGGGCTCGGGTAAAAACGCGGCCATAGCGGGATACCGGATCGGGGGCAAGACAGCCACCTCCCAGACGCTCCCCAGGAGCGCGAACAAATATATCTCCTCCTTCATCGGATTTGCGCCGGCGGACGACCCTCAGGTGCTTGGCATGTGCATTATATACAATCCCCAGGGAGTCTACTATGGGGGAACCATTGCGGCGCCGGTGATACGGGACATTTTTGAGAACATCCTCCCCTATCTTGGCGTTGAAAAAGAGTGAGAAATGAAGTATACTGAATGGAGCTATGGATTGCCCCGGCAGTCCTGGGCCAGGAAAATAACGAAAGAGACGAGAGGTGTATCTATGGACTATACAATTTTTGTGCCAGTGCTCATTTCCTTTGCGCTGAGCGTGATCATGGGCCCGGTTGTGATTCCGGTGCTCCGCAGATTGAAAATGGACCAGACGGAGAGGGAGGAGGGTGTGAAATCCCACCTAAAGAAGGCGGGCACTCCCACCATGGGAGGAGTCATCATCCTGACCGCGGTGGTACTCACATCCGTTATCTACATCGGGCGGTATCCGAACATTATTCCCATTCTCTTTGTGACTCTGGGATTTGGACTTATCGGATTTCTGGACGATTATCTGAAGGTGGTGCTCAAGAGGTCTGACGGGCTCTTCCCCAGGCAGAAGATGGCCCTGCAGATCCTTGTGACGGCGGTCTTTGCCTTCTACCTTGTGAAGTTTACAGACGTGCCTTTGACGATGCTCATCCCCTTCTCCGGCGGCAGATACCTGGATATCGGATGGCTGGCCATCCCCCTGCTCTTTGTGGCGGTGATCGGTACGGTCAACGGGGTGAACTTTACAGACGGCCTGGACGGTCTGGCCTCCAGCGTGACCGTACTTGTGGCCACCTTCTTCACGGTGGTGGCAGTGGGGACGAAGAGCGGCATCGAGCCGATCACCTGCGCGGTGGTGGGCGCCCTCCTCGGGTTCCTTCTGTTCAATGTGTACCCGGCCAGCGTGTTTATGGGGGACACAGGTTCCCTGGCCCTTGGCGGCTTTGTGGCCTCCACAGCCTACATGCTGCAGATGCCCATTTTCATTATCATCGTGGGACTGATCTATGTGGTGGAGGTGCTCTCCGTCATGATCCAGGTTACATACTTTAAGAAAACCGGGGGCAAGCGGTTTTTCAAGATGGCCCCCATCCACCATCATTTTGAGCTCTGCGGGTGGTCGGAGACAAAGGTTGTGGCCGTGTTTTCCATCATCACAGCCATCCTCTGCCTGATCGCTCTCATGGCCATGTAGCAGGAAGGAGAGAAGGGATACAATGGATACAGCAGGAAAAGAAGTACTCGTGTTCGGCCTGGGGATCAGCGGCATCGGCGCTGGATCCCTGCTGGAGAAGAGAGGCGCCCGTGTGGTTCTCTATGACGGCAATGAAAAGCTGGACAAGGATAAGATCAGAGAACAACTGGGAGAGGACAGCAGTGCCAGAATCATCACGGGGCCTTTCCCGGAGGAGCTGCTGGGGGAGCTGGACCTTGTGGTGCTCAGCCCCGGCGTGCCCACAGATCTGCCCGTCATAGAGAAGATGAGGGAGATGGGGATAGAGATCATCGGGGAAATTGAGCTGGCCTACCTCTTTGGCAGAGGAGAGATCCTGGCCATCACAGGCACCAACGGGAAGACCACCACCACCTCTCTTCTGGGGGAGATTGCGAAGAACGCCTTTGACAGTGTCTTTGTGGTGGGAAATATTGGCAATCCCTACACCGCAGTGGTGGACCAGACCAGGGACGATTCCGTCATCGTGGCGGAGATGAGCAGCTTTCAGCTGGAGAGCATCGTTACCTTCCGTCCCAGGGTGTCCGCCATTCTCAACCTGACACCAGATCATCTGAACCGGCACCACACCATGGAGGCCTACATCCAGGCAAAGGAGAATATCACGAGGAACCAGACAGAGGAGGATTTCTGCGTCCTCAACTACGAGGACGAGGTGCTCCGCAAATTCGGGGAGAGCCTGCGGGCGCAGGTGATCTGGTTTTCCAGCGCCAGGAAGCTGGAGGCAGGCATTTATCTGGAGGATGGTCATATAATATACAGGGGAGCCAAAGGGGCGGAGGAGCTGCTGTGCAGCGTGGATGAGCTCCAGCTTCTGGGCACCCACAACTATGAGAATGTGATGGCGGCCTCCGCCATGGCCATCGCCTACGGCGTCCCCATGGACGTGATACGTGATACGGTGAAGGCCTTCAGGGGTGTGGAGCACCGGATCGAGTTCGTGGCGGAAAAGGGGGGCGTGGCCTACTACAATGACTCCAAGGGCACCAATCCGGATGCGGCTATCAAGGCGGTCCAGGCCATGAAGAGGCCCACTGTGCTGATCGGGGGAGGCTATGACAAGCAGTCCGACTACAGAGAGTGGATCGAGAGCTTTGGAGGGAAGGTGAAGCTCCTTGTGCTCCTGGGAGCCACAAAGGAGAAGATCGCCGCCCAGGCAAAGGAGTGCGGCTTTACAGACTATGTGTTTGCGGATAGCTTCGACGAGGCAGTCCAAAGAGCGGCATCCGCCGCGGCGCCTGGGGATGCGGTTCTTCTGTCACCCGCCTGCGCCAGCTGGGATATGTTCAGGAGCTATGAAGAACGGGGAGATAAATTCAAAGAGATTGTAAATTCCTTGTAAGGGAGAGCATAGATTGCCGGGTTCATCCAGAAAGAAAAAATATGACTACACGCTGCTTGCGGCGCTGTCTCTTCTCCTCCTGGCGGGGCTTGTGATCCTGCAGAGCACCAGCGCCTGGAACGGGGAAGTGAAGTTTAACGATCCTTATTATTATCTGAAAAAGCAGGTTTTTGCCACAACCATCGGGATAGCGGCCATGTTCGTGACAGCCAATATGGACTACCATGCCCTGCGCCGTCTCGCCCTGCCGGCCTACCTGGCAGCAGTGCTATTGTCCGTCGCTGTCCTTCTTGTGGGAGATGAGTACAACGGGTCCAGAAGATGGCTTTCTTTGGGCCCGTTTTCTTTTCAGCCCTCAGAGTTCGCCAAGGTGGCAGTGATCCTCTTCCTGGCCGATCTTGTGACGAAGTGCGCGGACAGGGTAAAGAAGATGCGGGTTATGGCGGGGATCATGATCCTGGTCCTGCCGGTGGCCGGCCTTGTGGGAGCCAGCAACTTAAGCACAGCCATCATCATCCTGGGCATCGGGGTAATCCTTGTGTTCATCGCCAGCCCGAAGTACGGGCAGTTTGTCTGGATGGGAGTCATTGGCTGTGCCTTTCTGGCCGTCTTTCTGGCTCTGGAGAGCTACCGCCTGGAGCGGCTGGCCATTTGGAGAAACCCGGAGGCCTACGAGAAGGGCTACCAGACTCTGCAGGGGCTCTACGCCATCGGCTCCGGGGGACTTTTTGGCCGGGGGCTGGGAAACAGTGTGCAGAAGCTGGGATTTGTCCCGGAGGCCCAGAACGACATGATCTTCTCCATCATCTGTGAGGAGCTGGGACTTTTCGGGGCCGGCTTTATCCTCCTGCTCTTTCTCATCCTGATCTGGCGGTTCTACGTCATCGCCAGCAGAGCCCCGGACCTCTTCGGGGCCCTTATCGCCGCCGGGGCCATGGGTCACATGCTGATCCAGGTGATCCTGAACATCGCGGTAGTGACCAACACCATTCCCAACACAGGCATCACCCTGCCCTTTATCAGCTACGGGGGTACCTCGGTGGTGTTCCTCCTGCTGGAAATGGGGCTTGTGCTGAGCGTGTCATCTCTGGTAAAATAACAGGAAAGTGCCGGCTGCCATGGCGGCCGGCGGGAATACAGGAGGCTTTACATGAAGCAAAAGAAAAACAGGGGCTACAAAATGTCCCATAAAATATACGCGCTGACAGTCATTGTTCTGGGGCTTGCCATTATCCTGCTGGCCCTGTTTCTGCTCTTCTATGTGCAGAAGATCGAAGTGAAGGGAAATGAGTACACAGACAGCCAGGAGATCGTGGATCTTGTGGAGGAGGATCCGCTCTCCAAGAATTCGCTCTATCTCCTGTACAAGTACCGCTTTACGGACTATGATATGCCGGGCAGCCTGAACTCCATGAAGGTGACTCTTACGGCCCCCTGGTCCGTAAAGGTGACTGTGGATGAGAAGAAGATACTGGCCTGCGTGCCAGGCGGCGAGCAGAATGTGTACTTCGACGAGGAGGGGCTGGTTGTGAAGATGAGCAGCGAGGTCCTGGAGGGAGTGCCCTGTATCGAGGGGCTGGATGTGTCTGGGGCGGAGCTCTACAAGCCCCTTGAGAACGGGGATGAGGCCCTGTTTAAATCCATCCTGGAGGTGACCCGGGAGGTGGCGGAATTTGCACTCTCCCCGGACCGGATCGTGTGCAGCGACGGGGACATCCAGCTCTGGTTCGGCGAAATATGCGTGCTTTTGGGGGACGACATCACCGCCGACAAGATTGCCCAGATTTCCCCCATTCTGGCGAAGCTGGAGGGACAGCGGGGAACACTCCACCTGGAGCACTTTGTGGAGAAGGGGGATGCGGTTTCCTTCACGCCGGATGTGCTGCCCGAGTAAATGCCTGTTTTCCACATAAAAATGAGCGGAAATCCATAAAAATAGAGAAAATTCTATTGATATTTTGCACAAAAGCCTATATTATATAGTATATATGGCGGACTGGCAGTCCGCCGTTATGGGATGTATAATTATATAATAAGGATAGAAACAAAGGAGGAGAAACCCTTGCTAGAAATTAAAACAAACGAGTCGGAAGCGGCGGCAAAAATTATTGTTGTTGGAGTTGGAGGCGGCGGAAACAACGCTGTCAACCGAATGATTGACGAACAGATCGCCGGCGTTGAATTTATCGCTATTAATACAGACAAGCAGGCCCTGCAGTTATGTAAGGCGCCTACACTGATGCAGATCGGTGACAAGATTACCAAGGGACTGGGCGCGGGAGCCCGCCCGGAGATCGGAGAGAAGGCGGCAGAGGAGAGCGCGGAGGAGATCTCGGCGGCTCTGAAGGGCGCTGACATGGTATTTGTTACCTGCGGTATGGGAGGCGGAACCGGAACCGGAGCTACGCCCGTTGTCGCCCGCATCGCAAAGGAGCAGGGGGCTCTGACCGTAGGCGTTGTCACAAAGCCTTTCCGCTTTGAGTCCAAGACCCGCATGAACAACGCTCTGGCTGGAATTGATAAATTAAAAGAAAATGTCGATACACTGATCGTCATCCCCAACGACAAGCTGCTGGAGGTGGTGGACAGACGCACCACCATGCCGGAGGCTCTGAAGAAGGCGGATGAGGTGCTGCAGCAGGGTATCCAGGGTATCACGGATCTGATCAATGTTCCGTCCCTGATCAACCTGGACTTTGCGGACGTACAGACTGTTATGACGGACAAGGGTATCGCCCACATCGGTATCGGACAGGGCCGAGGCGACGACAAGGCGCTGGAGGCTGTGAAGCAGGCTGTGGCCAGCCCGCTGCTTGAGACCACCATTGCGGGGGCTTCCCATGTCATCATCAATATTTCCGGCGACATCACCCTCATGGACGCATCCGATGCGGCTGAGTTCGTGCAGGATCTGGCGGGAGAGGATGCCAACATTATCTTTGGCGCTATGTACGATGACTCCAGAGCCGACGAAGCCACCATCACTGTCATTGCGACAGGCTTACATAATGTAGGCGGAACCTCCTCCAAGCTGAAATCCAGACTGGAGGGACGCTCCGGAATGGTTCCACCGGCCAGCAGCTATGACAGACAGCTGAATTCTGCCCACACGACGCACACATCCCACACCACTCATGCTCCGAGGCAGGAGGCGGGAACAGCGCCGTCTAACAGCGGAAGCGGGCTGAAGCGTCCGCTGGGAGGGACAACCCCCTCACTGGAGACACCGAGGACACCCACCAGCAAGGTGAAGGAGCAGTCCATCAAGATTCCGGATTTCTTTAAAAAATAAAAATATGTAACGTCTTACCCGGGAGGCCGCGCGAAGAGCGCGGCTTCCTTTTTTCTGCCCTTTTTCGAAAACTTCTGTATTTCTGCGGAAACCATATTTTTCTGTCGAGAAAATCTGCCGGCCTCCCGGCACCATCTGACAAATTTTGAAGCCCCCTTCTCTTTATAATAAATCCTGCCCGGGTACAGTAAAGCAGTACGCGATGTCTGCACAAAAGAGAAAGAAGGTGTAATGTGGAGTATGAACTGTATATAGATATTTTTTTCCTGGAAAATTTTATGATGGATCACATACTGCTCCTTCTTGTCAGGCGGATACTGAAAAGCCCTGCCACGCTTGGACGTATCGCCCTGGGAGCACTGGCGGGATCCGCGCTCATGTGTGTGGTGATCGCCTGTCCGCTTCCCTGTCCGTTCATAAAATTTTTTCTGTTCCACGGCATGGTCAGTGTGGCCATGCTGCGGGCGGGCCTTGGGATACCCTGGGGGAGGAAGATGGTGTACGCTTTCTTCCTTCTGTACGCGGCAGGGTTCCTGACAGGCGGGATCATGGGCTGGCTGGCCCAGTACGGGGACTGGCTGGAGGTGGGAAGCCTCTTTTTCGCCCTGACGGCCGGGAGCTATTACCTGGCCTCCGGCGTGCTCTGGCTTGTGTCCCTGGGACTTCAGAGAGGCCGCGGCAGGTGCCGGGCGGATCTTTTCTGGAGGGACAGGAAGGTGACGCTGACAGCCCTTGTGGACACCGGCAACTCCCTGAAGGATCCCTTCACCGGGGAGCCCGTCAGCATCCTGGAGAGGGAGGCGGCGGAGGAGCTGTTTCAGGGCCGGCTGCCGGAGGAGCTGCGGTATATCCCGTACCGCTCAGTTGGAAGGAAGGATGGAGTGCTTCCGGCTGTGAGGCTGGAAAGGCTCTGCATATATGAGAGGGGGCCCAGGTGGATACAGGGGCCTCTTGTGGGGATCAGCGAGGACGCAGTATCTTCAGACGGAACATACCGGATGCTCATTCATCCGGATCTGTAGCATAGATTGGAGGATAGAAAGACATGATGATAAAAGTAGCGGTGCCAAATCAATTTAAACTCAAGGTGATACCGAATTTCAGGACTTTGCTTTTCCCGGAGAGGGGGGACGTGCACTATATCGGCGGCTCAGACATCCTCCCGGCGCCCCTGGAGGCCGAGGAGGAGGCCGATGCCATCGGAAGGCTGGGGACGGAGGAGGACAAGGCGGCCAGGAAGCTGCTCATCGAGCACAACCTCCGGCTGGTGGTGTACATAGCAAAGAAATTTGACAACACGGGCGTGGGGGTGGAGGATCTGATCTCCATCGGCACCATCGGCCTCATCAAGGCCATCAACACCTACGACCCGAAGAAAAAGATCAAGCTGGCCACCTACGCCTCCCGGTGCATTGAAAATGAAATTCTCATGTACCTGCGCAGGAACAACAAGACAAGGATGGAGGTGTCCATCGACGAGCCTCTCAATGTGGACTGGGACGGCAATGAGCTGCTCCTGTCGGATATCCTTGGTACGGAGGAGGATACCATCTACCGGGACCTGGAGCAGGAGGCGGAGCGGAAGGTGCTGGGGAAGGCCCTGGAGAGGCTCACCAGCAGGGAGCAGACTATCGTGCGCCTCCGGTTCGGCCTGGGAGTGCCCGGCGGAGAGGAGAAGACACAGAAGGAGGTGGCGGATGTGCTGGGCATCTCCCAGTCCTACATCTCCCGGCTGGAGAAGAAGATCATGCAGCGGCTGAAGAGGGAAATGGTAAAATATTCATAGCCACGGCCCGGGTAAAATGATACAATAAAAACAAAAAGGGGTTGAGGTATATGAAGCTTACTTTTATCGGCGCGGCCCACGAGGTGACAGGCAGCTGTCATCTTCTGGAAGCCTGCGGGAAACGGGTTCTCATCGACTGTGGAATGGAGCAGGGGCCGGATCTGTATGAGAACCAGAAGCTGCCGGTGACGGCGGGGGAGATCGACTACGTGCTTCTGACCCACGCCCACATCGACCACTCGGGAAACATCCCGCTCCTGTGCAAACAGGGATTTTCAGGCGAGGTGGTCACCACCTTTGCCACCTCGGACCTGTGCAGCATCATGCTGCGAGACAGCGCCCACATCCAGGAGTTTGAGGCCCAGTGGAGAAACCGGAAGGCCCGCCGCAGCGGAGGAGAGCTGTACGAGCCGGTGTACACCATGGCGGACGCGGACGCGGCCATCCAGCTCTTCGCCCCCTGCGACTACGGACAGACCATCGACCTGTGTCCCGGGATCCGTGTCCGGTTTAACGACATGGGCCATCTCCTTGGCTCTGCCAGCATCGAGGTGTGGGTGACGGAGGGGGACGTGACAAAGAAGGTGGTGTTCTCCGGGGATGTGGGAAATATAAACCAGCCCATCATCCGGGATCCCCAGCCTGTGAGGGAGGCGGACTACGTGGTCATAGAGTCCACCTACGGAGACAGGCTCCACGGGGATGAGATCCCGGACTATGTGGGTGAGTTTACCCGGATCCTGCGGGAGACCTTTGACCGGGGCGGCAATGTGGTTATCCCCTCCTTCGCCGTGGGCAGGACCCAGGAGCTGCTCTACTTTATCCGGGAGATCAAGGAGAAAAATCTCCTGCCCGAATACCCCTCCTTTGAGGTCTATGTGGACAGTCCTCTGGCCATCGAGGCCACTACGGTCTTCAATAAGAATGTCCGTTCCTGCTTTGACGAGGAGGCCATGGCTCTTGTGGAGCAGGGCATCAACCCGCTCGTTTTCCCTGGGCTGAAGACAAGCATCACCACGGAGGAGTCCAAGCAGATCAATCTGGACGACCGGCCCAAGGTCATCATCTCCGCCTCCGGCATGTGCGAGGCGGGCCGGATCCGCCACCATCTGAAGCACAATCTGTGGCGCAGCGAGTGCACCATCTGCTTTGTGGGCTACCAGGCGGTGGGGACTCTGGGAAGGAAGCTTCTGGAGGGTGCCCAGGTGGTGAAGCTCTTCGGGGAGACCATCTCAGTCAACGCCCGGATCGAGTCCATCAAGGGCATCAGCGGCCATGCGGACATGAACGGTCTGCTGGCCTGGCTGGAGGGCTTTGAGAAGAAGCCGGACCGGGTCATCGTGGTCCACGGGGAGGACACTGTGACGGAGAGCTTTGCCCGGACTGTGGAGGAGAGGATCGGCTGCCCTGCCTTTGCTCCCTTCTCCGGCGGCTGCATGGACCTGGCCACGGGACAGATCCTGTCGGAGGGGGTGCGGATCCCCAGGAAGGCGGCCGAGAAGCCTGCCAAGGCGAGGGCGAGAGCGGCCTTTGAGAGAGTGGTGGCAGCGGCCAGACGCCTCATGGAGGTGGTCGTGAAAAACGAAGGACTCTCCAACAAGGACCTGGCAAAATTCGAGACCCAGATCCAGAATCTGGCGGACAAGTGGGACAGGTGATCTGTCAAAAAAGGTCACATAAGAAGAGAGAAAAAGTGAAGAAAGACATGTAAAGTTTTGGCCCTTTGTCAAGGGCTAAAACTTTTTTTATTTTCCCCTGGGCCGGTATAAGCCCGGGCCTGATTGAGAAAAATCAATACTGTACGAGATCAGATGACGACGGAGAACAAGGAGGTTTGAAGATGATGGCACAGGGGAAGGTTGAGATCTGCGGGGTGAACACGTCAAAGCTCCCGCTTCTTACAGAGGAGGAAAAGGAGGAGCTGCTGGCCCGCATCAAGGAGGGGGACGAGGAGGCGAAGGACCGGTACATCAAGGGAAACCTGCGGCTGGTGCTGAGCGTCATAAAGCGCTTCTCCTCCAGCAATGAAAATCCCGACGACCTGTTTCAGATCGGCTGCATCGGGCTGATCAAGGCGGTCAACAATTTTAATACGGAGCTGGATGTGAAATTCTCCACCTACGCGGTCCCCATGATCATCGGGGAGATCCGGCGCTACATGAGGGACAACAATTCCATCCGGGTGAGCCGCTCCCTGCGGGATACAGCCTACAAGGCGATCTACGCCAGGGAGAGCTACATGAAGCAGCACTTAAAAGAGCCCACGGTCCAGGAGATCGCGGAGGAGATCGGCATCTCGGGGGAGGACATCGTCTTTGCCCTGGACGCCATACAGGCCCCGGTGAGCCTGCAGGAGCCGGTGTACAGCGACGGCGGGGACGCCCTCTACGTGATGGATCAGATCAGCGACAAGAAGAACCGGGAGGAGAAGTGGATCGAGGATCTGTCCCTGGAGGCGGCCATGGAGCACTTGAGCGACCGGGAGCAGTACATCATAAGGCTCCGGTTTTTTGAGGGAAAGACCCAGATGGAGGTGGCGGAGGAGATAGAGATCTCCCAGGCCCAGGTGAGCCGGCTGGAAAAGCACGCCCTGAGGGTCATGCGGCAGTATCTGAACGGCTGACGAAAAAAGGAGACAAAAAGAAGCGGCGAAAACAACAGGAAAACGGCAGGATATGCAAATACCCGTTGAAATTTCGGCCGCTTCATACTATGATAGGGGAGAAGAAAGAGGAAAAGGAGTGCCGTGTATTATGAGAGGCTGTATATTTGATCTGGACGGAACATTGACGAATACATTGGAGTCACTGACCTATTCTGTAAACCTGACTATGAAAGAGATGGGCCTTCCATCCATCACGATGGACCAGTGCAGAAGATTTGTGGGAGAAGGCGCCAGAAAGCTGATCGAGAGGACGCTGAGGGCCTGCGGGGACGAGAACCTGAGCCGCCTGGAGGAGGGACTTAAGGTCTACGGCAGAATATTCCATGACAACTGTACATATCATGTAACACCCTACGACGGGATCACAGAGATGCTGGGGGATCTGAGGGCCATGGGCATCCGACTGGCGGTGCTGTCCAACAAGCCCCACGGGCAGGCCGTGGATGTGGTGAGACAGATCTTTGGAGAGGGAGTCTTTGACTTTGTGCAGGGGCAGAGCGAGGAGCTGCCGAGGAAGCCGGATCCGGCCGGGGTTTTGTACCTGCTGGATAAGATGGGCGTCAAAAAGGAGGACTGCGTCTACGTGGGAGACTCGGAGGTGGATGTGGCCACCGCCAGGGCAGCCGGCGTGACGGAGCTGGCCGTCACATGGGGATTTCGCAGCAGACAGGTCCTTGAGGAGGCCGGGGCCGCCGTGCTCATCGACCATCCGGGAGAGCTGGTGGATTTTCTGCGAAGCCGCGGATAAAGCGAAGCCGCAGATAAAGCGAAGCCGCGGCTGGCCGGGACTGCGTATGGCGGGAAGCTGCGGCATAGAGAAAGAAGCAAAAGGACAATGAGAGCATACGGGATATAGAAAGGAAAAGAAAGAAGGGAGGAAAAACGTATGTATGAGTATGATGAAGAATGTCTGCAGGTGTTCCTTGACAAGCAGGGACAGCTGTTCGACGAGCCGGTGGCCGGGACCTTAGAGGAGGCGGAGGCTTTCCTGGAGGACTGTATGGCCGTTGTGGTGGACAGCATCCAGGAGGTGGCAAACTACTTCCAGGAGGAGGGTGTGGACGTGGACGGCATGTCCCTCGAGGAGCTGGAGGAGGCCTCGGAGGTCTTTGCCCTGCCAAGCGGCAAATATCTGATCGTGGAAGGATAGGAGGAGGGGCCCTGCATGGGGAGGGCCCGGCGAGAAAGGAGCCGCCCGGCGTGGGCGGCTCCTCTATTTTTCTGCCTTTTTCAGGGCTTCCCTGACAGCGTCCACGATGACCTGGGAGGTGTAGGCCGAGTCAGCGGAAAATTCCAGGTTGTCAAGAGACTGGGACTGGCAGATCTGCTCCGCAATGTCCTCCATGGCCGGCTGGGCTAAGGGGAGCATGGCCGCCGTCGTCTCGTCCATGTTGGTGAAGCGGATGGAGCTGATCCCCGAGTCGTCCACCGAGACCTCCACTTCCAGGTCTGTATTGTTTAAGGTAAGGGAGGAGGTGTAGACGCCGGCTTTGTATTTGCCTGACGAGCCGCTCTCTTTTTTGTCTCCGGGGAAGAACATGAAGACGAGCAGCAGGATCAGAAGAATGGCCAGCACGGCGAAAATGACGGTATAGATGATCTCCTTCATGTGGAGCACCACGATTTTTGTTCTGGAACTCATAAAAAGCCCTCCTGTACCATTATGGCAGTATTTTTATTCTCTATAAACGTATGCCGGGAACCGGGAAAATATTCCCGGCTTTTGCGTGACAAACAGCCCTTCTTCCTGTAGAATGGAGGGAGTGTGAAAGGAAAGGTGGAAGACAATGTATATCATAGCTGGACTTGGAAATCCGGGGCAGCCCTATGAGGGGACAAGGCATAATGCCGGGTTTGATGTCATAGATGTGCTGGCGGAAGCGTATAATATCTCCGTGGATTATCGGAAAAACAGGGCCCTCATCGGAAAGGGCATCATAGAGGGGCAGAAGGTGATCCTGGCCAAGCCCCAGACCTACATGAACCTGAGCGGGGAGAGCATCCGGGGACTTGTGGACTACTACAAGGTGGACGAGGAGTCGGAGCTCATCGTCATCTACGACGACGTGAGCTTGGATCCCGGTCAGATCCGGATCCGGAAGAAGGGCAGCGCCGGCGGCCACAACGGAATAAAAAGCATCATCGCCCACCTGGGCACGGAGGTGTTTCCCCGGGTCAAAGTGGGGGTGGGCCAGAAGCCCAGGCAGTACGATCTGGCGGACTATGTGCTGGGGCATTTCTCCAGAGAGGAAAGAGAGCAGATGGCGGAGGGCTACCGCCATGCCGCAGAGGCGGTAAAGTACATGGTGACAGACCGGGTGGACGAGGCCATGAACGAGTACAACCGGAAAGTGAGACCAAAGGAGCTGTAGGGATATGAGAGCGCTGACAATGCCGCTTGAGGAGCTTGCGGAATTTGAGGAGATAAAAAAAGAGCAGAAAAAGGGAAAGGGAGTCCTGCAGGTGTCGGGCTGTGTCCGCTCACAGAAGACCCATCTTGTCTACGCCCTCTCCGGCGAGGCGGGAAGGCGCGTCATCGTCTGCGCCAGCGAGTCGAAGGCCAGGCAGATGTATGAGGAATACCGCTTTCTTGACAGCGATGTCCGGTTCTATCCGGCCAAGGATTTCCTCTTTTACCAGGCGGATATCCGCAGCAAGGAGCTGATGAGCCAGCGGATGTCCGTCATCCAGGCTGTGCTGGAGCAGGAGAGGATCACGGTAGTGCTGAGCTTTGACGCCCTCATGGACGCCCTGCCTCTCCCGGGGGCCGTGCGGGATCAGGCCATAGCCATTGAGAACGGGGCTGCCATTGACTTTCAGCAGGTGCAGAGGCGTCTGGCGCAGGCCGGGTATGACAGGGAGGCCCAGGTGGAGGGGCCGGGACAGTTCGCGGTGCGGGGTGGCATACTGGACATCTTTCCCATTACCGAGGAGCTGCCTGTGCGGATCGAGCTGTGGGGAGACGAGGTGGACTCTGTGCGCACCTTTGACGTGGAGAGCCAGCGGTCTGTGGAGAATCTGGACCGGGTTCTTGTGTATCCCTGTGAGGACGCGGAAAAGGAGGGAAAGAGAGTCTCCTTTCTGGACTATTTTCCCGGGGAGGACACCATTCTCTATCTGGATGAGCCGGTGCGCCTCCTGGAGAAGGGGGACGCGGTGGAGAGCGAGTTCGTGGAGGCCCAGGCCAAGCGGATGGAGAGCGGTTACCAGGTCAGCGACGGGGAGATGATCCTCTACCATCCGGCGGATATCGCGAAGAAGATGAACCAGTACCCCTGTGTGGGGCTGTGCGCCCTGGAGACCAGGTGCCCGGAGTTTAAGATTCGGGGAAAATACAGCCTGGAGACAAAGAGCGTGAACCCCTACAACAACAGCTTTGAGATGCTCACCCGGGATCTGAAGCGGCTGAAGAGAGAGGGCTACAGGGTAGTCCTCCTGTCCGGCTCAAGAACCAGGGCAAAGCGCCTGGCGGAGGATCTGCGGGACTACAATCTGAGCAGCTTTTACAGCGACGAGATGGACCGGGAGGTGGAGCCGGGGCAGATCATGACCGCCTACGGCCACGTGGGGGAGGGGTACGAGTACCCTCTGCTGAAGTTCGAGGTCATCTCGGAGACAGACATTTTCGGGAAGGTAAAGAAGAAAAAGAAGCGCCGCACCTACGAGGGCAGGAAGATCCAGAGATTCTCCGAGCTGAAGGTGGGAGACTATGTGGTCCATGAAAACCATGGCATCGGCATCTACCAGGGCATCGAGAAGATCGAGGTGGACAAGGTGGCCAAGGACTACATGAAGATTTCCTACGCCCAGGGGGGCAACCTCTACATCCCTGCCACTCAGCTGGATCTGATCCAGAAGTACGCCAATGCGGACGCCAAGAAGCCGAAGCTGAACCGGCTGGGGACCCAGGAGTGGACAAAGACCAGGACGAGAGTGCGGGGAGCGGTCCGGGAGATCGCAAAGGACCTGGTGGCTCTCTATGCGGCCCGGCAGGAGCAGGAGGGCTATGTCTACGGCCCGGACACGGTCTGGCAGCGGGAGTTTGAGGAGATGTTCCCCTTTGAGGAGACGGAGGACCAGCTTGCGGCCATCGAGGCTGTGAAGCATGATATGGAGAGCCCCAAGATCATGGACCGGCTCATCTGCGGGGACGTGGGCTACGGGAAGACGGAGATCGCCATCCGGGCGGCCTTCAAGGCGGTTCAGGAGAACAAGCAGGTGGTCTACCTGGTTCCCACCACTATCCTGGCCCAGCAGCACTACAACACCTTTGTCCAGAGGATGAAGGAGTTCCCGGTGCGGGTGGATCTGATGTGCCGTTTCCGCACTCCGGCCCAGCAGAAGAAGACCATTGAGGACACGAAGCGGGGGCTTGTAGACATCATCATCGGCACCCACCGGGTCCTGAGCGACGACCTGAAATACAAGGACTTAGGGCTCCTCATCATCGACGAGGAGCAGAGGTTCGGCGTGCAGCACAAGGAGAAGATCAAAAAGCTGAAGGAAAATATCGACGTACTGACTCTGACCGCCACTCCTATCCCGAGGACGCTCCACATGAGCCTCATCGGCATCCGGGACATGAGCGTCCTGGAGGAGGCGCCGGAGGAGAGGATGCCCATCCAGACCTATGTTATGGAGTACAACGATGAGATGGTGCGGGAGGCCGTCGAGCGGGAGTGCGCCCGCCAGGGGCAGGTGTACTACGTCTACAACCGGGTGGAGGACATCGTCGAGGTGACGGCCCGGATCCAGAGGCTGGTGCCGGATGTGACGGTGGCCTTTGCCCACGGGCAGATGCGGGAGCATGAGCTGGAGAAGATCATGTACGCCTTTATCAACCGGGAGATCGACGTCCTTGTGTCCACCACCATCATTGAGACGGGGCTGGACATCTCCAACGCCAACACCATGATCATCCACGACGCGGACCGGCTGGGTCTCTCCCAGCTCTACCAGCTTAGGGGTCGGGTGGGCAGGTCCAGCCGCATGGCCTACGCATTCCTTCTCTACCGGAAGGATAAGCTTCTGAAGGAGGTGGCGGAGAAAAGGCTCTCCGCTATCCGGGAGTTCACAGACCTTGGATCCGGGTTCCGGATCGCCATGAGGGATCTGGAGATCCGCGGCGCAGGCAATCTTCTGGGAGCTGAGCAGCACGGACACATGGAGGCGGTGGGCTACGATCTCTACTGCAAGATGCTGAACGAGGCGGTGAAGCACCTTAAGGGAGAGACGGAGGAAGAGGAGACCTTCTCCACCACCATCGACCTTAACGTGGACGCCTTTATCCCGGACACCTACATCCCCAACGAGTACCAGAAGCTGGACGTGTACAAGCGGATCGCGGCCATCGAGAACGAGGAGGAGATGGAGGATATGCTGGAGGAGCTGATCGACCGGTTCGGGGACATCCCACGCAAGGTTCAGCAGCTTCTGAACATTGCGGGCCTCAAGGCCCGGGCCCACAGGGTCTACGTGACGGCCGTGGAGCAGAAGGGAAGCCAGTATGTATTTACCATGTACGAGAAGGCCAGGGTCAATCCTTTGAAAATACCGGATATGCTCTCCTCATACAGGGGAGATCTGGTCTTCCGGGCGGAGGAGCCCCCCAGCTTTGTCTATGAGAAGAAGGGCGGCAGCCGGAGGGCGAAGGATGAGGACGCTCTGGAAGTCGTGAAAAAAGTGTTAATTTCCCTGGAGGGATTGCTTGAATAGACAAAAAAAGCTATAATGGGGAATAGGCATTTTAAAGGAGGATAAAAGCGATCATGAAAAAGAGAGCAGTCATTTTGCTGCTGGCCGGCCTGCTGGCGGCCGGATCACTGACCGGGTGCGGGAGCCTGGAGGACAGTGACGTAGTGGCAACTGTGAATGATACAGATATTACAGCGGGCGTGGCAAATTTCCTTGCCAGGTACACCCAGGCCCAGTATGAGACCTACTACGCGGGATACATGGGAGACGATATGTGGTCCGGCGAGGGGGAGGACGGAGAGACCTATCAGGACACGGTCAAGGACTCCATCCTTGAGTCCCTGGAGAACATGTACCTCATGGAGCAGCACATGGACGAGTATGAGGTTTCTCTGAGCGACGAGGAGAAGAACGCCATCAAGGAGGCGGCCAGCGAGTTTGACTCGGCCAACGGCCTGTCGGAGAAGGAGAAGGTCTCCGGGAGCACAGACAATGTGGAGCGGGTTCTTGAGCTTCTGACGATCCAGAAGAAGGTGCAGGACGCCATAGAGGCGGGGGCGGACACAGAGGTCTCCGACGAGGAGGCGGCCCAGAAGAGCATGCAGTATGTGGTCTTCCCCTTCACCAGCACCGACGAGGAGGGCAACTCCGTGGACCTGACGGACGAGGAGAAGGCGGAGCTTAAGACGACGGCGGAGAGCTTTGCCGCGGGCGCCGCGGGGGCGGCTGACTTTGCGGCCTACGCCGCGCAGCAGGGACAGACCTCCCAGGACGCTACCTTTGACGGGGAGACCACCACGCTTCCTACCCAGCTTGTGGAGGCGGCGGATGCCCTGGGCGAGGGAGAGACCACAGGACTTGTGGAGGGGGACAACGGCTACTATGTGGCCAGAGTCACCAGTCTTCTGGACCGGGAGGCCACAGATGCCAAGAAGCAGGAGATCGTATCCCAGCGGCAGCAGGAGCTCCTGGATGACACCATCGACGGATGGCGGGAGGACGCAGACATAGAGGTTCACGAGAAAGTGTGGGACAAGGTTGATTTCACCACCCTCACCGTCACCATGAAGCAGGACGAGGCGGATCCCTACACAGATGAAGTCCAGACCGACGACCAGGCGGAGGATGCGGGAGAGTAGAAAGAGTGCGGTCGCATCGAGGAAATTGTATTGGAAAAAATACAAAAAATCTGCTTGACAGATCAAAAAGCGGCATTTATACTTGGTAATTGTTAAGGCAAAGGTGTCACACATGAAAATGTGTGGCACCTTTTTTGCATTTGCATCATGGAAAGGAAGGCGTTACGTATGAGATTGAAAGATACTGGACTTACAGCAAAGGAACTGAAGGCAATGGTGAAAAAGTATATGGTAGAGACATACCCCAGATTTGACTTCGTGGCAGAGAGGGCGGAAGGGATGTTCCTGTACGATGAGAAGGGAGAGGCTTACCTTGATTTCTACGGCGGCGTGGCTGTGAACAGCCCGGGCAACAGAAACGAGAAGGTGGTGGCAGCCATCAAGGATCAGGCGGATGACATCATCCATACATTCAATTATCCCTATACCATCCCTCAGGCTCTTCTGGCCAAGAAGATCTGCGACACCATCGGAATGGATAAGATTTTTTACCAGAACTCCGGAACAGAGGCCAACGAGTGTATGATCAAGATGGCCAGAAAGTACGGCACCGACCATTTCGGGCCGGAGAAGTACCAGATCATCACGGCAGTGGACGGCTTCCACGGAAGGACCTTCGGCTCCATGGCCGCTACAGGACAGCCGGAGACAGCTATCCAGGAGGGCTTTGGATCCATGGTTCCCGGATTTGTCTACGCGAAGTTCAATGACCTGGAGGACTTTGCATCCAAGATCACAGAAAATACGATCGCCATTATGATAGAGCCTGTGCAGGGCGAGGGAGGCGTACACCCGGCTACACAGGAGTTTATGGAGGGGCTGAGAAAGCTCTGCGATGACAATCACCTGCTGCTGCTCCTGGATGAGGTGCAGACAGGATGGGGAAGAACAGGAGCGCCCATGGCTTACATGGGATACGGCGTGAAGCCGGACGCAGTCTCCATGGCAAAGGCCATGGGAGGCGGAATGCCCATCGGAGCCTGCTGCGCCAGAAAGGAAGTGGCTGAGGCCCTGGGAAGCGGAACCCACGGTTCCACCTACGGCGGCAGCCCCATCGCCTGTGCTTCCGCCCTGGCATCCATCTCTGAGATCCTCGACAAACACCTCTCCGAGAACGCGAAGGAGGTGGGTGACTATCTGATGGAACAGCTTGCCACACTGCCCCACGTCAAAGAGGTGAGGGGCCGCGGCCTGCTGGTGGGCGTTGAGTACGATATCCCCATCGCCATGGAAGTGAAGTGGGGCGCATTCAGAAGACACGCTCTGATCACAGCCATCGGCGACAGCATCAACCGCATGATCCCGCCACTTATCGCCACAAAGGAGGATGTGGACCTGCTTGTGGAGAGGATGAGAGGCGCCGTTATGGAGGCGGCGACTGCAGTGCAGGCAGCGTAGCGTCATAACTGAAAAAAGCTTTGAAAGACAAATGACTTTCTGTGTCAATACTGGCCAGAAAGTCATTTTTTGTGAGTTACAATCCTACTGATATATAGATAATGCAAATAACTATATAGAAATTACCAATTTGCCGGGGGGGGTAAAAATGATAAAATTTTTTTATTGAATAAAATTTGCATTGAGGAGGAAAACAAATGAAGAAAAGAATGGTAAGCATTATGCTGTGCCTGGTGATGTGTACTGCAGCTATAGCCGGATGTGGCGGGAATACGGAGGAGAGCAATACGTCAGAAACAGACGCGTCAGAAGCCGGTGATGGAGAAGATACGAATACCTACGGTCTGGATATGGACAAGATTGTTGTGGCGACTTCTCCGGGATATGAACCCTTTGAATATGAGGAAGACGGAGAATTGATGGGGTATGATGTAGACATCTGGAAGGAATTTGAGGAACGCACCGGAATTGAGGTAGAGTGGGAGTATACTGACTTCAGCGGACTCCTCGGACTTTTGCAGTCTGGAAAGGCAGATGTGGTAGCAGCTCAGATGTCTCCGACAGAAGAGAGAGAAGAGAGCTTTATCTTCTCGGATCCCGTGTCCTACTATGGCTCTACGGTGGTAGTGGCTGAAGACAATGATGAAATTCAGAGTGTGGAAGATCTCTCTGGAAAAGTGGTGGGAACCGGTTCGGGTAACAATATGCAGCAGGTTGTTGAGGAAATGTATCCGGATGGAGACGTGACATTTGAGACATATACGTCCGCTACGCTGGAAGCCATGCTGACTGATCTGGTATATGGCAGAATTGATGCTGTTCTTGCCCAGGATATTCAGACTTATATGGCTATGCAGGCCAACGAAGAGCTGAAGGTGAAAGTGTTGGATCCTTTCCAGTACTCAGAGGGATGTCTTGTTATGGACAAGAGCAGTACGGAATTAGCAGATGCAGTCAATGCATTTCTGGCGGATCTTCGGGAAGACGGAACCTTATCAGAAATATCTGAAAAATGGATAGGAGAAGACATATCAGTAGAAAAGGAATAAGGTGGGAATATGGAATACATTACAGAAACTTTTTTGCCATATGCCCGTATTCTGACCCCTCTTCTTATTGAGGGACTGCAGATTACTTTGTATGTTTCAGCGGCGGCCTTTGTTCTTAGTACTATTTTGGGAGCCGTCCTTGCGGTCATTCAGCATTTTAAGGTTAAAGGACTTGCATGGCTGGTGAAATTATATATTTCGTACTTTCGGGGAACCCCTCTGCTGATACAGCTTTTTCTGTTTTACTATGGACTTCCGATGGTGTTTGATGTCATGAAGCAGTGCCCGAAAGTGCTGGCTCTGATTATATGTCTTGCCTTGAACAGCGCAGCTTACATTTCTGAGGCGATCAGAGGTGCTATTGACAGTGTAGAGCAGGGACAGTATGAAGCCAGTCTGGCCTTTGGTATGACGAGATACCAGATGATGACCAGGATCGTGCTTCCGCAGGCAGCTGTGGCGGCCATACCTCCTATAACAAACTCCTGTATGGATATTATTAAAATGTCATCTCTTGGTATGACAATCGGTATACAGGATATTATGGGGGAGGCACAGCTGACAGCAGCTACCTATTATAAAACCTTTGAAACATATATTATTGCGGCGGCGTTTTACTGGGTGCTGGCGATTGTTTTGGGAAAGATCCAGAAGAAGATAGAGAAAAAAGTGAGTGCTGCCTATCAGAAATAAGTATTAGGATGCCGCCTGTGCGGCATCTTTTTCTAAAGAAAGATATCAGGAGTAGAATATGATAGAAATAAAAGGCTTGTGCAAAAAATTTGGTGATCAGCAGGTGCTGGATCACATAGACCTGAGGATAGAGAAAGGAAAAGTAGTTGTGGTGATCGGTCCCTCAGGGACAGGAAAATCCACACTGCTAAGGTGCATCAATGTATTGGAAAGACCAGAGGAAGGTCATATACGGCTGGAAGGATTTGAAACAGATTTTGCTACTATATCAAAGCAGGATATACAGACATTGAGATCGAGAACATCTATGGTTTTTCAGAATTCCAATCTGTACAGAAACAAGACTGCACTGCAGAATATTACAACGCCGCTGACCCTTGTGAAAAAGATAAACCGGGAGGAGGCGGAAAAGACGGGGCTGGAACTTTTGAAAAAAGTGGGGATGCTGGAAAAGAGAGATGCCTACCCGGAGACGCTCTCAGGAGGAGAGAGGCAGAGAGTCGGGATTGCCAGGGCAATGGCGGTAAATCCAGATATTATATTATTTGATGAGCCGACTTCCGCGCTGGATCCTGAGCTTGTAAATGAAGTGCTGGACGTGATCAGAGAACTGGCCAGACAGCATACGACAATGCTGATTGTGACACATGAAATGAAATTTGCAAGAAGTGTGGCAGACGAGATAGTTTTTATGGAAGGTGGACACATTGTGGAGCAGGCACCGCCTGAAAAGTTTTTCACCAGTCCGGAGAAGGAGAGAACAAGACAGTTTATCCAGACAAATATGGAATAAAATGGCAGAACTGGGAGAACAGGTATGTTTGATTTTGATAAAGATACGGCCAGAAAAGAGACAAATGCCTTTAAATGGAAAGCGTTGAAAAATCTGTATGGAGATGAGAGCCTATACCCTATGTGGGTCGCAGACATGGAATTTGAGACCTCACCTGCCATTAAAAAAAGGATACTTGATAGAGCACAAGAGGGAACGTTTGGATATGAGCTCCTGTCAGACGAGTATGGGAAGGCTGTAAAATACTGGCTTGAAAAGAGACATGGTTATGAGATCAACACGGACTGGGTTGTCTATTGTTCCTCTGTTATGACCGGATTGAGTGCTGCTCTGCAGGCTTTGACAGAGGAAGGGGATGAAATTCTCATTAACCCTCCCATATATGGGAATTTTTTTCATACTATTCATGGCTGCGTGCGCAAGACGAAGGAGGTCCCGCTCGTGGAAAGAGGCGGAAGGATGACCTTTGAAATGGATGAGATGGAAAGGGCGGTGTCAAAGAGGACAAAAGCATTTCTGCTTTGCAGTCCTCACAATCCAACGGGCCGGGTCTGGACACAGAAAGAGTTGGAGAAAATTATAGATTTCTGCCAACGTCATCATCTCGTGCTTTTTTCTGACGAGATACATTTTGATCTTGTATTCAGGGGAAGACATTATATGACAGCTTCCCAGAAGAGGGACAGCGGGCTGAAGGTTCTCACTTTTGTATCTCCGGGTAAATCGTTTAATGTTGCGGGTTTGCAGACGGCCAGTATGATTATTGAAGATGAGGGTATCCGCTGTGCTGTACAGAAGAAAATGAAGGAGATGTCTTATCCTTTTGAACATAGCTTTGCGGAAGCAGTCACAGTAGGAGCATACATGGAAAGTGAAAGCTGGCTGGATGAATTACTGGAGTACCTGGGCGAAAACCGCCTTATTTTTGAAGAGTTTATCGCTGCGAATATTCCGGTTTTACGCGTGATCCCGTCGGAGGCTACTTATCTTATGTGGGTGGATTGTCACTCTATGAATTTAGACGATGAGGAATTGAAAACATTTTGGGTACAGAATTGCCGCTTGGCCCTGAGCGACGGAAGAGAGTTTGGGACTGGGGGAAGCCAGTATGTTCGTTTTAATGTTGCCTGTCAAAGAGACTCTCTGCAAAGTGTGCTTGAGAAGATGGAGGTGGCTTTTCGTAAAGCAGGATACATAGAGGGAGTGTGAAAGTGTGGAAGAGTATATCAAATCAATTATAAAAGAGGTTGTGGATCTTCGCAGAGAACTTCACCGATATCCAGAGCTTGGATTAGAGGAGTACAAAACCTCAGAGATTATTGAGGCAGAACTGAGAAAATTAGGGATGCATATAGAGAAAATGTGTCATACAGGTATTGTGGGCACAATAAAAGGAAAGTATGAAGGTCCTGTTCTATTGTATCGGGCAGATATGGATGGACTTCCTATAAAGGAGGAAACAGGACTTTCTTTTGCGTCCCAGAATGAGGGAGCAATGCATGCGTGCGGGCATGATCTGCATATGGCCTGTGCTCTGGGAACAGCAAGGGTATTAGATCATTTTAGAGACAGACTGCATGGAAGTGTCAAATTCATGTTTCAGCCATGTGAGGAACGTCAGCCTGGGGGAGCAAAACAGATGATAGAGGCGGGGGTGTTAGAGAGGCCCCGGGTGGATGCTGCGATCGGCATGCATGTTACACCGGATATTGAGACGGGCCGCTTTTTTGTTGCGAGCGGAGGTGTGACCTCTTCTCCGTCTTGGTTTGAGATTGCGATAACGGGTAGAGGCGGACATGCTTCCTATCCGGAACAATGTATAGATCCGCTTAAGGTAGGCCACTACATTTATGAAAAGATTAGTACATTGGAAGCAACATACAGAGAGAGACAGGCTGTAATATCAGTGACAATGTTTCATGGAGGGGAAACGCAGAATGTTATTTCGGAGACGTGTCAGATGGCAGGAACAGTACGGACGTTTTCTGAAAATCAGACAGAGACTATCCGCGCGGCTCTTGTGGATGTGTGCAGGAAAGCGGAAGAAAACTCAGGGGCGAGAGTTGAGATTGCCTTCAGGACTTCTATGAATTCAGTTTACAATCAGTCTGATATGGCTGAGAGAATGAGGAGAGTCATTGACCGGGAGCTGGGGACAGACGCTCTTGAAACAAAGCCCTGGGTATTTATGGGAGGAGAAGATTTTGCGGAGATATCGGACAGAGTTCCCTCTTTTTTCCTTTTTTCCGGCGTGGGAGACAAGAGAAAAAGCATGAGATTTCCTCTTCACAGTTCAAAATTTTACGCAGATGAAAATATGATGGAGTCTGCTATCAGAGTAATCAGCTGTTTTCTTCTCACTTTTTATTTACCTCAAAAAGAAATCCATAAAAAATGACAGAAAAAAGAGCTCCGGAGATGTCTCCCGGAGCTCTTTTGACGGTCCGCCCGCTCAGGGCGGACCTGAAATACAGCTGAGATATAGTTAGAATAATTTTTAGTTAGAATAATTTCCCTACCAGGTCGCTGACCAGCTTTCCGTCCGCTTTTCCCTTGACCTTGGGCATCAGCGTCTTCATGATGCGGCCCTTGTCCTTTGCCGTGGGGGCGTCGATGCCCAGCTCGGCGAGAGTGGCGTCTATGACCTCCTGGATCTGGGACTCGTCCATCATCTTGGGCGCGTACTGCTCAAGGACAGACAGCCGGTGGTTGCACTCCTCGATGATCTCTGTGCGGTCCGGCGGAGTCATCTCCAGCGTCTCCTTTGTCTGCTTGATCTCCTTTAAGATGACCTGTGTCTCCTCCTCCTCGGTGAGGTCGGCTCTCTTGTCTATGGCTTTGTTCTTCAGCGCCGCAAGGAGCATGGAAAGGGTCTCCTTTGTCTGCTTGTCCCCTGCCTTCATGGCCTGGACCATAGCGCTTCTCACTTCATCGATTTTGCTCATGTGATTATTCCTCCTCTTGCTATCTTCCTATATTATAGCGGAGAGGGGAGAAAATGAAAAGGATGTTATAAACTTTTTGTGAAATATGAAAATAAAATAATGCAGGATACAGGCAAATCTGGTAAAATAACGTTCAGATGCGTGCATCAGGCGCGCATGTCAGTGGGGAGGCATATGTTCGGATATATCACAATCTGCAAACCGGAACTGAAGATAAAGGACTTTGAAAAGTACAGGGGCTATTACTGCGGCCTGTGCCAGGAGCTGAAGGAGAGGTACGGTCTGGGCGGCCAGATGACCCTCACCTACGACATGACCTTTCTCATCCTTCTCCTCACATCCCTCTACGAGATGGAGACGGAGGAGGAGAGGCACCGCTGCAGGGTGCACCCGGCAAAGAGGCAGCGGATGCTGCGCGGCCCGGTGACCACCTACGCGGCGGATATGAACCTGCTCCTGGCCTGGTATCATCTGAAGGACGACTGGGCGGACGAGCGGAAGGTGTCCAGCCTGGCGGCGGAAAGGCTGCTGAAGAAGAAGGCGGGGAGGATCGCGGAAAAGTACAGGCGCCAGGCCCGGGTGTTCGAGGCTGCATTAGGAGAGCTGTCCCGCCTTGAGAAGGAGAGGAGCACAGACATAGACAGGACGGCCGGATGCTTCGGCCGGCTCATGGAAGAGCTTTTTGTATATAAAAAGGACGTGTGGGAGCCCACTCTGCGCCGGATCGGTTTCTTTATGGGCAAGTTCATCTATATTATGGACGCCTATGAGGACCTGGAGGAGGACCTGAAGAAAAAATGCTACAATCCCCTGCGGGAGTTGTACAAAAGAGAGGACTATGAGCAGAGAGTGGGGGATATCCTGTGCATGATGATGGGCGAGTGCAGCGCGGAGTTTGAAAAGCTGCCCTGCCTTGCAGACATAGACATTTTGAGAAACATTCTGTATGATGGAGTGTGGAACCGCTACCGGCTCGTACAGAAGAAAAAACAGGAGGACAAAAAGGAAGATGAATAAAAATCCTTATGACGTGCTGGGCGTCTCCCAGAACGCGTCGGATGATGAAGTGAAGAAAGCATACAGGGAGCTGAGCCGGAAGTACCATCCGGACGCCAATGTGGACAATCCGCTGGCAGACCTGGCTGAGGAGAAATTCAAGGAGGTCCAGGAGGCCTACGATGAGATCATGCGGCAGCGCTCCCAGGGAGGAGGCTCTTACGGCAGCTCCCGCGGCGGCTCCTACGGGGGCGGCAGGTCCTCCGCAGGGGGATACGGAAGCTACGGCTATCAGGGCCAGGGCTATGGCCAGGGCTATGGGCAGCAGTCCGGCGGAAGCCAGCAGGATGTGGAGATGCAGGCGGCCATCAACTTTATCAACAGTAGGCGCTACCAGGACGCCCTGAACGTGCTGAACCGGATGCAGAACCGCACCTCCATGTGGTACTACGCCAGCGCTTTCGCAAACGCCGGGCTTGGGAACAATGTGCTGGCCAGGGACCAGGCGGCCACGGCAGTGAACATGGAGCCGAACAACGTGCAGTACCGGCAGCTCCTCAATCAGATTGAATTCAACAGCCGCAGGTATCAGAACAATCCATACGGGGGAGGCTATTACGGATCAGGCGGAAGCTGCGGCACAGGCAATATGTGCTGTGACCTTTGTATCGCGGACCAGCTCTGCGAGTGTATGGGAGGAGATCTTTGCACATGCATATAAAATCGAGAATGATGGCGTTCGGCGGGCTCGCCCTCGCCCTCTGTATTCTTTTTATGGCGCTGGGGAGCGTCTTTGAGACGGGGACCCTGTTTTTCCTGGCAGCGTCCTCCTTCTTCGTGGGGATCGTCATCCGGGAGGCGGGGATGAAGCTGGGGCTGGCCTTCTATCTGGCGGCCGTCCTCCTTGGCTTTATCCTGGCGCCCAACAAATTCTACGTAGTGACCTTTGGGGCTATGGGGCTCTATATCCTGGCTGTCGAGGGGGCCTGGAGGCTTCTCGCCAAAAGCTCCGGCAGGGCGCGGAAAAGAGGTTTGTTCTGGGTGATCAAGTATCTGGTGTTCAACGTCATGTACATCCCGGCAGTCTTTTTGCTCCAGGGGCTCCTTTTTTCCAGGGAGCTGTCGCCGGCGGTTCTTGCGGGCGTCCTGGCGGCAGGGCAGGCAGGTCTGTGGATCTATGACAACGCCTACGAATATGCCCAGGCTCAAATCTGGACCAGGCTGCGGGGCAGGCTGCTCCGGCCGGGAGAGTGAAAATGTATAATTTCCTCTGTCTTTACAGATACTACCATTATCTACAGCAAGAAAGATAAATGGATAGAATGTAAGATGGAGGAAATTTTTATATGAAGGCAACCGGGATTGTAAGAAGGATCGATGATCTGGGGAGAGTGGTGATCCCAAAGGAGATACGAAGAACCCTCCGGATACGGGAGGGCGACCCGCTGGAGATATTTACGGACCGGGAGGGAGAGATCATCCTGAAGAAATATTCTCCCATCGGGGAGCTGTCCGCCTTCGCCAGGCAGTATGCAGACAGTCTGGCCCAGACGGCGGGGTATCTCGTGTGCATCTGCGATATGGATCAGATCGTGGCCGCCGCGGGCAGCGGGAAGAAGGATTTCCAGGAGAAATATATCGCCAGGCCTCTGGAGAAGGCGCTGGAGGAGAGGAAGGATATCCTGGCCGCGGAGGGGGAGAAGAGGTTCATCCGGGTCACCGGGGAGGAGGACGACGGCTGCACCCAGCAGGTCATCTGCCCCATCCTCTGCGAGGGGGATGTGATCGGAGGAGTCATGATCCTTGGAAAGGACGAGAAGAGGAAGCTGGGGGAGACAGAGCTGAAGCTGGCCTCCTGCGCGGCGGGATTTCTGGGCAGGCAGATGGAGCAGTGAGGAAGCGGGAGAAAAATCCATATGGAACTCATAATCAGTCCGGGCGTTTCATATCCATTAGATAGGAAATAACTGGACAAGGAGAAAGAGAATATGGATAAAAAAGCCGGAAAAGAGATAAAGATACTCTGGATCCTCAAGGCGCTGCTGCTGTCCTACGTGGTGACGGGGGCCCTCCTTCTTCTGCTGGCCCTTCTTCTGTACAGGCTGCAGCTTGATGAGCAGGCGGTGTCGGCGGGGATCGTGGCCATCTATATCGCCGCCACCCTGATCGGCGGGCTGGCGGCGGGAAAGATGGCAAAGTCGCGGAGATTTCTGTGGGGGCTCATGACGGGAGTCCTGTATTTTGTGCTCCTCATCCTCATCACCCTGGGGGTGTACCGGACCCTGGACGGCAGCGGCATCCACATGGCCACCACCTTTGCGCTGTGCGCGGGAGGCGGCATGATCGGCGGCATGATCTCCTGACCTTGCAAAAGACGAAAAAATACTTCCAAAACAGAGAGCCTTGTGCTATAATATCAGAAGTCAAAGATGCGAAGGAGGGTGTACAAGATGAAACATGTAAAGACATTAAATACACAGACATTGACAAATACAATGAAAAAAGGCGGCTGCGGAGAATGTCAGACATCCTGCCAGTCAGCTTGCAAGACATCCTGCACAGTGGGAAATCAGACCTGCGAGCAGAAGAAATAGTCAGTTGGAATTAAAAAGTATCTACTAAGGGGGCAGCGGCTTTCGGCCGCTGTTTCTTGTGGTATAGGAAAAAATGAAGACAGAAAGGGGTATCTGAAGTGATACATCAGTACCGGAATAATGGATACAACATTGTCCTGGATGTGAACAGCGGCGCTGTCCATGTGGTGGATGAGCTCTGCTATGACGCCATCGCCCATCTGGCGGCGGGGGAGGAGCCGGATCTGGCTGCCCTGGAAAAGCCGGAGACGCTGGAGGGACTCCAGGAGGCGCTGGGAGACAGGTACGAGGCCGGGCAGATCCGGGAGGCCTGGGAGGATATTAAAGAGCTGACCCAGGAGGGAAGGCTTTTTACCAGGGATGTTTTTGAGCCCATGATCGACCAGGTGAAGCAGAGGAAGACCGTGGTCAAGGCGCTGTGCCTCCACATTGCCCACGACTGTAACCTGGCGTGCAAATACTGCTTTGCGGAGGAAGGAGAGTACCACGGCCGCCGTGCCCTCATGAGCTATGAGGTGGGAAAGAAGGCGCTGGATTTCCTCATCGCCTCCTCCGGAAACAGGAGGAACCTGGAGGTGGATTTCTTCGGCGGCGAGCCGCTCATGAACTGGCAGGTGGTGAAGGACCTGGTCGCCTACGGCCGGCAGCAGGAGAAGCTGCACGACAAGCACTTCCGCTTTACTGTGACCACCAACGGGGTGCTCTTAAATGACGAGATACAGGAATTTATCAACAAGGAGATGGACAACGTGGTCCTCAGCCTGGATGGCCGCAAAGAGGTGAACGATGCCATGCGCCCCTTCCGCAGCGGCAAGGGAAGCTACGACCTCATTGTTCCCAAGTTCCAGAAGCTGGCGGACAGCAGGAACCAGGAGAGGTATTACGTCCGCGGCACCTTCACGAGAAACAACCTGGATTTCTCCAACGACGTGCTGCACTTTGCAGACCTTGGCTTCAAGCAGATGTCCGTCGAGCCGGTGGTGGGAGATGAGTCCGATCCCTACGCCATCCGGGAGGAGGACATCCCGAAGATCTGCGAGGAGTACGACCGCCTGGCAAAAATCATGATCGAGAGGGAGAAGGAGGGGAAGGGATTTAATTTCTTCCACTTTATGATCGACCTGGAGGGCGGACCCTGCGTGTCCAAGAGGCTGTCGGGCTGCGGCTCCGGCACAGAGTACCTGGCCGTGACGCCCTGGGGAGATCTCTATCCCTGTCACCAGTTTGTGGGCCAGGAGGAGTTCCTCATGGGAAATGTGGACGAGGGGATCACCCGACCGGAGATCGCGGATGAGTTCAGAAGCTGCAGCGTCTACTCCAAGGAGAAATGCAGGAACTGCTTTGCCAAGTTTTACTGCAGCGGCGGATGCATGGCCAACGCCTACAATTTCCATGGCACCATCCATGAGGCCTACGACATCGGATGCGAGATGCAGCGCAAGAGAGTGGAGTGCGCCATCATGATGAAGGCGGCTCTGGCCGACGCAGCCGATGAGGCGTAAGGTGTAATAAAAAACAGAAAAGAGGATACAGATCATGAACAAGAAAAAAGGCATACTGAGCCTGATACTGACAGCCGTACTGATCATACTTCTCGCCTACACCTGTATTGTGGGCTTTGGGCCAACAGGCACAGGAGCTTCCAAAAATATCAAGCTGGGCCTTGACCTGGCCGGCGGTGTCAGCATCACCTACCAGGTAAAGGATAAAAACCCTACAGATGAGCAGATGAGCGACACCATTTACAAGCTCCAGCGCCGTGTGGAGCAGTACAGCACAGAGGCCACTGTATACCAGGAGGGGGACGACCGGATCAGCATTGAGATCCCCGGCGTGACAGACGCCAACGCCATCCTGGAGGAGCTGGGAAAGCCGGGAGCTCTGGAGTTCCAGACCTCTGACGGCCAGACCGTCCTCACCGGAGCGGACGTGGAGACAGCCTCCGCCAGATCCGGGAAGGACGATATGGGAAATACAGAGTACACCGTTGAGCTGGACCTGACGGACGATGGCGCCCAGAAGTTTGCGGAGGCCACAGAGGCCAATGTGGGAAAACAGATCGCCATCATCTATGACGGTGAGACCATCAGCAGTCCGGTGGTCAACGAGGCCATCACAGGCGGGCAGGCCTACATCACCGGCAACTTTACATACGAGGAGGCGGAAAATCTGGCCTCCACCATCCGCATCGGAGGGCTCCAGCTGCAGCTGGAGGAGCTCCGCTCCAACGTGGTGGGCGCGCAGCTTGGACAGCAGGCAGTCACTACCAGCGTGCAGGCCGGAGCGGTGGGACTGGCCCTCGTGTTCCTCTTCATGTGCTTTGTGTACCTGCTTCCGGGCCTTGCCTCCAGCCTGGCCCTGCTGATCTACACAGGCATCGTGCTGGTGATCCTGAACGCCTTTAACGTCACTTTGACCCTGCCGGGTATCGCTGGTATCATCCTGGGTATCGGTATGGCGGTGGATGCCAACGTCATCATCTTCGCCCGCGTGAAGGAGGAGATGACAAAGGGAAAGAGTGTGAGGAACTCTCTGAAGGCGGGCTTCCACAAGGCTATGTCCGCCATCGTGGACGGCAATGTGACCACCCTGATCGCAGCGGCTGTGCTCTGGTTCAGGGGCAGCGGAAGCGTGAAGGGATTTGCCCAGACGCTGGCCATCGGCATTATCGTGTCCATGTTCACAGCCCTTGTGATCACCCGCATGATCGTGTACGCCTTCTACGCGGTGGGCATCCGCAACGAGAAGCTGTACTACCGGCCGAAAAAGCCAAGAGAGCCCATTAACTTTGTGGGCAGGAAAGCCATTTTCTTTGCCATTTCCCTGATCCTTATCGCGGCGGGCTTTGGCGTCGCGGGCTACAATGCGGCCAGAGGAAACGGAGCTATGAACTACAGCCTGGAGTTCCAGGGAGGAACCTCCACGAACGTGACCTTTGACCAGGACTACACCATCGATGAGATTGACGCCCAGATCATCCCCGTGGTGGAGGAAGCCACAGGAGACCACAATGTGCAGGCCCAGAAGGTGGAGGGAAGCAACCAGATCATCTTCAAGACGTCCACCCTGGATCTGGACGCAAGGGAGGCGCTTGATCAGGCTCTGGTGGACAACTTCCAGGTGGACGAGTCTCTGATCACCTTTGAGAATATCAGCTCCACAGTCAGCAGCGAGATGAGGACCGACGCCATCGTGGCGGTCGTTATCGCCACAGTGCTCATGCTCCTCTACATCTGGTTCCGGTTTAAGGACATCCGCTTTGCAACAAGCGCGGTTCTGGCCCTGCTCCACGATGTGCTGATCGTAGCTCTGTTCTACGCGGTGGCAAGGATTTCCGTGGGCAATACATTTATCGCATGTATCCTGACCATCTTTGGATACTCCATCAACGCCACCATCGTCATCTTCGACCGTATCCGCGAGGAGCTGAAGCTGGCGCCCAAGGGACAGGATCTCGCATACACTGTTAACAAGAGTATCACACAGACGCTGACGAGGAGCATCTACACCTCCCTCACAACCTTTATCACCATTGCGGTTCTCTTTGTTATGGGCGTAAGCTCCATCAGGGAGTTCGCTCTGCCGCTGATGGTGGGCGTTGTGTGCGGCGCCTACTCTTCTGTATGTGTCACAGGTCCGCTCTGGTACGTTATGAAGACAAAGATCGGTGGAAAGAAGAAAGAAGCGGAGAAATCCGGAAAGAAGAAAAAATAGGTAAGAAAAATACAGTAAGGGGTGTGCGGGTGACTGCATACCCCTTTTTGTACCGTTCTTCCTGTCGGCCCTCTTGCGGCCGCGGGCGGGATGAAAAGAGTAATCGGAGGAGAGAAGAGGATGAAAGAACGCTGGGTTTTGCTGAGAAAAGGGGCGGATTTCGCCGGGATCGGGGAGCGGTTTCACATCAGTCCCCGGCTGGCCTGCCTGATCCGAAACCGGGATATCATAGGAGACGAGAATATAGAAAGCTATCTGTACGGCACCATCGCCGACCTGGAGGACGGCATGCTGATGCGGGACATGGACCGGGCGGTGGAGATCCTGATGGAGAAGGTGCGGGAGGGAGCCTCCATCCGCATCATCGGGGACTACGACATTGACGGTGTCTGCGCCACCTACATTCTCCTGGAGGGGCTGAAGGGGCTGGGGGCTGTGGTGGACACGGACATCCCGGATCGGATCGCGGACGGGTACGGCCTGAGCAGGCATCTGATCGACCGGGCCTTTGAGGCGGGGACAGACACCATCGTGACCTGCGACAACGGCATCGCGGCCGCGGAGGAGATTGCCTGCGCGAGAGAAATGGGGATGACCGTGATCGTGACAGATCACCACGAGGTGCCCTTTGACGAGGAGGAGGGGGAGAAGCAGTATCATCTGCCCCCTGCGGACGCGGTGGTGGACCCGAAGCGGGCGGACTGCCCCTACCCCTTCAAAGGACTGTGCGGCGCCGCCGTGGCCTACAAGCTGATGGAGGCCCTCTATGAGTCCATGGGCAGGGACTCCTCGGACATCGACTATCTCATGGAGGAGGTGGCCTTTGCCACAGTGGGGGATGTGATGGATCTGACAGGGGAGAACCGGATCTTTGTCCGCCAGGGCCTGGAAATGCTCCAGTTCACCTCCAACCCGGGACTGCGCTCCCTCATGGAGTGCACGGGCATTGACCGGAAGTCTGTCAGTACCTACCATATCGGCTTTGTGCTGGGGCCCTGCCTCAACGCCAGCGGCAGGCTGGACACGGCCAAGAGGGCCCTCTCCCTGCTGGCAGCCAGGTCAAAGCAGGAGGCGGACCTGCTGGCCGGGGATCTGAAGGCATTAAACGACAGCCGAAAGGAGATGACCGAGGCCGCGGTGCGGGAGGCGGTGGAACAGGTGGAGCACACGGAAGCCGGACGCCAGAGGGTGCTGGTTCTCTACCTGCCGGACTGCCATGAGAGTCTGGCCGGGATCGTGGCGGGCAGGATCAGGGAGCGGTACTGCCGGCCCGCCTTTGTCGTCACAGATAGCGGCGACGGGGAGCTGGCCAAGGGCTCCGGCCGGTCCATCGAGGCCTACCATATGTATGAGGAGCTGAACAAGTGCAGGGGACTGTTCGTGAAGTTCGGGGGCCACAGGCTGGCCGCCGGGTTGACCCTGGAGAAGAAAAATATTGAGAAATTCCGCCAGGACATCAACGCGGTGTGCACCCTGACTGAGGCGGACATGACAGAGAAGGTGTCCATTGACATGCAGATGCCCTTCTCCTGTGTGACGGAGGAGCTGCTGGAGGAGCTAAAGCTTTTGGAGCCCTTTGGGAAGGGAAACACAAAGCCTGTGTTTGCAGAGAAAAATGTGTCCATCGTCTCCTGCCGTCTCATCGGGAAAAACAGGAACATGCTCAGGATTCGTCTCCTGGACGGGGCCGGCACGGACATGGACGCGGTGTACTTCGGGGACGCCGCCGGATTTCTCGACGAGGTGGAGGCAAAATACGGCCGGGCAGTGCGGGAGAGATTTTTCGAGGGGGAATACCGCAGAATTCGTCTCTCTGTCACCTATTATCCGGGGATAAACGAGTATATGGGACGAAAATCCATGCAGATTGTCATCACCCACTATCAAATTGTTTGAAAAAACAGAAAATAGATGATATACTAAAGAATGACATTTTATCGACAGTTGGTCTGAAGGAGGCAGTAAGGATGAAGCCAATAGAAGAATATGTGGTCAGTATACCGGATTTTCCTGAACAGGGGGTTATTTTCAGAGATGTGACAAGTGTGCTCCAGGATGCGGAGGGACTGCATCTTGCCATTGACCTGATGCAGGAGAAGCTGGAGGGGCTGGATTTTGATGTGGTCGTGGGGCCTGAGTCCAGGGGATTTATTTTCGGGGTGCCCATCGCCTACAATCTGCGCAAGCCCTTCGTGCCGGTGCGGAAAAAAGGCAAGCTGCCCCGGGAGACTGTATCCATCGAGTACGAGCTGGAGTACGGCACTGCCTCCATTGAGATGCACAGAGACTCCATAAAGCCCGGGCAGAGAGTGGTCATTGTCGACGACCTGATCGCCACCGGGGGAACCACGGAGGCTATCATCAAGCTGGTGGAGGGCATGGGAGGAGAAGTGTCAAAGGTCATTTTCCTCATGGAGCTGGCCGGACTGAAGGGCCGCCAGCGGCTGAAGGACTATGATCTGGACTCTGTGATCACCTACCCCGGAAACTGAGGCGCAGCAGGAAGCGTGAGAGAGCGGGGAAAACATGGAAAAGGAGGAGGGAACTGATATGGCAGTCATGACCTATGAATCGGACAATAAAAATCGTATTGCGCCCGAATCTATAATGGAAAATCAGATGCTCGGGCTTGAGATCGTGGACGGACACGCGGTGAAATCTCCGGAGGACTACCAGGATCCGGAGCAGCTCTACCAGATGCTCATCGCCCGCATCCGCAAATATCATCCTTCCACGGATGTTTCCATGATAGAGAAGGCGTTTAATCTGGCAAAGGAGGCTCACAACGGGCAGTGCAGAAAATCCGGTGAGCCCTATATTATCCATCCCCTCTGGGTGGCCATCATCCTGGCGGACCTGGAGATGGACAAGGAGACCATTGTGGCAGGGATGCTCCACGATGTAGTGGAGGATACGGCTGTGACAGACGAGCAGATCCGTCAGGAGTTCGGCGACGAGGTGGCCCTCCTGGTGGACGGCGTCACCAAGCTGGGACAGCTGTCCTACTCCTCAGATAAGCTGGAGGTGCAGGCGGAGAACCTGCGGAAGATGTTCCTGGCCATGGCAAAGGATATCCGGGTCATCATCATTAAGCTGGCGGATCGTCTCCACAATATGCGGACCCTCCAGTTTATGCGCCCGGAGAAGCAGAAGGAGAAAGCAAGGGAGACCATGGACATCTACGCTCCCATTGCTCAGAGGCTCGGTATCTCCAAGATCAAGACAGAGCTGGATGACCTGGCCCTCAAGTACTCCCAGCCGGAGGTGTTCTATGATCTGGTGGACCAGATCAACGCCAGGAAGACGGAGAGGGAGGAGTTCGTCCAGCAGATCGTGGAGGAGGTCTCCCAGCACATCAAAAACGCGGGGATCAAGGCTGAGGTCAACGGACGGGTGAAGCATTTCTTCAGTATTTATAAAAAGATGGTGAACCAGGACAAGACGGTGGATCAGATCTACGATCTCTTTGCGGTGCGCATTATCGTGGACTCTGTGAAGGACTGCTACGCGGCCCTTGGCGTGATCCACGAGATGTACACGCCCATACCCGGCAGGTTCAAGGATTACATCGCCATGCCGAAGGCCAACATGTACCAGTCCCTTCACACCACCCTCATGAGCTCCGTCGGGCAGCCCTTTGAGATACAGATCCGGACTCAGGAGATGCACAAGACGGCTGAGTACGGTATCGCCGCCCACTGGAAATACAAGGAGTCCAACGACGGGAAGAAGAACGTGAAGGCCCAGGAGGAGGAGAAGCTGAACTGGCTGCGCCAGATCCTGGAGTGGCAGAGAGATATGTCCGACAACAGGGAATTCTTAAGCATGCTCAAGGGAGATTTGGATCTCTTCGCGGAGGACGTCTACTGCTTTACCCCGGGCGGGGATGTGAAGAGCCTGCCTGCCGGCTCCACGCCGGTGGATTTCGCCTACGCCATCCACAGCGCGGTGGGCAACAAGATGGTGGGAGCCAGGGTCAACGGCAAGCTGGTCAACATCGACTACAAGATCCAGAACGGAGACAGGATCGAGATCCTCACCTCCCAGAATTCCAGGGGGCCCAGCCGTGACTGGCTGAACATTGTCAAGAGCACCCAGGCCAAGAACAAGATCAATCAGTGGTTTAAGAAGGAGTTCAAGGAGGACAACATCGTCCGGGGCAAGGAGCTCATCGCCAGCTACTGCAAGGCCAAGACCATCAATCTGTCCAACATCATGAAGCCAAAGTATCAGGAGGTCGTCCAGAAGAAGTACGGCTTCCGGGACTGGGATTCTGTGCTGGCGGCCATCGGCCACGGCGGGCTGAAGGAGGGCCAGGTGGTGAACCGGCTCATGGAGGAGTACAGCAAGGAGCACAAGCAGGAGCTCACCGACGAGGTGGTGCTGGAGAAGGTGGCGGAAGCATCCAGGAACAAGGTGCACATCGCCAAGTCCAAGAGCGGCATTGTGGTGAAGGGCATCGACGACATGGCGGTCCGTTTCTCCAGGTGCTGCAATCCTGTGCCGGGAGATGAGATCGTGGGCTTTGTCACCAGGGGAAGAGGTCTTTCCATCCACAGGACAGACTGCGTCAACATGATCCACCTGACGGACGCGGAGCGGGCCCGGCTCATCGACGTGGAGTGGGAGAGCGAGGTGGCTGAGGAAGAGGGTGGCCAGTACCTGGCGGAGATCAAGATGTACGCCTACGACCGGCAGGGACTTCTCATGGAGATCTCCAAGATCTTTACAGAGGCAAAGCTGGATGTGAAGTCTCTGAACGTGCGCACAAGCAAGAAGGGCACTGCCACCATCGAGGCAGGATTTATCGTCCACGGCAGGGAGGAGCTCGCCGCGGTGTCCAAGAAGCTGCGGCAGCTGGACGGTATCATCGACATCGAGAGGGCCGCGGGCTAGAGCGCCCGGCAGACTGCCGGGATGCCGGAGTAAACAGGAGAACAAAACAGGAGCGAAGACAGGGCTTTAGAAGGCACGGAGGAACAGACGCGATATGAAAATAGAGAAATTTGTCACAGGTATCATCAGCACAAACTGCTATCTTGTCATCAACGAGGAGACAAAGCAGACCGTTGTTATCGACCCGGCGGCCTGTCCCTCCTACCTGATGGGACATATGAAGAGCGAAGGACTGCAGGTGGAGGCCATCCTCCTGACCCACGGCCATTTTGACCATATTATGGGGATCGATGACCTCCGCAGGGAGTTCCCGGTTCCGGTGTACGTCCATGAGGGGGACAGAGAGACCCTCCTGGATCCGGCCCTGAACCTCTCCTCCAGCTACACGAATGGCTACACCTTTGACGGGGCTGACTATATCCGGGACGGACAGAGGCTGGAGCTGGCGGGATTTTCCTTCCAGGTCATACACACACCGGGCCACACGCCCGGAGGGGTCTGCTACTACCTGGAGAGTGAGGGCGTGCTGTTCAGCGGAGATACCCTGTTCCAGAACTCGGTGGGCCGCACGGACTTCCCGAACAGCAGCATGTCGGATCTGATCCGGTCCCTCAGGGAGAAGGTCATGAAGCTGCCAGACGACGTGAAGGTGTATCCGGGGCATATGGGCGAGACGACCATCGGACACGAGAGGAAGTATAATCCGTTTATTTAACGCAATTCCGGACGTAATACTTTTCAAAAGTATTACGTCCGGAATTGCGTCAACCCCCGCGTAATTGTGCATCGTGTCTGAAACAATATCCACAACAGGAAGGATGGACATACAAGATCATGATTTTTTTGAGCTGCAGCAACGATATGTATACATACAACACTTATCACCTTGCCAAAGCGTTTTTCCCGGAGGAGGAAATGCAACAAAATGTGGCGGAAAATATGGAGGATGTCTTTCGGATCACCTTCCCTGACGGCCGTGTCTTTGCGGTAAAGACAGAAGATATCCCGGAGGGGGCGGACCGCGGCGGGAAGAAGTACGCCGTGGACGTGGCCCTCTACAGGGCCTGCCGGGAATACACGGGGAGGGATCTGGCCTGGGGCATCCTGACCGGGGTACGCCCCACAAAGATCGCCATGCAGAAGCAGGAGCAGGGGATGGATGAGGCCTCCTTTGTGGAGTGGTTCCATGAGGACTCCTTTGTGAGCCCCGAGAAGGCGGCTCTCGCCTGGCAGATCGCCGGGAGGGAGAAGAGGATCCTGGAGCGCCTGGACTACCGGGACGGCTACAGCCTCTATGTGGGCATCCCCTTCTGCCCTTCTGTGTGCAGCTACTGCTCCTTCAGCTCCGGACCCATTGACTACTGGAGGGACTCTGTGGAGGACTATCTTAAGGCGCTGATGAAGGAGCTCTCCTGGATTGGGGAGAGAGCCGGGGAAAAGGGGAAGAAGCTGAACACCATTTACATCGGCGGAGGCACCCCCACCACTCTTAGCGAGGACCAGCTGGAGAGGCTCCTCTCCCACATAGACTTCTGCTTTCCCAGAGGGGAGCTTCTTGAGTACACCGTGGAGGCGGGACGGCCGGACAGCATTACAGAGGGCAAGCTGAGGGTTCTTGAGGGACACGGGATCACCCGCATCTCCATCAATCCCCAGACCATGCAGCAGAAGACCCTGGACCTTATCGGAAGGCGCCACACAGCCGGAGAGATAGAGGACAGCTTCCACATGGCCCGGAGCCTTGGCTTTGACAATATCAATATGGATCTCATTGCCGGACTGCCCGGGGAGACCGCCGCTGACATGGCGGACACTCTGGAGAAGATTAGAGCCCTAGGACCGGACAGCCTGACGGTCCATTCCCTCGCCATCAAGAGGGCGGCGAAGCTGGGGCAGGAAAAGAGCGCCACAGGCAGCATCGCGGCCCTGGCCGGGGATCCGGCGGTGATGGCCCGTGAGCTCTCGGCCATGATCGAGGAGGCCTACGGGGCGGCCGGCAGGATGGGACTTTTCCCCTACTATCTGTACCGACAGAAGAATATTGCCGGCAATTTTGAAAATGTTGGCTTTGCAAAGGTTGACAAAGCGGGAATTTACAATATACTTATTATGGAAGAAAAACAGTCCATAATTGCGGCCGGAGCCGGCTCCTCCACAAAGATCCTGCTGGATGAGCCCATCACAGTTCCGGGCAGCAGACATGGCAGAAAGACAACGCTTGTGCGGGCGGAGAATGTGAAGAACATCCGGGAGTACATCACCCGCATTGATGAAATGATAAATCGAAAAGGAGAATGGTTATGGCGCTGAAGAAAAAGCCGGTCACGGGCATGAAGGACATTCTTCCCCGTGAGATGGAGATCAGGGATTACGTGATCCAGATGATCAAAGACACTTACAAGACCTATGGATTTATGTCCATGGAGACCCCCTGTGTGGAGCACATTGAAAATCTGTGCAGCAAGCAGGGCGGAGACAATGAGAAGCTGATCTTCAAGATCCTGAAAAGAGGAGAGAAGCTGAAGATAAAGGAGGCCCAGGAGGAGAGCGACGTGGTGGACGGCGGTCTGCGCTATGACCTGACAGTCCCCCTCGCCAGATACTATTCCAACCACGTAAGCGAGCTTCCCTCCCCCTTCAAGGCGCTGCAGATCGGAAATGTATGGCGGGCTGACCGTCCCCAGAAGGGCCGTTTCCGCCAGTTCGTGCAGTGTGACATCGACATCCTCGGGGAGGCCGGCAATCTGGCGGAGATCGAGCTGATCCTTGCCACCACGGCCATGCTGGGGAAAATGGGATTTGAGAATTTTACCGTCTGCATCAACGACCGGAATATCTTGAAGGCCATGGCAGCCTACAGCGGATTTGCCGAGGAGGATTACGACGAGGTTTTCATCATCCTGGACAAGATGGACAAGATCGGTCCCGAGGCCGTGGGCCGGGAGCTGATGGAGCTGGGCTACACAAAGGAAAATGTGGATACCTACCTGGGACTCTTTGACCAGACACCCCAGGATGTCAGCGGCATCCGCTTCCTGAAGGAGAAGTTGGGAGACTATTTGAGCGACGAGACCGCAGAGAGCATGGAGATGATCATGTCCAGTGTGGAGACCGCAAAGGAGGCGGAGTTTAAGATCCGCTTCACCCCTACCATGGTGCGGGGGCAGTCCTACTACACGGGCACTATTTTTGAGGTGGTCATGGACGACTTCGGGGGCTCCGTGGCGGGCGGCGGCCGCTATGACAAGATGATCGGAAAATTTACCGGTCAGGACACCCCTGCCTGCGGATTTTCCATCGGCTTTGAGCGCATCGTCATGCTGCTCCTTGAGAACGGCTACCAGGTTCCCTCAAAGGGGGAGAAGAAGGCCTATCTGATGGAGAAGAACATGCCAAAAGAGGGCGTTCTCAAAGTGCTCTCCCTGGCGAGGGAGGATCGGAAGGCTGGAAAGCAGGTGCTTGTGGCCAACATGAAGAAGAACAAGAAGTTCCAGAAGGAGCAGCTCACGCAGGAGGGCTACGGGACCATCGTGGACTGCTACGCGGACTCCGTGGACAGACTGTAGAGGATACATGGAAACTTTGCGGGCGCGGAGTGTACGGACAGAGAATATGCAGAAATAAATAAAAAGGAGAAGAGAGAAAATGGCAGAGTCAATGCAGGGCTTAAAGAGGACCCACCGCTGCGGCGAGCTGTCTGCCGCCAATATCGGCGAGACAGTCACCATCATGGGCTGGGTGCAGAAAAACCGGAACAAAGGAGGTCTCGACTTTGTGGACGTGAGAGACCGCTCCGGGATCATACAGGCAGTGTTTGAGGAGGGCAAGACAGACAGCGCTCTTCTCGAGAAGGCGGCAAAGCTCCGGGCAGAGTACGTGGTAGCCATCGTGGGAAAGGTGGAGAGACGCTCCGGAGCTGTCAACACCAATATTTCCACCGGTGAGATCGAGATCATCCCTCAGGAGCTGAGGGTGCTGTCTGAGGCAGAGACGCCCCCCTTCCAGGTGGAGGAGAATTCAAAGACCAAGGAGGAGGTGCGCCTGAAATATCGCTATCTGGATCTGCGCCGGCCGGATATGCAGCGCAACCTTCTCATGAGGAGCCGGGTGGCCACGCTGACCCGTCAGTTCCTTGCGGACGAAGGCTTTCTGGAGATCGAGACGCCGGTGCTGGTGGGCAGCACGCCCGAGGGAGCCAGGGATTACCTTGTGCCCAGCCGTATTCACCACGGCCATTTCTATGCGCTGCCCCAGTCTCCTCAGCTCTTCAAGCAGCTCCTCATGTGCTCCGGGTGCGACCGCTATTTCCAGCTGGCAAAGTGCTTCCGGGACGAGGATCTGCGGGCGGACCGCCAGCCGGAGTTCACCCAGATCGACATGGAGCTCTCCTTTGTGGACGTGGATGATGTCATTGATGTAAATGAGCGTCTCCTGGAAAAGCTGTTCCGGGAGATTCTGGGCGTGGAGGTATCTCTTCCCATCCCAAGGATGACCTGGCAGGAGGCCATGGACCGCTACGGCTCTGATAAGCCGGATATTCGCTTCGGCATGGAGCTTCGCGACGTGACAGAGGCAGTGAAGGACAGCGAGTTTGCCGTGTTCAAGGGCGCGATCGAGAACGGCGGCACGGTCCGCGGCATCAACGCCAAGGGACAGGGCGGCATGCCGAGAAAGAAAATCGACAAGCTGGTCTCCTTTGCAAAGGATTTCGGCGCAAAGGGACTTGCCTACATTGCCATCCAGGAGGATGGGACTGTGAAATCCTCCTTTGCCAAATTCATGACAGAGGAGGAGATGAAGGCCCTCATCGATGCCATGGAGGGGGAGAACGGCGATCTGCTTCTCTTTGCGGCTGACAAAAACAAGGTTGTCTGGGATGTGCTGGGCAATCTGCGGCTGGAGCTGGCCCGTCAGATGGATCTGCTGGACAAGAGCGAGTACAAATTCATCTGGATCACAGAGTTCCCTCTCCTTGAGTGGAGTGAGGAGGAGAACCGCTACACAGCCATGCACCATCCCTTCACCATGCCCATGGAGGAGGATCTCCAGTACATCGACAGCGAGCCGGGCAGAGTGCGGGCCAAGGCCTACGACATCGTGCTGAACGGAAATGAGATCGGCGGCGGAAGCGTCCGTATCTTTAATCCGGAGATCCAGAGCAAGATGTTCGAGGTGCTGGGCTTTACACCGGAGAGAGCCCAAGAGCAGTTCGGCTTCCTTCTGACCGCCTTCAAGTACGGTGTTCCGCCCCACGCAGGCCTGGCCTACGGTCTGGACCGCCTTGTCATGCTCATGGCAAAGCAGGACAGCATCCGCGACGTGATTGCCTTCCCCAAGGTGAAGGACGCCTCAGACCTCATGACAGAGGCTCCCACGCCGGTTGACCAGAAGCAGCTGGACGAGCTTGGGCTGGCCATTGTGGACGAGGAAGAGAACCAGTAGACTGACAGTTGATTGATAAGAGCTATAGGATAAAAGGGACATCTCCTGACGGGGGATGTCTCTTTTGTATACGTAAAGCTCCCCGTTCGCAGCTTGTCTCCGGCCTGTGAGGACAATTGATCAGAAGAGTGTGAGAGGCATATTTCTCAGAAAAGTATCTGGATATAGAAGCGTTTATATGTTATAATCCGTTTACAGTGAGAGAGGAGGAGGATGTTTTCCGGGAGTATCTGATATGTAACATCAGAAACACAGCAAAGAAGGAGGAAAACAGCCTGTACGATGAAATCAGCCGAGTGTATGATGAGCTGGACAAAAAGGTGGAGAAGGTGCAGGCCAGTGTGGACGAGATGAGCCGGTACTACAGGATTTCCAGACTGGAGCAGGAAAATACAACGCTGATACTTAAGATTACGGATGACCTGAAGCGGCGCGTGGAAAAGCTGGAGAGCGAGAGCGCATAAGAACGAACCATATGGGGCTGTTGCAAGACAGATATATAATTATCTATCTGGAGAGCAATGGCTCCTTTTTATGAAAGCGGAGGATGGGACTTGAACCCGCACGGCATTAAAAGAAAAGCGCTGAAGCAAGTCCAAATACAAGCTTCAACGCTTTTTGAATGAGAGCGACAGACGGGGCTCGAACCCGCGACCCCGACCTTGGCAAGGTCGTACTCTACCAACTGAGCCACTGTCGCATGCATTTTTGTGTTCCTCAGAACAAAAAATAATATACTATATGAAAGGAGAAATGTCAATACTTTTTTTGAAATTAGACAACCAAAAATCAACTTCAGCTGCATGCTGTTTTTTTCTGCGCAAACATGCGCAAAGAGGAGTGCTTATGATCTATATTACGGGAGATACTCACGGTGACTGGATGAGCAGACTAAATACAAATGCTTTTCCAGAGCAAAAGAGTATGACGAAACAGGACTATGTGATTATTTGTGGGGATTTTGGAATTTGGAATGACACAAAGAAGGAAAAATACAATCTGGACTGGCTGGAAGACAGATCGTTTACGACACTGTTCGTAGATGGCAATCATGAAAATTTTGACAGATTGTATTCCATGTCGGTCGCGAAGTGGCGCGGAGGAAAAGTACATTTTATCCGTCCTTCCGTGATCCACCTTATGCGCGGCCAGATCTTTCATATCGAAGGAAGGGCATTCTGGACCTTCGGCGGCGCAGGCAGCCATGATATTCAAGATGGCATTTTGGAAAAGGATGATCCCAGAATTAAGAAATGGAAACATGATTATGAAAAGATGTTCAGGGTCAATCATGTATCCTGGTGGAGAGAAGAATTGCCATCCCAAGAGGAAATGGAAGAAGGGCGCAAAAATTTAGCGAATACAGATAATAGGGTGGACTTTATCGTTACTCATTGCGGTGCTACCAGCAGCACATTATTGTATTCTCTTGGTGAATATAAACCAGATGTTCTCACAGATTATCTGGAAGAAATCAGACAGAAGGCTGTCTTTAAAAAATGGTTTATGGGGCACTACCACGATAACTATGCTATTAATGATAAAGAAATTATTATATATGAACAGATTGTGAGGATCGCGTAACAATCAGCGGTTGTCTGCAAAAACCAGAAAAGAAAAAGCGTTGAAACCACTATAAGAATCAGGCTTCAACGCTTTTTAAATGAGAGCGACAGACGGGGCTCGAACCCGCGACCCCGACCTTGGCAAGGTCGTACTCTACCAACTGAGCCACTGTCGCAT
>NZ_SPGT01000001.1:0-162105 GCF_005845155.1 Clostridium sp. BSD2780061688st1 H5 | reverse complement strand
GAGAGCGACAGACGGGGCTCGAACCCGCGACCCCGACCTTGGCAAGGTCGTACTCTACCAACTGAGCCACTGTCGCATTTCTGATTTGTTTTCCTCAGAACAAAAAATAATATACTATACATTTGCACGGATGTCAACAACATTTTTAAAAAATTATTTTTCTGGAGCACGGGGGCAAATTATGCTATACTTTACCCCATGATACTGAAGAAGGGAGAAAAGGCATGAAGACACAAAAGACAATCAGAGCGGCGCTCCTCGGATGTGGAACAGTGGGAGGCGGCGTGTACAAGCTCCTTGACAGAAGAAAAGAGGAACTGGCGGACAAGGCGGGAGCCTCTCTCGAGATAAGCGCTGTGCTTGTCCACAATGTAAATAAAAAGCGGGAGGGCGTGGACCCGTCCCTGCTGACGGACGATTTTGAGAGGATTGCGAACGACCCTTCCATTGACATCGTGATCGAGGTCATGGGAGGCATAGAGCCAGCAAGGACCATGATCCTGCGCTCTCTGCGGGCGGGGAAGAATGTGGTGACGGCAAACAAGGATCTGATCGCTGTGCATGGAAGCGAGCTGCTGAGCGCAGCCAGGGAAAACAAAGTGGATCTTCTGTTTGAGGCGGCTGTGGCCGGGGGTATCCCCATCATCAGGCCCTTAAAGCAGTGCCTGGCCGGCAACGAGCTCTCCGATGTGGTGGGCATCGTCAACGGCACGACGAACTATATCCTGACCAAGATGTTTGAGGAGAACATGGACTTTGACGCGGCACTTGAGAAGGCCAAGGAGCTGGGCTACGCGGAGGCGGACCCCACGGCGGACATCGAAGGGCTGGACGCGGGGCGGAAGGTGGCAATCCTGGCATCCACAGCCTTCCACTCTCCGGTGGTCTTTGACGATGTGTACACAGAGGGGATTACAAAAATATCCTCCAGCGATATAAAATACGCCAAGGAATTTGACTGTGTGATCAAGCTCCTGGGTATTGCCAGGGAGAGGCAGGAGCAGATCGAGGCCTATGTGTGCCCCATGCTGCTCCCGGCGGACCATCCCCTGGCCACGGTCAGAGGCTCCTTCAACGCGGTCTTTGTCCACGGCGACGCGGTGGACGACGTCATGTTCTACGGGCGGGGAGCAGGGGAGTTCCCCACGGCCAGCGCAGTGGTGGGGGATGTCATCGACGTGATGCGGAATATGGAGTACGGCTGCACGGGAAGGATCGGCTGCGGCTGCTACCGCTCTGTGCCGGTGAAGCAGTTCCGGGATGTGAAAAACAAGTTTTTCATCCGCATGCAGGTGATCAACCGCCCCGGTGTGCTGGCGGCCATTGCCGGTGAGCTTGGCAGGCACAAGGTGAGCATCTCCAAGGTGGTGCAGAAGGTGATCACAAAGGGAAGCGCGGAGCTGGTCATCGTTACCGAGGACGTGAAGGAGTACCACATGAGCGAGGCCCTGGAGGATCTGAAAGAGCTGGAGCCTGTGCAGGAGATCAGCAGCGTGATCCGAAGCTACTAGATTTCGGGGCAGGATTGCAGGACAGGCTTTCGAGACAGGCCTCTGCGATCAGCTTATTAAGACAATCTTTCCCCGCGGCATTGCCCTGGCGGGGAAAGTGTGCTACAATGACCCAGTAAACAATCAAACAGACGAAGCAGAGTAGGAAGATGTGCGTTAAGTGCCGGATGGACGGGGAGTTGCCAGCTGGACGAAAAGCAAGAGTGCTTGCGGTGCATGTTCCGCATCCCGCTGCTACACATAGACAGAAATACCTGCTTATGGGTAGCTTTAAGGACTACTTCGAAAGGAGGTATTTTTTTATGAAAAAAATGAGACAGCTGTTTGCGGACTCTCTTGGGGAGCTGCAGGATGTGAGGAAGCTCTCGGTTATGGCCATGATGCTGGCCCTGGCAGTGGTCCTCGGCTTTTACGCCACTGTGCAGGTGGGGGATTTCCTGAAGATCGGCTTTGCCTTTATCCCAAATGAGCTGACCGGCATGCTGTTCGGACCGGCGGCAGGGGGGCTTCTGGCGGCTCTGGCTGATATCGTGAAATATCTGGTAAAGCCGGTGGGAGCGTTTTTCCCCGGGTTTACAGTGAGCGCTCTCCTGGGCGGCGTGATCTACGGAGCAGTGCTCTACAAGCGCCCACTCAGCCTGAAGAGAGTCATTGTGGCAAACGCATTGGTGACGGTATTTGTCAATCTGCTCCTCAACACCTACTGGCTCACTGTGCTCTACGGCAATGCCTTTGGAGCGCTCCTGCCGGCCAGGATGCTGAAGGAGGCCATTCTTCTGCCCATAGACATTCTGCTCTACTATACGATTGCCAGAGTGCTGGGGCGGGCCAGAGTGTTCCACAGTCTGCAGGGAGCGGCCAAATAGAGAAAGGGTGATCACATGCAGGAAAAACTCCCCCTTGGTTTTCTGTTCAAGCAGATCAACAATGTATACGAAAAAGAGGTCAACAACAGCCTGCGCACGCTGGGCATCACGGCGTCCCAGTGTGCGGTGCTGGACTATCTGTTCCACAGCCGGAAAGAGGAGATCAACCAGAAGGATGTGGAGCGGGCCCTCAGCCTCAAAAACCCCACGGTGACAGGGCTTTTGAAGCGGCTGGACGAGAAGGGGTATATCCTGATCGTTCCCAGCACAAAGGATAAGCGGTGCAAAAATATTTACCTGACTGAGAAGGCCTACGACATCCGCAGGCGGATGGAGGCAGACCGGAAAAAGGTGGACAAGAGGCTGACCATCGGTATGACAAAAAAGGAAGTGCAGGCATTGCGGAAAATGCTGGACAAGGTGCTGTACAATGTGGCTGATCCCTGACGGGATGGGCCACTTTTTTTATTGTGCGGAACAGTGTTGATAAAACTTATCGATACAGATATTGAAAGCCATTTTCATTTATGATATATTAATAAAAGCAAATGATAATCAATTTCAAAATATTGGAGGAACCTATGCCGGTTGAAGTGATCTCATATCTTCTGTCCGAACGGGACCGGGAGCAAAGACTCCGGTCACAGCTTGTATTACAGTGTGCCCCCTTCCTGAAGGGGATCAAGGCCGCCGCCATCACCAATCTTCCCTCCCAGGCGGGAGAGATGCTTGAGAAGGTGCTGGCCGGGACAGGGATATCCTACAGAGTGCTGGCCGTAAGAAAGAAAAGATGCCTTGTATTCCTGTACAGAAGGATCACCTTTGAGCGGCATATAAGCCGCCGGGAAAATGTGGAATTTCTGGCGGGTTTCGGCTACACCGAGGGCTCCGCCGAAGAAATGCTGGAGAGACTGGCGGACAGGATCGGCATGTATGCCAGCCGGGAGCTGGTCTTTCCCCATGAGATCGGCGTTTTCCTGGACTACCCTCTGGCCGATGTGGAAGGGTTTATCCGGAATGCTGGGAGAGATTATCTGCTGTCAGGCTACTGGAAGGTGTACCATGATCCGGACGGGGCGAGAGAGCTGTTCCGGGCCTATGACAGGGCCAGGGACTGCGCTGTGAGAGAGCTTCTCCAGGGAAAAGGGATGAGTGAGATCGCCGTCCGGGCAGCCTGACAATTTCTGAAAAGGCAAGGAGGATACAGAAACTATGAGCATAGCAGTTGTATATTGGAGTGGAACCGGAAATACACAGGCCATGGCAGAGGCGGTTGCAAAGGGCATCGCGAAAGGCGGGGCGGAGGCGGAGCTTCTCCCTGTGGGCCAGGCGGATCCGGCAAAGATCGCCGCCGGAGATGTATTTGCCCTGGGCTGCCCATCCATGGGCGCGGAGGAGCTGGAGGAGTCCGAGATGGAGCCCTTCGTGCAGGCCCTGGAGGGCATGGCTTCCGGAAAGAGGATCCTTCTCTTTGGATCCTACGGATGGGGCGACGGAGAGTGGATGCGCACCTGGGAGGACAGGATGAAGGGAGCCGGAGCTGCGCTCATCGGCGGACAGGGCGTGATCGCCAACGAGGCGCCTGACGAGGAGGCCCTGGACGCCTGCGAGAAGGCCGGGGAGGCTCTGGCGAAAGCAGCCAAGTAGCAGGCAGCAGACAGCCCGGAAGAAAGGAGAGCGGACATGAGCGTTGTCATCATAGGCGGAAACGAGCGGATGGAATGTCAGTACAAGGAAATCTGCAGAAAGTATAAATGTAAGGCAAAGGTATTTACGAGGATGGCCGGCAATCTGAAGACACAGATCGGACAGCCGGATCTGATCATCCTTTTTACATCCACTGTGGCCCACAAGATGGTCCACTGCGCACTCAGGGAAGCGGAGCGCCATGACGTGCGGGTGGAGCGATCCCACAGCAGCAGCGCCAGTGCGCTGGACGGAATTCTCAGGGAGTGCTGCGGTTAGCACAAACGGGAGGAGGGAAGCCGGGAAACCAGGCTTCCCTCTTTTTTCTCGTCTGCAGAAACCGAAGGGGAGCTGCTGTCAGTGGTTGAAGAAGAGGCCCTGAACTGCTATAATACTCATAGTGTCCGCAAAAAATGTCTGCGGCCGGAACAGGCAGCCAGACAGCGTGCGGAGGATAACGGAGGAGAATATGAGTTACGCAGATCAAGTATTTATCCATATGTGCCGGGATATCATAGACAACGGCACCAGCACGGAGGGGGAGAAGGTGCGCCCTGTGTGGGAGGACGGCACCCCCGCCTACACCATCAAGAAGTTTGGGGTGGTGAACAGGTACGACCTGTCAAAGGAATTTCCGGCCCTGACCCTGCGCCGGACGGCTATTAAGAGCTGTACGGACGAGCTTTTATGGATCTGGCAGAGAAAATCCAACAATATCCACGATCTCCACTCCCACATCTGGGACAGCTGGGCGGATGAGAACGGCTCCATCGGGAAGGCCTACGGCTATCAGATGCAGGTAAAGCACCAGTATAAGGAGGGGATGATGGATCAGGTGGACCGGGTCATCTACGACCTGAAGAACAATCCCTACAGCAGGCGCATCATGACCAATATGTACGTGCACCAGGATCTCCACGAGATGGGGCTTTATCCCTGCGCCTACAGCATGACCTTCAATGTGACCAAGGAGAAGGACAGCGACAGGCTCACCCTGAACGGCATCCTGAACCAGCGCTCCCAGGACGTGCTGACGGCAAACAACTGGAATGTGTGCCAGTACGCGGTGCTGCTCCACATGCTGGCCCAGGTGTGCGACATGAAGGCAGGGGAGCTGGTCCACGTGATCGCGGACGCCCACATCTACGACAGGCACATCCCCATGGTGGAGGAGCTGATCGCCAGGGAGCCGTTAGCGGCCCCACGGTTCTGGCTCAACCCGGAGGTGAAGGACTTCTATGACTTCACGCCGGATGATGTGAAGCTCATCGACTACAATACCCATGAGCAGATCAGGAACATACCGGTAGCCATATAAAACAGGGGAGAAAATAAGGAGGATGCTATGAATTTGATCGTAAACGCAGATAAGAACTGGGCCATCGGCAAGGACAACAGGCTTCTTGTCAGTATTCCCCAGGATATGAAATTTTTCCGTGAGACCACCACGGGAAAAGTGGTGGTTATGGGGAGAAAGACGCTGGAGAGCTTCCCTGGCGGACAGCCCCTGAAGAAGAGGACCAACATCGTGCTCACCTCAGACCCGAACTACCAGGCGGGGGAGGCTGTCATCGTCCACTCCATGGAGGAGCTCATGGAGGAGCTGAGAAAATATCCCCGGGAGGACATCTTTGTCATCGGAGGGGAGAGCATTTACAGGAGCCTGCTCCCCTGGTGCAGGACGGCCTATGTGACGCGGACAGATCACGCCTACGACGCGGACACCTGGTTCCCGGACCTGGACGCGGACCCGGAGTGGAAGATGACAAAGACAAGCGATGAGCAGACCTATTTTGATCTGGAATATTATTTCACTGTCTATGAAAGGATTGCCGGGGGAAAATGAGGATTTTGAGCATTACCGCGCAGAAGCCGGACAGCACCGGAAGCGGCGTCTACCTCACGGAGGTGGTGAGGGAGTTCTCCAGGCAGGGGCATGAGCAGGCAGTCCTGGCCGGGGTGTACCGGGAGGACGAGGTACGCCTCCCCGCAGGTGTGGACTTTTTCCCTGTCTTTTTCCACTCGGAGGAGCTGCCCTTTGCCATTCCCGGGATGTCCGACAGGATGCCCTACGAGAGCACGGTCTACAGCGCCATGGATGAGGGGATGACAGAGACCTACATGAAGACTTTCCGCAGAAAGATCCGGGAGGCGGTGGAAAGCTTTCAGCCGGACCTGATCCTCTGCCATCACCTGTACCTTGTGACAGCCCTTACAAGGGACTGCGTGAGGGAGATTCCTGTCTTTGGCTTCTGCCACAATACGGACCTGCGGCAGATGAGAAAGCACGATCTCCAGCGAGAGTTTATCTGCAGCCGCATCGGGAAGCTGGATGGCATTTTTGCCCTCCACCAGGAGCAGAAAAAGGAGATCCTGAAGGTGTACCCAGTGGAGGAGAGCCGGGTGCGCATTGCCGGGACAGGATACAATGACCGGATTTTCTTCCGGAAGGGGGAAAAGCCGGCGGCGGATCCTGTGCGCCTTGTCTTTGCGGGAAAGGTGAGCCAGGAGAAGGGAGTGGCAAGCCTGCTTTGCAGCCTGGGGCGGGTGAAGGCGGAGGGCAAAGGGCTGCAGCTTACCCTGGCCGGGGGAAACGGGGACGAGCGGGAGATGGAGCGCATCCGCTCTCTGGCGGACGCCTGCCCCTGGCCTGTCGCATTTACCGGCAGGCTTCCCCAGGAGAAGCTGGCGGATGTGTACAATGAGAGCCATATTTTTGTGCTGCCCTCCTTCTATGAGGGACTTCCCCTGACGGTCATGGAGGCGCTTGCCTGCGGCTGTCAGGTGGTGGTCACGGACCTGCCGGGTATACGCCCCTTTATGGAGACCTACGTGCCCCACGCGCCTGTCTTCTATGTAAAGCCGCCCCGGATGAGGAACACGGATCAGCCCTTTGAGGAGGATCTGCCGGCCTTTGAAAGAGAGCTGGCGGAGAAGATAGAGGTATGCGCCGGGCGCGTCCGGGACGGCCATATGCTCTGTCCGGACCTGGCACGGATATCATGGAAGGCGGTCTGCGGCAGGATACTGGAAGCGGTAAAAAGTGCGGGATAGAAGCCGGGGAGAAGGACGAAGCAGAGAAGAGGAGGACGGGTATGTTTATCGACCTGCATATGCACGAGATGCGCAATTCCGGCGACAGTTTCCTTCCGTTGGAGGAAATCGTTGAGATTGCAAAGGAAAAAGGATTGGATGCTATCTGTATTACCGACCATGACAACATGGATATACGGGAATTTGCCCGGGAGTATTCGGAGAAGACGGGCTTTCCCATATTTGTGGGGATTGAGTTTTATTCCCTCCAGGGGGACATCATTGCCTTCGGTGTCAGGGAGTATCCCAGGGAGAGGATCAGCGCCCAGGCGTTTATCAACCTTGTGAGGGAGCAGGGAGGCGTCTGCTACAGCGCCCACCCCTTCCGCAACAACAGAAGGGGGATGGAGGAGCATCTGGACGAGGTGACCGGGCTGTCCGGCATTGAGGTGCTTAACGGCAGCACCCACCGGGAGGCCTGCCTGACTGCGGCGGCCTATGCGAAGAAGCTGAACCTGATACCGGTGGGGGCCAGCGACTGCCACGTGCCGGAGAAGGTGGGAGTCTGCGCCACCTATTTTCCCATGGAGATACGGTCCGAGGAGGATTTGGTGAGGGCCTTTAAGACCGGGGGCATGAAGCCGGCCTACTACGAGGACGGCGCCTACCACATTGTGGACATCGACGCGCCGGAGTCAGAGTTTCCGGATGAAGTATGGATGAAAAAAAGCGCCCGGCCATTGTGAACATGGCCGGGCGTTCATACCTGTTTTCCTGATCAGGGATCAGTTCTCTTTTCTTGCAATTCCGTAGATGGCTGCGCCAAGCACCAGCGCGATGCAGTCAGCGATGCTGAAGCTGTCCTGTGTGATCTGAAGATAGCTCAGTGAGACCAGTCCGAGCACGGCGAATACAAGACCGAGTGCTCTGCATACGCTGTAGACGCCCTTTATACATGCGGCGCCGCAGATAATTGCCAGGATAGCGACGGCATAGGCCAGTACCACTACCAGAGCTTCCTGGGCCTCATGTCCCGGCAGCAGTCCGCTGACAGCTCCGGTCAGGGCCAGCGTGCCCAGAATGGCATATACGATACCAAAAAGCAGGGCCACTGCGCCGAAAATCTTCAGGGTTCCGGAATTAGAATATTTATTGTTGCTTTGACTCATCTTATGTTCTCCTTTCCTAAAAAGTCTGTACGGCCAGTCCTGGAACCTGCACTGTAGCAACAGAACAGGTGTCCGAAAAACTCCCATATTGTAACACGAAAAATTTGCGGGCGCAACAGTGGTATGTCTGATTTCGATCAAAATGTGTGCAGGCCCGATAAAAAGGATAAAAAAGTCAGTTGACAATTGACAGGAATATCAACTATAATAATAAAAATTATCTGAATAAATGCAGTGACAAGGAGGAGTACATAGGTACCGGAAGCGCAGAGAGGAGATGGGTGGTGTAAATCTCCGTGATGGATGTATGGAAGTAGCCTTCGAGCAGTGGACCGAACCCGGGCAGCAGGATCTGTTGAGCAATGCGGATCGTATTTGAGCCTGGCAGTAGACTCCAACGGCATTCCCCCGTTACGGGAAACGGTATCGGAGCGCCCGCCGCATATGAGTGTGCAGAAGCTCCCGTACTGGCAGAGAGCAGAGACAAAGGAGCTCTGAATTTAGGTGGTAACACGGATGGATATTCGCCCTAAGCTAAAGGCTTAGGGCTTTTTTATTCCGTGTCCCGTATGAATAGTAGTTATTAAGGAGGTAAGGTATGAAAAAGATTTCTGGAAACAAACTGCTTGTAAAAGCGCTGAAGGAGGAGGGAGTAGACACCATCTTCGGCTATCCCGGCGCCTGTACCATTGACATCAGCGATGAACTCTACAAACAGGACTACACAAAGGTGATCCTGCCCCGCCAGGAGGTGGCTCTCGTACACGAGGCAGACGCCTACGCCCGGTCCACGGGAAAGGTGGGCGTGTGCCTGGTGACAAGCGGCCCCGGGGCCACGAACCTGGTGACAGGACTTGCCACGGCAAACTATGACAGCGTTCCCCTTGTGTGCTTTACAGGCCAGGTGGCCAGGCACCTTATAGGAAATGACGCCTTCCAGGAGGTGGACATTGTGGGGATCACAAGGAGCATCACAAAGTACGGCGTCACGGTGCGCAACAGGGAGGACTTGGGAAGAATTATCAAGGAGGCCTTCTACATTGCCAGGACAGGACGCCCCGGCCCGGTGCTCATCGACCTGCCCAAGGACGTGATGGGAGAGCTGGGGAGCGCCGACTATCCCTCCGAGGTCAATATAAGAGGCTACAAGCCCAACACCCACGTACATATCGGACAGCTCAAGCGGGCGATCAAGATGCTCTCCAAAGCGGAGAAGCCTCTGTTTCTGGCAGGCGGCGGCGTGAATATCGCCCGCGCCGGGGAGGCCTTCACAGAGCTGGTGGAGAAGACCAATGTCCCCGTGGTGACTACGGTTATGGGAAGGGGAGCCCTCCCCACACAGCATCCTCTCTTTGTGGGAAACCTGGGTATGCACGGCGCCTACGCGGCCAACATGGCGGTGAACTCCTGCGACCTGCTCTTCTCCATCGGGACAAGGTTTAACGACAGGATCACAGGAAAGCTCCACTCCTTTGCACCCAAGGCCAAGATCGTCCACATTGACATCGACACCTCCGCCATCTCCAGGAATGTGCAGGTGGATATTCCCATTGTGGCCGACGCGGGAGAGGCCATCGACAAGATGCTGGAGTACGTGGAGCCATGCGAGACGAAAGAGTGGCAGGAGGAGATCAAGGGCTGGAAGGCGGAGCATCCTCTGACCATGAAGAAGAGGCCCATCATGACGCCCAAGGACATTCTGGATGTGATCAACGACATGTTTGAGGAGGCCATTGTGGTGACAGACGTGGGGCAGCATCAGATGTTCACCTCCCAGTTCCTGGAGATGACGCCGAAGAAGCAGCTCATCATGTCCGGAGGACTGGGAACCATGGGCTACGGCCTTCCAGGCGCCATCGGTGCCAAGATCGGCAATCCGGACAAGACAGTCATCTCCATCTCCGGGGACGGCGGCATGCAGATGAACATCCAGGAGCTGGCCACGGCTGTGCTGGAGGAGCTTCCTATTATAAATTGCATTTTCAACAACAGCGTGCTGGGCATGGTGCGCCAGTGGCAGAAGCTTTTCTACGGCAAGCGCTATTCCATGACCTGTCTTCGGTCCGGTGCAGCCTGCCGGGGAAAATGCGGCGAGGTGGAGTGCCCGCCCTACACGCCTGACTTTGTGAAGCTGGCAGAGAGCTACGGAGCCAAGGGTATCCGGGTGACAAAGAAGGAGGAGATCCGTCCCGCCTTCGAGGAGGCTGCAAAGAGCAAAAAGACCCCCTATATCATTGAGTTCCTCATTGACCCGGAGGATCTGGTATATCCTATGATCCAGCCCGGCGGCACACTGAAGGAAATGATCATGGACTGCTAGAAAGGAGAAGAGTAGAATGAGCAACGGAATGAAAAAAAGATGGATATCCCTTTACGTGGAGAATCAGGTAGGTGTTCTCTCGAAAATCTCAGGACTTTTCTCCGGAAAGTCCTACAACCTGGACAGCCTGACTGTGGGGACTACAGAGGATCCCACAGTGTCCAGAATGACCATCGCCACGGTCAGCGACGACGAGACCTTTGAGCAGATCAAAAAACAGCTCAACCGTCTGGTGGAGGTGATCAAGGTCATTGACTTTACAGACATTTTCGTGCGGATGAAGGAGATCCTGTACGTGAAAGTGAAAAACTGCAGCGCTGAGGATAAGGTGGAGGCTTTCCAGATCGCGGAGACCTTCAAGGCAAAGGTCATCGACTACGGGAAGGACAGCCTGCTCCTGGAGTTTGTGCAGACAGCCACCAAGAATGACGCCGTGATCAAGCTCATGAAGGAGGAGTTCAGGAGCATTGAGGTGGTGCGGGGAGGAAGCGTCGGCATCGAGTCCATCAGCATGATGGAGAGGTAGCATTTTCCGGGGTGTCCGGAGCCCGCAGAGCGGACTCTGAAATTGATTGCAAAAAAACAGAGCGCACTCTTGAATTTTGTTAATGACCGTACTATAATGAGAAAAGATCAAGAAGATAACCATTGACCAATAAAATACAGAACGGGGGAATTATCCATGGAAAAAAAGAATATCGACTGGTCTAATCTCGGATTTGCCTACATGCAGACCGATAAGAGATACGTTTCCAACTACAAGGATGGAGCCTGGGATGAAGGTACACTGACATCCGACGCGAATATTGTGCTCAACGAATGTGCCTGCGTCCTCCAGTATGCGCAGACATGCTTTGAGGGACTGAAGGCTTACACAACGGAGGACGGACATATCGTTACTTTCCGCCCGGATCTGAACGCACAGAGGATGGCATCCTCCGCAAAGAGGCTGGAGATGCCGGTATTTCCGGAGGATCGCTTTGTTGAGGCTGTCCACAAGGTAGTGGAGGCAAATGCAGCCTATGTTCCGCCCTACGGATCAGGCGCTACCTTATACATCCGTCCCTACATGTTCGGTTCCAACTCTGTCATTGGCGTAAAGCCGGCAGAGGAGTATCAGTTCCGCGTGTTCACCACACCGGTAGGACCCTACTTCAAAGGCGGCGCAAAGCCCATCACCATCCGTGTATGTGACTACGACAGAGCAGCTCCCCACGGAACAGGCCATGTAAAGGCCGGCCTGAACTATGCCATGAGCCTGTACGCTATTGTTGACGCTCACGAGAAGGGCTTTGACGAGAACATGTATCTTGACTCAGCCACAAGGACCAAGGTGGAGGAGACCGGCGGAGCCAACTTCCTCTTCGTGACAAAGGACAACACAGTTGTCACACCAAAGTCTCCCACAATCCTGCCTTCTATCACAAGACGTTCACTCCTCTATGTGGCAGAGCACTACCTGGGACTGAAGACAGAGGAGAGGGAGGTCTATATGGACGAGGTCAAGGATTTTGCAGAGTGCGGTCTGTGCGGCACAGCGGCAGTTATCTCACCGGTTGGAAAGATCGTGGACCACGACAGGGAGATCTGCTTCCCCAGCGGTATGGAGAAGATGGGACCGGTCATCCAGAAGCTGTACGACACACTGACAGGCATCCAGATGGGCCACATCGAGGCTCCGGAGGGATGGATCCACAAGATCTGCTAACAGAGCTGACAGAAAGACACTGTGAGGATACAAGATCCCCGCAGTGTCTTTTTTTGGTGGTGCGCCCGGCAGGCATTGAACGGCTGTCCCGCTATTTGATATCCCTTTTCCGGAAGCTGGCGGCTCCCAGTACGGCAGGTACGAGAAGGAAGCAAACTCCCACCAGGGCGGCTCGCAGGAGCGTATTCCTGTCCGGATTCTGGGTGAGGGCTGTCATGCACATGTCCGGCAGGTAGTCTGACAGGGTGACTGTCCTGCCGAGAAAATGGTGGATAAGCATCTCCCCTAAGGTGACCACGAGGGAAGTGAATTCCAGAAAGCAGATGTTGGCAGCCAGAGAGCCCCCGTTTTGCCGGATCAGAAAACTGAACATGACAAAGAGGGACACGTAGGAGGCGCCCAGAAGCAGTTCCAGAGCTCCTTTCAGCAGCAGCTGGGAGGCGTAGGAGCCGGATACATCCCCAAAGCCCCACAGTGCGGTGGCGGTCATGGTGGCAGCCAGGACAAACACCAGGGTGAAGAGGACGGAGGCCAGGATGCCTACAAACAGTTTGGACAGATAGATCTTCAGTCGGCTGTAATTTCGGGAGGCGATGATCTTGACAGTCCCGTTGTTGAATTCGCTCCCGACAAAGAGCGAGATGAGGACAGCCATAAGCAGCGTGGTGTTGCCGGCGAAGAAGGTCAGCAGCTGGCCGGAGGTGCTGAGCTGGTCGTGACCTGTGGGAATGCCCTCCACGGACACATTCATGCCCGCGTCGTCCAGGGCGGCCTGCTCCTGTGTGAGCTGGGCTTCCATGGAGTCCCCGGCCAGCTTGTAGGTGAAGTCCAGCAGATAGACAGTGCCGACAGCCAGGAGGATGTTGATGAACAGCAGTATCCAGAAATACTTTGCCTTTCTCAGTTTAAAAATGTCGCTTCTTATCAAATTTAACATGCCTGTTTCCCTCCGATCCTACTTAAAAAGTAGTCTTCCAGATTAATGTCCTGGCGGCCAGTCCCCGCGCACCTGCGCCACAGATCCTCCTCTGTGAACTCCTCGATCAGCTTCCCGTGGTGGATGATGCCGTAGCGGGTGGCAAATTTGGACAGTTCTCCAAGGATGTGGCTGGATACGAGGACTGTGATGCCTTTTTCCTGGTTCAGCTTCAAGATCAGGTCCCGGACCTCCTTCATGCCCTCCGGGTCAAGGCCGTTGGTGGGCTCATCCAGGATGAGGAGCTCCGGGTCCCCTATGAGTGCGATGGCGATGGCCAGGCGCTGTTTCATGCCGAGCGAGAAGTTCCTGCACTTTTTCTTCCCCGTATGAGTCAGACCGACCAGCTCGAGCAGGTCCTCTGTGTGGGAGAAATCGTGGAGCCCCTGGAGTTTGGAGAAAGCGACGATGTTCTCCCGGGCGGTCATGCCGGGATAGAAGGCCGGCGCCTCGATGACTGTGCCGATCCTGCGGCGCCCCTCCAGGAGACTGCCGCTCCCGAAGAGCTGGATGCTGCCGTCGCTGGGGGCGGCAAGGCCGGTCACCATGCGGATGAGAGTTGTCTTTCCGGCTCCGTTTTTTCCGATAAATCCGTAGATGTCCCCCTTATATATGGTCATGGACAGATTTTCTACAACGGCTCGGTGGCCGTAGCGTTTTGTGAGGTGGTTTGTCTTTAAGATCACTTGTTCCATGTGTGTGCCTCCTTTGCAGATTTGTATTAATGTATTACTTTCGTAGTACAATAATATGACAAGGCGAATGAAATGTCAAGCATGGCTTGCCTTTTTTTTCGTATGCAGTTAAACTTAGTTCTGGATAAAGACGGCTCTGTAGAGGGCAGGCCGCCGCTAATTTAGATGGAGTTATGAAGAGGAGTGGAGTGAAAGCATGAGCAGAGAGTGCAGCGGCAGGGTAGATGCCCTATATATATTCGAGGAGAAAGGGAAACCAGGAAGGAGGATAAGAACCGCAGAAATCGTGGAAGGGAAAGGTGTCAGAGGAGATTTCCACTTTGAAGATGTGGATGCTCCAGTGAGCATAGCTGCGGTCAGCGCTGGAGAATGGATGTTGCGACAGAGCGTGCAGGGACTGTGCTTCAGACGTTTTAAGGCCAATATGTGGATTGATATTCCCAAGGACGAACTGGGAACGATCAAAAAAGGGATGCAACTGGTATGTAAGGGAATAGTTCTTGAGATCAAAAAAGGGAAGGGAAGATGCTTTGCAGAATGTGAGAGAGTGAAGCGGGGCCTGCCCTGTCTGCTCCGGGAAGGGTGCTGGTATGCCGTGAGTGTATCAGGTGGGAGCATTTGCGAGGGTGAGCGAGTAAAAATACGTCAAAAAAATAACGAATAGAACTATAAATTATTAGAAAAAAAGAAATAAAATATAGAATAATCAGGTGATTTGTATTATAATGAATAAAAGAAACATGATATAAACTCCGAGTCCAGTGCTTCCGACGTGTGCGTGCCGATTTGTTTACGGGAAGGCGGGACCAATGGGTAGTCTTGGGAACGAGGCTGCCTGCCTGATTGCGAAGGAGCCATTATTATATCGGAAGATATGATAATGGATTTTTTTATGTAAAGGAGGTTGGAACGGAATGGGAAAACAATTAATGATCAAGCCTGAAAAATGTATCGGATGCAGAACCTGTGAACTGGTCTGTTCGTTTGGTCATGACCAGGCGTTCAATCCGAGAAATGCCAATGTGACAGTCATGGCATACGAAGAAGCGGCGATCAATATTCCTGTTATGTGCCTGCAGTGTGAAGAACCCTGCTGTCTGGAGATATGCCCAGTGGGAGCGATCAGCAGAGATGAAATTGGTGCAGTTGTCATGGACCATACAAAATGTATCGGATGTAAGATGTGCATGAATGCCTGTCCGCTGGGGAATATCAGCTTCAATAAGGAAAAAAAGCAGGTACATAAATGTGATCTGTGCGGTGGTGAACCCAAATGCGCAAAATTCTGTCCGACCGGAGCGATCACTTATGAGGACCCGGATGAAGGAATGGATAGAAAACGCGCTGTGGCCGACCGATTTAAAGACGTATTCGGAGAGGAGGCAAAGGCATGATGAACGGATATATGGGACAAATCATTCGTGTTGATCTTTCGTCAGGAACAATTCGCAAAGAGCCCCTGAATATGCAGTCTGCAAAGGATTTCGTGGGAGCCAGAGGGCTGGGGACCAAATATTTCTGTGATGAGGTGGATCCGAATGTGGATCCACTGGGGCCGGACAATAACTTAATATTTATGACAGGACCGCTGACCGGCACGGCGGCAGCTTGCAGCGGAAGATTCGAAGTGGTGGCAAAAGCACCACTGACCGGGACTATTGGAGCAGCTAACTCCGGCGGACATTTTGGGCCGGAACTGAAGTATGCTGGATACGACGGCATTATTTTTGAAGGGGTAAGCGATCATCCGGTGTATCTCTACATTAATGATGATGAAGTGGAACTGCGGGATGCCTCCAATCTGTGGGGCAGAACTGTCTATGAAACGACAGACGAATTGAACCGGATCTGTGGGCAGTCTTTCCGTGTATCCTGTATCGGACCTACCGGTGAGAATCTCTGCTTGTATGCCGGCGTTATGAATGACAAACACCGGGCAGCAGGGCGGGGTGGCCTGGGTGCCGTGATGGGAAGTAAGAAGCTGAAAGCAGTAGCTGTAAAGGGAACGAAATCCATCTATGTGGCAAGACCGGAGAAGTTTCTGGAGGCTATTGAGAATGCGAGAACGATTCTGAAGGCACACCCGGTAACAGGGACAGGACTGGCAGCCTATGGTACGGAGATACTGGTAAATATTATCAATGAGAGCGGCGGACTTCCGCTCCGTAATGGAAGAGATGGTGCTGTATATGATAAGGCGGATAATATTTCCGGCGAGACACTGACAGAAAAGTATCTGATCAGGAACAAGGGATGTTTCGGCTGCTGTATTGGCTGTGGCCGTGTGGTCGATATCCCAAACGGTCCCTTCAAGTCCAGAGGAGAGGGGCCGGAATATGAGGCGGGATGGTCCTTTGGCGCAGACTGTGGCATTGATGATCTGGAGGCTGTCTGCAAGGCAAACTTTATCTGTAACGAATATGGCTTCGATCCCATCACTCTTGGTGCGACCATTGCATGTGCTATGGAATTATTTGAGGCAGGGTACATAACAGAGGAAGATACGGGCGGTATTCCGGTGCGTTTCGGAGATGCGGCGACTATGGTAAAACTGGCGGAAATGACAGGCAAGAACGAGGGATTCGGGAAGCAGCTGGCAATGGGTTCATACCGGCTGGCGGAAAAGTATGGACATCCAGAGCTATCAATGTCCGTGAAAAAGCAGGAGATGCCGGCTTACGACGGCCGCGCCCTGCAAGGGATCGGACTGGAATATGCTACATCCAATCGGGGCGGCTGCCATGTGCGTGGATATATGACCTCCCCGGAAGTCCTGGGTCTGCCTGTGAAGATGGATCCGCTGGTAACCGAAGGGAAGGCATCCATGCTAAAGACATTTCAGGATCTAACGGCTCTTATCGACTCAGCAGGCGTGTGCCTGTTCACATCCTTTGCACTGGGATTGCCGGAAATCGCCTCCCAGTACCGGGAGGCAGTAGGCAGCGATGAGAGCGATGCAGATATTCTTCTGAAAGGCGAGAGAATCTGGAACTTGGAGAAGAAATTTAACATTGCGGCAGGCGTGGAGAAGGATACGCTTCCGCCAAGACTTTTAAGAGAACAGCTGACTGATGGGCCTGCGAAGGGAAAAGTCAATGAACTGCATATTATGCTACAGGAGTACTATCAGGTGAGAGGCTGGGATACAGAAGGAACCCCCACACCGGAGAAGGACAGGGAACTTGGATTATAAAGACAATATGGAAGGCAGGCGGCTGTGTCCGCCTGCCGGGAGTAAGAGATGACAGTGAAATTTTTTGCCTACCTCAGAGAATATACAAAATGTAAGGCGGTGGATTTTCCTTATCAGGAGGATGTCCGGAAACTGACGATTGCCTTAAGCGAGACCTACGGGGACAGACTGCGCGAAAAGCTGCTGACACCGGACGGAACGGAGCTCGGACAAGAAATCATTATCTTGGTAAACGGACGGCATGTGGAGCATCTTGGAGGGATTGCCACAAGGCTGTCCCCGACAGATACAGTGTCTATATTCCCTGTGGTGGCTGGCGGATAACAACAAGGTGGTGAAAGACGATGGAAGTATCCGAGAAAAGGATTGGGGAGATCATTCATTCCTATCAGCCAGACCAAAGGTATGCCCTTGCGATCATGCAGGATATGCAGCGGGAATTTCAGTATGTGCCCCGGGAGGGGATGGAGGCACTTGCGGGAGAACTTGGCTGCCCCGTGGCTTCACTCTATGCCATGGCGACCTTTTACAAAGCACTAAGTCTTGTGCCGAAGGGAAAACATATCATCAAATGCTGTGACGGGACAGCCTGTCATATCCGAGGTGCAACTACGCTGATCGATGGGATTCAAAGAGAGCTTAAGATTGGCCCGGGGGAAACAACGCAGGACGGTATGTTCTCATTGGAAACAGTCAACTGTCTTGGGTCTTGCGCACTGGCGCCGGTTCTGGTAGTGGATGACGTCTACTATGGAAAAGTTACATTGGAGAAACTCAAAGAAATACTCCAGGCAGTCAGGGAAGGCGGTGCTTAGTAGTATGAGAAAACAGATTTTGATCTGCTGCGGTACCGGGTGCCGTGCAAATGGCAGTATGTATTTAGTAGAAACCTTCCGGGAGGAGATAGGACATAAGCAGGCAGACGTGGATGTGATTCCGCAGATTAAGACAACGGGGTGTAATGGATTCTGTGAAAATGGGCCGATTGTAAAGATCATGCCAGACAACCTGGTCTACTACAGAGTAAAGCCAAAGGATGTGTCGGAGATTTTGGAGAAAAGCGTGCTGGGCGACCAGGAGATTCCCCGCCTTATGTATAAGGATAATGAGGGAAACCGGGTGCGCTCTCAGGAAGAGAATCCATTCTATGCTCACCAGCAGAAGCTGACTTTGCGCCATATCGGGAAGATCGATCCGGAAAATATTGACGACTATCTGGAACAGGGCGGCTATGAGGCGCTCAGAAAAGCTCTGCAGATGACGCCTGATGAAGTGATCGCAGAAGTGGAGGAGTCGGGGCTTCGCGGACGCGGCGGTGCCGGGTTCCCGACAGGGAGGAAATGGAGGACAGCAGCCTCCTACGACATTTTTCCGAAGTATGTGTCGTGCAACGGTGATGAGGGAGATCCGGGAGCTTTCATGGACCGGTCCATTCTGGAGGGAGATCCCCATGCAGTAATCGAGGGACTTGCCATCGCGGCTATCGCCATTGGAGCAGAGGAGGGATTTTTCTACATACGTGATGAGTATGATCTGGCGGTCAAGCATGTGAGAAAGGCCCTGGAAGACGCAGAGGCGAGGGGAATCATCGGTGACTCTGTCATGGGTACGTCAAAGAAACTTCACATGTCCGTGGTCCGTGGTGGCGGTGCCTTTGTCTGCGGGGAATCCACTGCGCTGATGGCCTCGATTGAAGGAAGGGTCGGTGAACCACGGGCAAAATATATACGCTCCGTCCAGAAAGGACTTTGGAATCAGCCTACAGTTCTGAACAATGTGGAGACGTTGGCCAATATCCCCCTGATCATCCGGGACGGCGGGAAAAAATTCGCGCAGATTGGCACGGAGACGAGTACAGGGACTAAGGTGTTTGCACTTGTGGGTAAAGTAAAAAGGACCGGCCTTGTGGAGGTGCCTATGGGCGCATCTCTCAGGCATCTGATCTTTGACATCGGTGGCGGCATCATTGGCGACAGGCCTTTTAAAGCGGTACAGACAGGTGGACCTTCCGGAGGCTGTATTCCAGAGAGTATGCTGGACCTGAGAGTGGATTTTGACTCTTTGGCAAAGTACGGCGCCATGATGGGATCCGGCGGCATGATTGTCATGGATGACAGAAGCTGCATGGTAGAAGTGGCCAGATACTATACAAATTTTCTTTGTGAGGAGAGCTGCGGGAAGTGTACGCCCTGTAGGGAGGGCCTTCGGCGTATGCTGGAAATCTTGACAGATATCTGCGAGGGCAGGGGAAGAGAAGGAGACATTGAACTGTTGGAGCGGATTGGCCATGCGGTGCAGGACTCTTCCCTCTGCAGCCTGGGAAAGAGTGCACCCAACCCAATACTCACAACGATCAAGTATTTCAGGGATGAGTATGAGGCTCATATCCGGGAAAAGAGATGTCCGGCGGGCGTCTGCAAGAATCTGACCCGGTTCGAGATTGATGGAGAAAAATGTATCGGCTGCGACATGTGTGCGAAAGGATGTCCGGTGGGAGCAATCAGCGGAGACAAAAAAATGCCTCATAAGATCGACTTTTCGAAATGCATTTCCTGCGGAAGCTGCAGAGAAGCATGCAGATTCGATGCGGTAAAAGCAGTGGGAAGGAGGCAGGAAGCATGATAGAGATCACCATTAACGGGAAAACATGTATCTGCGAAAAAGGAGAGTATCTTCTGGATGTAGCGAGGCGGAACGGGTTTTACATTCCCACACTTTGCCATCACCCCGCAATTCCCGGACAGGCCTGTTGCAGAGTCTGTCTTGTGGAAGTTGTGGAAAAAGGCAGGAGCAAGATCGTAGTGTCCTGTGTGTATCCGGTGGAACGTCCCTGCGAGGTCTATACCGACAGTGAACGGGTGAAGGAAGACAGGGCGGTGGTGCTCATGCTACTCAAGGAGAGGGCGCCGGAAAGTGATTTGATCGATGTGCTGTGTAGCGCTTACGGCGCGGCGGATGGTAGCAGGTTTATACAGATTGACGGAGAAAAGTGTATCATGTGCGGCCTTTGTGTAGGAGCCTGCGCAAAGATGGGGACGGGAGCAATTTCAACAGTGCTGCGGGGGACTTCAAAGAAGATTTCCACGCCCTACGATGAGCCGTCCAAAGATTGTGTGGGCTGCTTAAGTTGTGTCAGTATTTGTCCCACTGATGCCATTTCTTATAAAGATGACGGGCAGACGCGGGAGGTATGGGGACGGACCTTTGAAATCGCCCATTGCCGTAAGTGCGGCGCTCCTATCGGGACAAAAGAGGAGCTGGAGCTTGTAGCTAAAAGAGCAGGGGAAGAGACGGAAGAACTATGTCCGGAATGCCGGAAGAAAAAAATGACAGATACAATGGCACATACCTATGGAATTGTGTAAAATAGAGATATGATTTAAGGAGGAGAAAGTATACCGGCTCATGAAAGACCAATACGGAAGACAGATAAATTACATGAGGGTATCGGTCACGGATCGTTGCAACCTTCGTTGCATATACTGTATGCCTGAGGAGGGCATTAAGCAGGTGTCCCATCAGGATATCCTCACCTATGATGAAATCGTGCAGATCGTAAATGCAGCAGCAGAAGTCGGAATCACCAGAATCAAACTGACAGGGGGGGAACCCCTTGTCAGGAAGAACCTGGCCGGACTTGTCGAAGCTTTAAGAGCAGTTCCGGGAATCGAGGAAGTAACAGTTACAACAAACGGAGTCCTTTTAAAAGAACAGATCGGGAAGCTGGCAAAAGCTGGGATCAGTGCCGTTAATATCAGTGTGGATTCACTGGATCCGGACATGTATGCGTCCATAGCGAGAAAGGATGCGCTGGCTGCGGTTTTGGAAGGCATGGAGGCTGCAGTGTCCTGCCCTGGACTGAAAGTAAAGATCAATTGTGTTCCACTTAAGGGGCTGAACGAGGAAGAGTGGGTCAGGCTGGCGCAGATAGCCAGAGAAAGACCAATCGATGTGCGGTTTATCGAGATGATGCCGATGGGGCTTGGAAGAGATTTTCAGGGGAGCTCCCAGAAAGAAGTATTAGAGCGACTGCGGGAGACCTTTGGCCCCGAACAGTACCTTGACGGAAATTTTGGAAATGGCCCTGCCACATATGTACACTTTAACGGGTTTGCGGGAAAGATTGGTTTTATCAGCGCCCTTTCCCACAAGTTTTGCTCTGAATGCAACCGGATTCGTATGACGGCAGAAGGTTTTTTAAAGCCCTGTCTCCAATATGCGTCCGGAGAGGATTTAAGAGAGATGATACGGAACGGTGCTTCGGAGGAAGAACTGATCCGGGCGATAAATAGGACTATTTATTACAAACCAGCATGCCATCATTTTGAAGTGGACGATTCAGCGGAATTCGAGCATAAAAAGATGTTTCGGATCGGTGGATAGGAGTCAAGAATAAATAAGGAGGGTAGAATAAGAGATGGCAGCTTGAAGGCAATATATACAATTTTATATAGTTTGCAGGAATTCGAGCCTGTATGCCTAAAGTCAACGGGGACCAGGGCAGCAGGCCAATGGGTATCTTTTGAAAAGAGGATGCCTTCCGTATTTGAAAAGAACATCCGCAAAAAGAACAGGTTATTTTTGTGTGGTCTTCTTTTTCAGAGACCATTTTCTTTTGTGAAAATGGAACAATTTTAGAAATACCTGACTGAAAAGGAGGAGATTTTATGAAGAGGTTAATAGCAGCTTTTCTTGTGACAGTGATGTGCATCGGGCTGACAGCCTGCGGCGGGCAGTCAGAGGAGCCTGCGGAAAGTGAAGGAACAGATGCTCAGAGCGAGGAGCAGACGGAAGAGACAGCGCCCGAAGACAAGGGTACGCTGATGATGGCAACTACCACCAGCACAGAGGATACCGGCCTTCTGGACTATCTCCAGCCTCTGTTTAAGGAGGACACGGGATGGGATCTGGAGTGGACGGCCGTCGGAACTGGTGAGGCTCTTGCTATGGGCGAGAACGGGGACGTGGATATTGTTTTGGTACATGCGAAATCCAGCGAGGAAGAATTTGTGGCAGAGGGATATGGGGTTGAGAGGTTCCCTGTGATGTATAATGACTTTATCGTGGTAGGCCCTTCTGAGCCCATCGAAAAGACAGAGGATATCAATGCAGTATTTACACAGATTGTCAATGACCAACTCCCGTTTGTTTCCAGAGGCGATGACTCCGGTACAGATAAGAAGGAGAAAGGAATCTGGGAAGAGTTGGGGATCGATCCGACGACAGATCCAAATTATGTGGAATCCGGACAGGGAATGGGAGCTACTATCACCATGGCGGACGAGCAGCAGGCATACTGCCTGACAGATCGTGGTACATGGCTGAAGCAGAGCCAGGACGCAACGCTGGATTACCAGCTGGATATTATCTGTGAGGGGGATGACAGCCTGCTGAACCAGTACGGTGTGATCGCTGTCAATCCGGAAAAGTATCCGGAAGTCAACAAGGAAGGCGCGGATGACTTTATCGAATGGATCTGTTCTGACAAAGTACAGGAATTGATCGGTGAATACGGGGTCGAAGAGTATGGACAGGCACTGTTTACACCGAATGCGGGGACAGACGCATAAAAGGAGGAAGTGAAGGATGCTGGAGTGGCTGAAAAGCGTTGTTTCTGACCCGGATATACTGAGTGCTGTGAGAGTAACGTTTACCATGGCAGTCTGCTCCACCGGTATTGCTTCCATATTGGGAATCATATTTGGTCTTTTGCTGGAACGTTTCCAGTTCCCGGGTAAAAAGATTATGATCCGATTTAACCGCACGCTTATGGGTTCACCGCCTGTGGTAGTCGGTTTGATCGTATATCTGTTACTGATGCGCAGGGGGCCTCTTGGCTCTCTGTCGCTTTTATTTACGATACAAGGAATGGTGATTGCCCAGACGCTGATCATCACCCCGATCATCTGTGGCATGATCTACTCCTACCTCAGAAGATCAGCCCCTTCCATCCGTGAGTTTGCGGTGACTATGGGAGCAACAAGGTGGCAGACGACCGGGCTTATTATCCGGGAGCTGAGAAGAGAAATCTATTTTTGCATGGTGACCGGGTTCGGTCGCTCCATTAGTGAGGTAGGGGCCGTCATGCTCGTGGGAGGTAACATCAGAGGCCGGACCCGGACCATGACGACAACGATTTCCCTTCTGAAAAGCCAGGGAATCTTTACAGAAGGTGTGGCGCTGGGCATATTGCTTCTTGTAATGGCTTTTATCCTTCAGTGGATTTGCGACATATTGCAGAGAGAGGAAAGTGAAAATGAAAATTACTGACCTGGAAAAGAAAATTGGAAATTTCTGCCTTCAGATCGATCATCTTGATATAGAACCAGGTCGAATACATGGAATCATCGGACCAAATGGCTGCGGGAAAACAGTCCTTCTTAAGATTTTGGCGGGCATCTATACACCTGACAGTGGCATTATTGATTACGAAGGGATTGGCTTTCGGGAAATCACCATGCTGTCTCAGCGACCTTACCTGATGGACGCATCTGTGTACAAAAACCTCATCTATCCTTTGCAGATACGGCATATCCATCCTGATGAGAATAAGACAGATGAACTCCTTAGGAAGGCGGGGCTTCTGGGGCAGAAGAGGCAGTACGCCAGATCTCTGTCCAGCGGGGAGAGACAGAAGCTTTCATTTCTGAGGGCTGTGATCTTCCAGCCGAAACTGGTCATGATCGATGAGACATTTTCTAATTTAGATACGGAGAGTGAGACTCTTTTTATAGAGATGATCAGGGAAATACAGAAAAAGGAGCCTATCACCTGGATTATTGTGAGCCACCAGCTGGAGGCAGTGCATCAGCTATGTGAGACCATTCATTACATGGAAAAAGGAAGCGTGATAAAAAATGAAACTATTGCAGGTAGATACCGTGGCTCAGGCCAGAGAGAAATTGAAAAAGGCCATACAGGGGCTTGAAGTGAAAGTGCAGGAGCTTCCTGTGGAAGATGCCCTCGGAAAAGTAATGGCGGAGGATGTGCATGCAGAGGAGGATGTGCCAGGATTTGATCGGTCAACGGTAGATGGCTATGCTGTGAGGAGCGCCGATACATCTGGTGCATCGGAAAACCTTCCCACAATCCTGCAGGTTACCGGGGAAGTGGAGATGGGCTGTGCACCAACGCACGGCATCGGGCCGGGAGAATGTATGTATATTCCAACTGGCGGCATGCTTCCCCCGGGTGCTGATGCCGTTGTCATGGTGGAATACTGCGAACTTTTTTCAGATATGGAGATAGTAGTGTATGCATCCGTGCCTTCCGGCGGAAATATTGTCTACAGAGGTGACGACCTGCACTCCGGCAGGGTAGCCCTTGCGAAAGGGACTGTTCTGAGGCCCCAGGAAATCGGACTTTTGGCGGCACTGGGAAAACAGAGGGTCCAGGTTGTAAAGCCCTGGGAGATTACCATCATCTCCACAGGAGATGAACTGATACCGCCTGGTGGGGAAATGAACCCTGGAAAGGTGCGGGATATCAATACGTACGCCCTGCAGGCGGTTGCGAAAAAGACCGGACTAGAGGTCTGCGGCTGCCATGTACTGAAAGACGAGAGGAATCTGCTGAAAGAAACGATATGGGAAGCAATGAGGGAAAGTGATATCGTAGCGGTGTCTGGGGGGAGTTCCAAGGGGCGTAAAGATGAGACGGCATCCGTGATCGGCGAACTTGCAGATGGGGAACTTCTAACCCAGGGACTTGCCCTTAAGCCAGGAAAACCCACAATCCTGGGGTACGATGCGTCGACGGAGACAATCCTTCTGGGACTTCCGGGTCACCCTTCTGCGGCTATGATCGTGTTTCAGCTTTTGATCGGCTGGCTTTGGGAAGACAGAAGCGGTCAGAAAAAGTCCTGGCCGATTCCTGCGGAACTGACAGTGAATATCCCTGCAGCACCGGGGCGGGCTGTCTGTCAGACGGTACAGCTTGTAAGAGATGAAGATGGCAGGAGAAAGGCAGTGCCTGTGTTTGGAAGATCAGGTTTGATAAGCATCCTGACAAAAGCGGATGGATATATCATGATTCCGGAAAATCAGGAAGGCTTGAAAAAGGGAGAGACAGTGGACGTATTCCTGATTTAGAAGGAGGACGGAGCAGACATATGGAAAAAAGGAATTTGTATCTGCACACCACGCCGGTGGATGAAGCAAAAGAACTATATAATAAAGAAATTAAGAAGTGTGTGTCGGTTCGAAAAGAGGAGGTACCTGTACAGGACAGCCTGGGACGGATTACAGCGGAGGCGGTTCACGCCGTCTTGTGTTCGCCGCTTTTCAATGCGTCTGCAATGGACGGAATTATGGTGAACGCAGCACGCACGGCAGGAGCCAGCGAGGAGCATCCCCTCACGCTGAAGAGAGGGAAGGATTTTAAGGTGGTGGATACTGGGGATCCGGTCCGGGAGCCCTATAATGCAGTCATCATGGCAGAAGATCTTCTGGAGGTAGACGAGGATACGGTTCAGATTATTGCTGCGGTCTCACCTTGGAGTCATATCCGCCCGATTGGGGAGGATATTGTGGCCGGTGAAATGCTCCTGCCGGGACATCACAGGATCAGGCCGGTGGATATCGGCGTCCTGCTGGGGGGCGGGATTTGCAAGGTTATGGTGACCGCCCGTCCTCGAGTAGGAATCATCCCTACCGGCACGGAGATGATAGCTCCGGGACAGACGCCCAGAGAAGGAGAAATCATCGATTCCAATTCCGGCATGTTTGCCGCACTTGTGCAGCAGTATGGCGGGGAGCCGGATGTGAGCCCCATCATTGAAGATGACTATGAGAAGATCAAAGGGGCAGTCAGCAGGGCTCTGGAAAAAGATGACATAGTAATCGTCAACGCCGGCTCAAGTGCTGGTACAGAGGATTATACGGTTCATGTCATGCGGGAACTGGGAACCGTTTTGATTCACGGTGTTGCCATCAAGCCGGGGAAACCGGTGATTTTGGCGATTGCGGACAATAAACCGGTAATCGGACTTCCAGGATATCCTGTTTCGGCCTACATTGATTTTGCGACCTTTGTAAAGCCGGTCATGGAAATGCTTACTGGTGCTGTTTCCGATGCTCAACCGATGGAGGAGGCAGTGGTCTCTAAACGTCTTGTCTCATCACTGAAGCACAAAGAATATGTGCGTGTTAAAGTAGGGGAAGTGAACGGGAGGCTTGTGGCCTCCCCTCTGGCAAGAGGTGCGGCTGCAGCTACCAGCCTGGTAAAAGCAGATGGCGTGTGTGTTATAGACCAGAACCTGGAGGGATACGAAGCAGGAGAGACGGTACAGGTTGAGCTGTGGCGGCCCAGAGATGAAATCCGGCATACCATTGTTTCCGTAGGAAGCCATGATATGATCATGGATTTTCTGGCCGACCTTCTGCCGACGCTTTTTCCCGGCATGCATCTGTCCAGTACTCATGTGGGCAGTATGGCGGGACTGATGGCGCTGAAACGGGGCGAATCCCACATTGCCCCCACCCATCTTCTGGATGAGGAGACTGGAGTCTATAATACTGCCTATCTGAAACGCATCTTTCCGGACCAGGAGATGGCTCTTATCAAAGGAGTGAGCAGAATCCAGGGACTGATGGTAAAAAAGGGAAATCCGAAGGGAATACGCGGTATAGAAGACCTTCCGGAATGTAGGTATGCTAACCGTCAGCGGGGAGCGGGTACCCGTGTGCTTTTGGACTATCTGCTGAAAAAAGCGGGTATCCGTCCGGAACAGATCGAGGGATATGAGTTGGAGGCAGCGACCCATATGGCGGCTGCGGCTTTGGTGAAAGATGGAGGTGTTGATGCAGCCATGGGCATTTATGCGGCGGCAAAGACCATGGATCTCTCATTTATCCAGGTGGGGGAAGAAGAATATGATTTCGCCATAGATAGAAAGAATCTGGCACTGCCTTTTATTCAGGATTTTATCCACACTCTCCGGTCAGAACAGTTCCATGAAAGAGTGAAGAAGGCCGGCGGATACGGCACGGAGAATACCGGAAAGATTATTCTGATATAAAGACAGGAGAGAAGGCGTATGAGATATGACAGGCAAATCCTGATGGCGGAGATTGGAATTGAAGGGCAGAAAAAGCTGGGAAACTCTGTGGTGACCGTGGTAGGATGCGGCGGCCTGGGGGCGCCAGCCCTTGTCTATCTTGCTGAAGCCGGCGTGGGAACAATCCGCATGGTGGACGGAGACATGGTTTCTGAATCAAATCTGAACCGACAGTTTCTTTACTGGGAAGAAGATATCGGAAAGAAAAAAGCAGACTTGGCAGCGAAAAAGCTGAAAAAGATGAATCCACAGATTTGTGTGGAGGCCCTTTCATGTTATTTGACAGAAGAAAATGTAGATCAGATTCTGGGCAGTTCGGATATTGTCGTGGACTGTGTAGACAGTGTTGAGACGCGGATTCTTGTTGAAAGATATTGCCTTGCACAGGACATTTTTCTTGTAGAAGGCGCTGTGCATGGATTTTACGGATATGTGATGGATATTTCCCGGGAGACGGCCTGTCTGGAATGTATCGGGTATCACCTTGGAAAAAGCCCTGCGTTGGTGCCGGCGCTTGGCGCTGTGGTGGGAGTGATCGGATGCCTGCAGGCGGTAGAAGCAGTGAAAAGGATCCTGGGAGGTAGGGGACTTCTTCTGGGGACTATACTGCAGTATGATGGATTAAGCTGCGAATTTGACAAAATCGAGGTAGAAAAGGATCCCAAATGCAGGGCGCATATGTCCTGTAGGGAAGAGTAGGAGGATGTGATGGGAAGAGTGCTGGGAATCTGTATCAGCGAGAGAAGGGGTACGCAGAAAAAGGAAGTAGAGGAAGCTGTACTCAAGGAAAACTGGGGTATCGAGGGGGACGCCCATGCAGGAAACTGGCATCGCCAAGTGAGCCTTTTGTCTTTTGAAAAGATTGAAGACTTCCGGGCCAAGGGCGCAGATGTGGACTTTGGAGCCTTCGGGGAGAACTTGATCGTGGAGGGATATAACTTGAGAAAACTGCCGGTGGGCACCCGCTTCCACATCGGGGAGGCGGTCCTTGAGCTGACCCAGATCGGCAAGGAATGCCACAGCCACTGCGAAATATATAAGAAGATGGGGGACTGCATCATGCCAAGAGAGGGCGTGTTTGCCGAGGTTGTGAAAGACGGGCGTATCCACAGAGGGGATGAAGTGGAGATGGAGCTTCCGGCATCAGACCGCCCCTTTACGGCGTCGGTCATCACCTTAAGCGACAAGGGGGCTGCGGGAGAGCGGAGGGATGAGAGCGGCCCTCTGGCGGCCCAGATGCTGGAGCAGGCGGGCTATGAGGTGAAGGAGCAGCTGCTCCTTGCAGATGGCATCGAGCCGTTAAAGAGCCAGCTCATCCGCCTGGCGGACCAGCGGCAGATGGATGTGATATTCACCACCGGCGGTACCGGATTTTCCCCCAGGGACTTAACGCCTGAGGCTACCAGGGTTGCCTGCGACCGGATGGCCGATGGTATTGCCCAGGCCATACTCAGCCACTCTCTGTCCATTACCCCCAGGGCCATGTTCAGCCGGGCGGTCTCCGGCATCCGGGGCGGTACTCTGATCGTCAACCTCCCCGGCAGTCCCAAGGCGGTGCGTGAGGCCCTGGAGTTCCTCCTGCCCCAGCTGGGCCACGGGCTTGAGGTCCTGCGGGGGACAGCGGGCGAGTGCGGGAGAAAATAAGGCTTGCCATACAGCGGCGAAAAGCGTACACTGATGCTAGAACGACAGCCCGGGCAGGGCAGGAGGAGAGAGAGATGAAGATTTACGACACAGTAAAAAAGGAAGACGTGGAGATTGCTGATTATAAGGAACTTATCAAGATCATGCAGGATGGACGCCAGGTGGATCTGTATCTGAAGGAGAAAAAGTCGGATGAGGACGGGTACATGACCTGGGATGTGGAGCACTGGTCCAGCATTGCCCCCAAGCGCTTTATCCGCTGCTATTCCCTGGAGGGAAGAGTATTGGGAGAGTCTACCGGACACAATATCTATGATCTGGACAATACTTTTAAGCCTGAGGAGGCTGCAAAGATCGAACTGAGCTAAAAGAGCGTGCTGAAAGCGGACGTGCAAAGAGAAGATCCCGGAGAAGAGAAAATGGTTCCGGGGTCTTCTTTTTTTACTCTTTTGAAGCAGGAGAGGACGATGTGACCTTAAGCACCCTCTGCATATCCTCCGGAAGAGGGGCAGTGAATTCCATAGGTTCCCCGGTCATGGGATGGGAAAAGGACAGCCGGTGGGAGTGGAGTGCCTGCCGGCTGATGTGCGTCATATCCGGATTGTACAGGTAGTCTCCAATGAGAGGATAGCCCAGATACTGCATGTGGACCCGAATCTGGTGGGTGCGGCCGGTTTCCAGCTTCAGTTTTACAAGGCTGTGGGGTCCGTAGTGCCCCAGCGTCTCGTAGTGTGTGACTGCCTCCTCCCCCTTTTCAAGATCCACCATCCGCTCGATGATGGAGGTGCCCTTACGGGCTAAAGGGGCACAGATGGTGCCGGCGGAGGGGGATACGTGCCCGGATACAATGGCCAGATACTCCCGCTCCAGGATCTTTTCTGCTGTCATGGTGGAGAGGATGCCGGCGCTGACCAGGTGCTTAGCCACCACCGTGAGGCCGGAGGTGTCCCGGTCCAGCCGGTTGGAGCAGCGGAAGATGAAGGGCTTTTCCTGCTCTTTGTAGTACCAGGCCAGGGCATTGGCCAGGGTGTTTGTGTAGTTGTTCATGGAGGGATGGACGGGCATGCCGGCGGGCTTGTTGAGGACGATGATGTCCTCGTCCTCATAGACGATATCCAGCGGCAGATGGATGGGCGGGATTTTTTCGGAGACGCCGGCCTCGCGGATGCGCACGGTCAGTGTGTCCCCCTCCTGGACTTGTCGGCGCATATAATAAGGTACACCATTTACAAGGATGCTCTCGGGCATCCTTTTTATGGAGGAAAGATTCTGGCGGGAGTAGCCCTTCCGCCGGAGCACCTGCTCCACCCGAAGGCCGTCCTCTTTATTCCCTATTATATATGAAATGGTCCTGTCCATCCTTTTGTCCTCCTTCTCGGTCCTGACCTCCTGTTTTTCTCTCGGCCCGGTCTGCAGCTCCGGTCCTCTGCGCGCCACGGGAAGGCGTGGTCAGAATCTGAGTATAGCATATAAAATAAGAATTTTCACAAATTTCCTGTAAAGTATAAAAAATTTGTAAATCCTGTTGACAAATAAAAACCATAGTGATACATTAGTAACCGTAGAGATTAGCACTCGTACCAAATGAGTGCTAACAATACAAAAAGGAGGCAGTAAGGATGCAGGCCAAAGATGGACTGGGTGAAAGAAAACTGAAAATCCTTCATGCGATCATCCAGAACTATCTGGAAACAGGTGAGCCCGTGGGCTCCAGGACCATTTCCAAATACACGGACCTGAATTTGAGTTCTGCGACGATCCGCAATGAGATGGCGGATCTGGAAGAGCTGGGATATATCCTGCAGCCCCATACATCAGCGGGAAGGATCCCTTCCGACAAGGGATACCGCTTATATGTGGATATGCTGATGGAGGAGAAGGAACAGGAGCTAAATGAGATGCAGGAGCAGATGCTGGATAAGGCAGACAAGATGGATCAGCTCCTGAAGCAGGCCGCAAGAGTCCTGGCGGCAAACACCAACTATGCGACCATGGTTTCCACTCCCATGAACAGCGCCAACAAGCTGAAGTTCATCCAGCTTTCCCAGGTGGACGATGAGCAGATCATTGCGGTGATCGTGCTTGGAGGAAATGTTATCAAGAACAAGATCATCAATGTAGATGAGCCGCTTGGCAATGAAAATCTCCTGAAGCTGAACATGCTGCTCAACACAACGTTGAACGGTATGTCCATTGAGGAGATCAACCTGGGACTGATAGCAAGGCTGAAGGAGCAGGCGGGCATCCACAGCGCGGTGATCAGCGATGTGCTCGACGCAGTGGCGGACGCTATCCAGGTGGACGAGGATATGCAGATCTACACAAGCGGAGCCACGAATATTTTCAAATATCCGGAGCTCAGTGACAAGAAGAGCGCACAGGAGATCATCAGTGCCTTTGAGGAGAAGCAGCAGCTCACGGAGCTGGTCACGCAGACCCTTTCCCAGGAGGACAACACAGGCATCCAGGTGTATATCGGAGACGAGACGCCGGTGCAGACCATGAAGGACTGCAGTGTCGTCACCGCCACCTATGAATTGGGGGACGGCATGAAGGGAACGATAGGTATCATCGGGCCGAAGCGGATGGATTACGAGCATGTACTGAAATCGCTGAAGCACCTGCAGGGCGAGCTGGATGCGATTTTCCATAATAAAGAATAAGAAAGGTGGATGGACCCTTGGAAGAAAATAAAAACAATCAGGAAGAAGTAAAACAGGAAAAAAGCCAGGAGGAGATGGTAAAGGAGGCCGTGGAAGAGGCTAAGAAGACCGCCTCCGCCCAGGGGGATCCTGGTGACGGCGAGATTCCCGTTGAGGACGGGGAGAAGGAGGAGAAGGCCGGAGCAGACGGCCAGGAGGAGTCTGAGGAGGCTTCCCCGGAGGAAGACAAGGCCGAGGGAAAGAAGCTCTTTGGAAGAAAGAAGAAAGATAAAAAAGATGAGAAGATCGAGGAGCTGACAGATAAGCTCACAAGACAGATGGCTGAGTTTGATAACTTCCGCAAGCGCACGGAGAGGGAGAAATCCCAGATGTACGAGGTTGGTGCGAAAGATATCATAGAAAAGATCCTCCCCATCGTGGACAGCTTCGAGAGAGGCCTGGACGCGGTCAAAGAGGAGGAGAAGGAGCACCCCTTCATGCAGGGCATGGATAAGGTGTACAAACAGATGATGACCACACTGAAGGAGATCGGCGTGACGCCGATCGAGGCGGTGGGCAAGGAGTTCGATCCCGCCTTCCACAACGCAGTGATGCATGTGGAGGATGAGAGCTTAGGCGAAAATATAGTAGCCGAGGAATTCCAGAAGGGCTACATGTACCGTGACAGTGTCGTGAGGCACAGTATGGTGAAGGTGGCCAACTAAAGAGCTAACAATCAAAAATCAAAATATAACAGGAGGAATTACATCATGGGAAAAATCATAGGTATTGACTTAGGTACAACAAACAGCTGTGTAGCCGTCATGGAAGGCGGACAGCCGGTAGTTATCGCGAATACAGAAGGCGCGAGAACCACACCCTCTGTAGTTGCCTTTACAAAGACAGGTGAGCGTCTTGTGGGTGAGCCCGCAAAGCGTCAGGCAGTCACAAACGCTGAGAGAACGATCTCCTCCATCAAGAGAGAGATGGGAACAGACTACAAGGTAGAGATCGACGGCAAGAAATATTCTCCCCAGGAGATTTCAGCCATGATCCTGCAGAAGCTGAAAGCGGACGCAGAGGGCTACCTTGGCGAGAAGGTGTCTGAGGCTGTCATCACAGTTCCCGCTTACTTCAACGACGCACAGCGTCAGGCCACAAAGGATGCCGGAAAGATCGCCGGCCTTGATGTAAAGCGTATCATCAACGAGCCTACAGCGGCAGCGCTGGCATACGGCCTTGACAATGAGAAAGAGCAGAAGATCATGGTATACGACCTGGGCGGCGGTACCTTCGATGTGTCTATCATCGAGATCGGCGACGGCGTTATCGAGGTTCTCTCCACAGCCGGAAACAACAGGCTGGGCGGCGATGACTTTGACCAGAAGGTTACAGACTACATGATCTCCGAGTTCAAGAAGATGGAGGGCGTGGATCTGTCCACAGACAAGATGGCTCTCCAGAGACTGAAGGAAGCTGCTGAGAAGGCTAAGAAGGAGCTTTCTTCCGCTACAACGACAAACATCAACCTTCCGTTCATCACTGCAACAGCAGAGGGACCGAAGCACTTTGATATGAACCTGACAAGGGCAAAATTCGACGAGCTGACACACGACCTGGTAGAGAAGACAGCAGAGCCTGTACAGAGAGCTCTCTCTGACGCGGGCATCACAGCATCCGAGCTTGGCCAGGTACTGCTGGTAGGCGGTTCCACACGTATCCCGGCTGTACAGGATAAGGTAAAACAGCTGACAGGCAAGGAGCCCAGCAAATCCCTGAACCCGGACGAGTGCGTGGCACTTGGGGCTTCCATCCAGGGCGGCAAGCTGGCAGGCGACGCAGGCGCAGGCGATATCCTTCTTCTGGATGTCACACCTCTGTCACTGTCCATCGAGACAATGGGCGGCGTAGCTACAAGGCTGATCGAGAGGAACACGACTATTCCTACAAAGAAGAGCCAGATCTTCTCCACAGCTGCGGACAACCAGACAGCCGTTGACATCAACGTAGTACAGGGTGAGAGACAGTTCGCAAAGGACAACAAATCTCTCGGCCAGTTCAGACTGGACGGCATCCCGCCGGCACCCCGTGGAATACCGCAGATCGAGGTTACATTCGACATCGACGCAAACGGTATTGTAAATGTTTCCGCTAAGGATCTTGGAACAGGAAAAGAGCAGCACATCACCATCACAGCCGGATCCAACATGTCCGAGGAGGATATCGACAAGGCTGTGAAAGAGGCGGCTGCCTTCGAGGCACAGGACAAGAAGCGCAAAGAAGGTATTGACACAAAGAATGATGCGGACGCCTTTGTATTCCAGACAGAGAAGGCTCTCGAGGAAGTGGGAGACAAGATCGACGCCTCCGAGAAGGCCGCTGTTGAGGCTGACTGCAAGGCTCTGAAGGAATTACTGGAAAAAGTAAACATGGAAGATATATCCGACGCGCAGATCGCTGAGATCAAGGCAGGCAAGGACAAACTGATGCAGAGCGCACAGAAGGTATTTGCCAAGATGTACGAGCAGGCAGGCGCAAATGCAGGCGCAGGCGCAGGCCCGAACCCGGGAGCAGGAGCCGGCGCTGACACAGGAGCAGGAGCTGGCCCGGAGGGCTACGGCAGCGATGACGTGGTAGACGGAGATTACAAAGAAGTCTAAGAGACAGGCGGAGCTGTCAGGCAGGCCTGAACCAGGATAAAACCTTGTAAGACTTCAAAGGAAAATCGTTCTGCGGAATTCGAAGGGTGGAGGGTTCCACTTCCTGCGGATCCCGCAGAACTTTGTCTGCATGTACTGCACCCGTGTGGAGGGCATGTACGGCATTTCCCTGAATAAAACGAAAGGTTGATAGAGAATGGCAGAGTCAAAGAGAGATTACTACGAGGTGCTGGGCGTCAGCAGGGACGCGGACGAGGCAACTCTGAAAAAGGCATACAGGAAGGTGGCAAAAAAGTACCATCCTGATATGAATCCCGGAGATAAAGAGGCGGAGCAGAAATTTAAAGAGGCGTCGGAGGCCTACGCGGTCCTGAGCGATCCGGAGAAGCGCCGTCAGTATGACCAGTTCGGCCATGCTGCCTTTGAGGGCGGCGCCGGCGGAGCCGGAGGCTTCGGAGGATTTGATTTCAGCGGCGCTGATTTCAGTGACATCTTCGGAGACATTTTCGGCGATCTGTTCGGCGGAGGCCGGCGCGGAGGAAGGACAAATCAGGGTCCCATGAAGGGGATGAACATCCGCAAGAGCGTCCGCATCACATTTGAGGAGGCTGTGTTTGGCTGCGAGAAGGAGATTGAGGTTGTCCTCAAGGATCCCTGTCCGAAGTGCAACGGGACAGGGGCCAAGCCGGGTACATCCCCCCAGACCTGTCCAAAATGCGGCGGCAAGGGCCAGGTTGTCTACACCCAGCAGTCCTTCTTCGGCACAGTGCAGAACGTACAGACATGTCCGGACTGCCACGGCAGCGGACAGATCATCAAGGACAAGTGCCCGGACTGCGGCGGAACCGGCTATATTTCCAGCAAGAAGAAGATCGCTGTGTCCATCCCGGCGGGTATTGACAACGGACAGAGCGTCCGCATCCGCGAGAAGGGAGAGCCGGGCGTAAACGGCGGCCCGAGAGGAGATCTGCTTGTGGAGGTGGCAGTGTCTCGTCACCCCATCTTTATGCGGCAGGATATGAATATCTTCTCCACAGTGCCCATCTCCTTTGCCCAGGCCGCTCTGGGCGGAGACATCCGCATCAAGACCGTGGACGGCGATGTGGTGTACAATGTAAAGCCGGGCACAAAGACAGACACAAAGGTTCGCCTGCGGGGCAAGGGCGTTCCCTCTGTGCGCAATTCCCAGGTGAGGGGCGACCACTATGTGACGCTGGTCATCCAGACGCCTGAGCACCTGAGCGCTGAGGCAAAGGAAGCCCTGCGGCAGTTTGACGCCCTCTCCGGCAACACATTGAACCAGACGCCGGAGGAGCTGGAGAAGCACAAGAAAAAGAAAAAAGGCTTTATGGATAAAGTAAAGGAGGCTCTTGATGATTAGTCATCAGGGCCTCCCCTTTTTATATGGTCGTGTCCCTCCGGATCAGCACCGGCGGGATGACTCTGTGGACCGGTTCCCTCTGGGGGGCCGGTCTTCTCTTTTTCCGCTCAGCCATCTGCTCAGACAGAAGCTTCATGGCCTGGTCCGCGATGACAGAGACCTGCTGTCCCACGGTGCTGATGGGGATGACCGCCTCACGGGAGATGGGAGAGTTGTCAAAGCCGATGATCTGGTAGGTGTCCGGCAGCCGCCCGTATTTCTGCATGAGGGTGTTGAGGAGCACGTTGGCGTGGGTGTCGTTGGGCATGAAGACTCCCTTTTTCTGTGTGGGATATTTCTCCTCCATATAGTCGATCAGCTCCAGCACCTTTGCTTTGTTCTCATCAAAGGTATCCCCCATGTGGGTCAGGATGAGCTCGTAGGGGACCTGGTTTTCCCGGCAGGTGTCCTCGAAGCCGTGGACACGGCCGGAGGCCGGGACAGTGTCTGGCATTTGCGCGTTCACGTGGATCAGGATGTCGCAGCCGCTTTTTCGAAGAAGGCCGGCAGCCTGGACGCCGCCCATGTAGTTGTCTGTGTTGACGCTGGAAATGAACGCGTCCTCCCTCTCGATCCCCACCACCGGGACGTGATAGGAGGCCAGCTCCTGGGAGGAGATGGTGGGGCTTAAGATGATCATGCCCTCTATATTGTAGGCCAGCAGCTCCTCAATGTATTTGCGCTCCACGTCAGCCCTGGCGTTTCCCGAGAAGACGAGAAACTTGTAGCCGTATGTCTCATAGGTGGCCAGGATCTGGCTGAGCATCTCCGAGTAGTAGTGCATGTACAGGTTGGGGATGATGATGCCCACAAACTCCGTCTGGCCGCTGGCCAGGATACGCCCCACCTTGTTCTCCTTATAGTCAAGCTCCACCAGGGCGTCCGCGATCTTCTGCTGGTTCTCTAAAGTGAGAGAGTCCGGATTGTTGAAGTACCGGGAGATAGTGGTCTTGGAAAAGCCGGTGTAGGCGGCTATGTCTGCAAATGTCACTTTCTTTGCCTTCATATAATTTCAAATCCTCTTTTCTTTGGCTCCCAAGAGGGAGAAGGTTAAATACTGCTTGTAGTATAACAGAAAAAAGGGCGCATTATCAATAAAGTAACCGGTAACAAAACCGGTTTTGTGAAAGGTGTACAAAAAGAGAAGGGAAAAAATGTCAGAAGCGACGAAAGTCTATTTTTCTGTTGACATCCCGTTCCGTGAGAGATATGATTGCATTAAAGGAACCGGTAACTTAACCGGTAACTGAAACGGTTATACTAGAGATCATTTTATAAAGGAGGAGATGTAATGAAGAAATGGAGGCTGTGCCTGACCGGCGTGGTCCTGGCGGCGGCCTGTCTCACCGGCTGTCAGCAGAAGGATCCGGAGCCGGGGGAAGTGGCAGGCTATGACGAGGGAGAGGAGTACCTCTCCATTTGGGTCCACTCCATCGAGGACACAGAAGAGGGACAGGCCTACAAGGAGTCTGTGGACAGCTTCAACGAGGCCTACGACGGAAAGTATTTCGCGGACATTGAGTTCGTGCCCAGAAACGACAGCGGAGGCGGCTATTCAGACAAGGTCAACGCCTCAGTCATGTCGGGGGGACTGCCGGACGTGCTCACTGTGGATGGGCCCAACATTTCAGCCTACGCGGCCAACGGGATCATCCAGCCCCTGGCGGACCTGACCGAGGAGGAGGAGAGCGCGTATCTGCCCTCCATCATCGAGCAGGGGACAGTAAACGATGAGCTGTATGCCCTGGGAGTCATGGAGTCCAGTGTGGGCTTCTACTACAACAAGGACATCATCGAGGAGGCGGGCATCGAGATACCTGATGCAGACCATCCCTGGACCTGGTCCCAGTTCATGGATATTCTGGAGGAGCTGAAGCCCCTCATGGACGAGAAGGACGGCTATCCGCTGGATATGACATTCCCGGTAGGCGAGACAAGTATCTATTACTATGCCCCGTTTGTCTGGTCAGGCGGCGGAGAGCTGGTCAGCGACGACGGGCTGACAGTGGACGGATATTTTAATTCAGACCAGACTAAGGAGGCCATGGAGTTCTTCCGGACTGTCGTAGAAAATGGATATATGTCCGAGGCTCCCATTGACAAGCTCTTTGAGAGCGGACGGGCTGCCTTCAAGTTCGACGGGGCGTGGGAGGTCAACACCATCTACACAAGCTACCCGGATTTCAATCTCGGTGTGGCGCCCTACGTTGTAAGTGATAACTGGGACGGCGGCACCTACACCCCCACAGGCTCCTGGGCGTTTGCAGCCTCTTCTGAGGCGAAGGACATCGATGCGGCCACAGAGCTTGTCAAATGGATGAGCGGTGTGGACAGCGGGATCCGCATCTGGGATATGACAAAGAACTTCCCGTCTACATACGAAGCATTTGAAAACATCGACGTGTTCCAGACAGACGAAAATTACAGCGCCCTGTATCAGCAGCTCACCAACTACGGACACCCGAGACCGAAGACGCCGGTTTACCCCCAGGTGAGCACATGCTTCCAGGAGGTGCTGGAGAGTGTGGCTCTGGGAGGCAAGGACGCCCAGACCGAGCTGGATAAGCAGGTGGAACGGATCGATCAGAAACTGGAACGTTATACAAGGGAGTAAAGGATGAAAAAGAAAAATTCAATTTTGGGAATGGCGTTTTTCGGCCCCGCGCTTGTGCTGCTCACCATATTTCTCTTTCTGCCAATGGTGCTCACATTCGTGTTCAGCTTTACCGACTACTTCGCTCTGAACCCGGAGCTGACCCACTTTGTGGGACTGGAAAACTATTTTAATATTTTTAAGGACGAGCTTTTTGTACAGTCATTTTTAAACACAGTCAAATTTGTCATCATCATCGTGCCCTGCCAGTGCATCGGCGCCCTCGTGCTGGCGCTGGCTATCAACAAGGCGGCACACTGCAAGAAATACTTTAAGGTGGCATTTTTCGTGCCGGTAGTCATGTCCCTGGCTGTTGTCTCCACCCTGTGGATGCAGATCTACAGCCCGGAGGGTATCCTGAACACGCTGCTGGCAAACTTTGGCATTGACGCCCAGCCCTTTATCCACAGCGCCAGCCAGGCGCTGCCCTCCATCGCCATCATGAGCGTATGGCAGGGAGTGGGATACCAGATGATCATTTTCCTGGGAGGGCTGCAGAACATCAACCCGGCCCTCTACGAGGCGGCGGAGATGGATCACGCCAGCGCCTGGCAGAAATTCAAGGACATCACTCTGCCGGAGCTGAAGCCCCTGTGTGTGTTCGTGTTCATCACAGTCACCATCGGCGCGTTCCGCATGCTGGTACAGCCCATGGTCATGACCGGAGGCGGACCGGACCACTCCACCTACACCATCGTGTACGACATTTACGAGACCGGCACCGTGAACTGGGAGATGGGACTGGCGTCCACAATGGCCATTGTATTTACTGTATTCGTAGTCATTCTGACAATCATCCAGAATGTACTGACTAAGGACAAGGAGGAGAAAAAGCATGGTATCAAAAAAGCAAAAGCGAATTAACTGGATCCTGGTAGCTGTGCTGCTGGTGCTTTCCATCTTCTTCCTGTTCCCGGTGATCTGGATGCTGGCCAACTCCTTCAAGCCGGACGCGGCCATCACGGCGGACATGAACTCCATCGCGGCCTTTATCCCGCCGGCGCTGGACGGAAGCTTCTTTGACAACTACATTGAGATCATTACAAACACAAGCTTTCTGAGATATATGGGGAACACCCTTCTCTACGCGGCTATCCTGATCGTGCTCGGTATCATCGTGAACGGCCTTGCGGGATATGCCCTGGCGAAGATCGACTTTCCCTTCCGGGAGCAGTGGCTGCTGATCATCATGATGCTGCTCATCGTGCCCACAGAGACAGTCATCACGATCCATTTCCTGATCATCGCCAAGGCGGGACTTTTGAACACCATCCTGGGCTATATACTGCCGTCCATCGTCAACCCCTTCAACATCTTCCTGTTCCGGCAGGTGTTCGTAAGCCTTCCGGACGACGTGTACGAGGCGGCCCAGCTGGACTTCTGCGGACCTGTGAAATATTTCTTCACCATGGTCATCCCGATGTCCAAGACTGTGGTGGCGACAGTCAGCGTATTTACATTCCTGAATGTGTGGAACGACTACCTGTGGCCGGCACTTGTATTTACATCCAGCGATATGCTGACAGCCCAGATCGGTCTGAACTCCATCACGTCAAATGAAAATACTACCATGGGCCAGACCCTGGCGGTCATCACGCTTGTAACAATCCCTGTCATCATCATCTACTCTCTGTTCTCCAAGCAGATCGTGGAGGGTGTGACATCAACAGGTTCAAAGGAAGGATAAGAGAAGATGAGTTTTATAGAATTTAAAAATGTATGTAAAAGGTATCCCGGATCAGATAAAAATACAGTGGACAATTTAAATCTCAATATCGAGGAGAAGGAGTTTATCGCCTTCGTAGGTCCCTCCGGATGTGGAAAATCCACCACCCTGCGCATGATCGCCGGCTTTGAGGAGATCACAGGGGGAGAGCTCTTTATAGACGGAAAAAAGGTGAACGAGGTGGCGCCCAGAGACAGAGGCATCGCTATGGTGTTCCAGAACTATGCTCTCTATCCCCACATGACTGTGGAGAAGAATATTGGCTACGGCCTGAAGAACATGAAGATGCCGGCTGATGAGATCAAGAAGAAGGTGGACTGGGCCATTGAGATGCTGGGACTGGAGGAGTACCGCTATCGGAAGCCAAAGAACCTCTCCGGCGGCCAGCGCCAGAGGGTTGCCCTGGGGCGCGCCATCGTAAAGAACCAGAAGCTGTTCCTCATGGATGAGCCTCTCTCCAACCTGGACGCCAAGCTCCGTGTCAGCATGAGGACGGAGATCAGCAAGATCCACAGACAGCTGGGAGCCACCACCATCTACGTCACTCACGACCAGGTGGAGGCCATGACTATGGCGGACCGCATTGTCATCATGAAGGAGGGCGTCATCCAGCAGGTAGGAAAGCCCATGGAGCTTTACGACCATCCGGTCAATCAGTTTGTGGCCGGCTTTATCGGATCTCCTCAGATGAACTTCTTTGACGTGACAGTGGAAAATGATACTGTGAAATTCAGCGACGGCAATACCATCACCCTCTCCGAGGGAACGGTAAGGAAGCTGAACGGCCGACAGGGAGAGATGATTCTCGGTATCCGCGGAGAGGACATCAAGATGGACGCCCAGAATATGGAGATCAACGGCGAGAACAGACTTCACGCAGTCATCACGGACACAGAGGTTATGGGAAATGAGAACAACCTGTATTTTGGCTTTGGCGGAGCCCAGGCAGTGGCCAGAGTGTCCAAGTACGAGATCAGCCAGATCGGCGACAAAATTGATTTCGTGTTTATGCCCTCCAAGATGCATTTCTTTGACAGAGAGACAGGTGTGAACTACACGGAGATGCAGTAGAAGGGCTGACAGAAAAAAAGAAAAACTACCATTTATTACGGAGGCAGTATGAAAACGCAGAGATTACACTTGAAGGCGCCGGACAACTGGGTAAACGACCCCAACGGCTTTATATACTACAAAGGATACTACCATCTGTTTTATCAGTATTTCCCCTATGGTCCCCGGTGGGGGACCATGCACTGGGGGCATGCGGTGAGCAGGGATCTGGTGAACTGGGAGCACAAGGATATGGCTCTGTATCCCACCATGCGGGAGGACCAGAACGGCTGCTTCTCCGGAAGCGCGGTGGAGGAGGACGGAAAGCTGTACCTCGTCTACACCGGTGTCCGGTACGAGGTGGTGAACCCGGAGGACCCCCATACATGCCTGAACGAGCAGTTTGAGTCCGCACAGCTCATGATCTCCTCTGAGGACGGCTTTCACTTTGACAATGAGAACGGGAAAAAGGTGATCATCCCGCCCATCACGGACCCGGCCATCGGGGACCGGACCCACACGAGGGATCCCAAGGTATGGAAGAGCGGGGACCACTGGTACCTCGTCCTTGGAAGCACTGTGGAGGAGAAGTACGGGGAGGTGCTCTTCTACCGGAGCGACGATCTCCACACATGGACCTACGTGGACAAGGCCTTCAAGGGCCCTGAGTTTGGCTGGATGTGGGAGTGTCCGGACTACTTTGAGACAGAGGGAGGCAAGGTGCTGATCCTCTCCGCCATGGGCTTCCTTAAGAACGGGGAGAAGGAGAAAAACCAGTCTATCTGCTTTCATGTGGAGTTTGACCAGTCCTCCTGTCGGATGGAGATACCGGATACGTACCAGTTCCTGGACTACGGCATGGATCTGTACGCCCCTCAGACCACACTGGACAGGGAGGGAAGGCGCGTCCTCTCCGCCTGGGTCAGGATGCCCAAGGTCACAGACGAGGGCTGGATCGGCATGTTCTCGACCCCCCGGGTGGTGGAGATGAAGGACGGACACATTTTCTTCCGCATGCACCCCAATGTGCGAGCCGCCTACTCGGAGGAGATACCAGCCGGCTGCCAGCGGGCGGCGGATGGCTATCTGGTGTCCCTTGACCTGGAGGACGAGGAGGAGCTTGATGTAGGCGGATTTGTCATCCGCCGGGAGGGTGACCGGATCTGCACGGACCGGAGCGACGTATTCCCTTCCGCACCGGGAGCTCACATCCGCTCGGAGACGCCGGCCCTGAAGGGGGGCTTCCACCTGGATGTGGTGGTGGACAAGAACCTGGTTGAGGTCTTCGTGAACGACGGAGAGTACGTGATCAGCAACGCTGTGTACGGCCTGGAGGACCAGGTAGGGTACAGCGGTGAGGGGAAGAAGATGAGGATTTACACCGGAAGAGAGAGCTGATGAAAGACTGCCCCTGCTAAACAGATACGGCGAAGCGCCGCTAGAGCTGTTTATCAGGGGCTTTTTGTTGCAGAAAACTTTTGACATACGCGTTTACAGTTCAATATTCTCTTGCTTTAAGACCTTCAGCAGCAGGAAGGAATGGGCGAGAGAAATTAATGAAAATCCTACTGTCAGAAGGAATGAGAGGATCCATTTTATTTTCCCTGGAAACAGTAGAAAGCATCCGACGGGGAGTAGGGAGATGCACAAGCAAATCAAGCTGATGGGGAGATGCTTAAATGCCAAATAGAAAACATTGTGTAAAGCATTTTTCAGTGTCCTTCTGTATGGCTTCGGAAGGATGCTGATATAAAGTAAAAAAACATACAGACAAAACAGGAATAACAGCTGCAGCCAGAAAAGGACTATGCCGGAAGAGCCCTTATGCAAAAAAGGAAGTGTTCTGAGATTAAGAACGCATATACAGACACATCCTGCTGAGAGAAGTCCAGCGAGCCCATTGAGGTGCAGCCCCTGCTTCAGATTGCGAAAAAAATCCCGGTGTATATACGAGTCTGTATGTTCAGCTATCTGCATGGCAGTCTGATAAAGAGCGCAAAGGGCTGTCCCCACGGTGACGATCGGAAGGCAGACGATGATAAATAAAATATTCAGCAGGATTATATCTGCCAGCCGGGTGAAGGCAGAAAAAAATTTCCCGTTTATATCAAAAATGTGTTCCATTAGGATCCCTCCTCATTCCTATTTTGTAGAGTCGCGTATGATCAGTTGGGTGCTGTATTCCGAATATACTTTTGGCGAATCAGGATATTGGATGCGCTCAAGCATCTGACGTGCAGCAGCTATGCCCAGATATTTTTTTGGAGTATAAATAGTGGTCAGTGAAGGAACAATGCGCTCGGATGCGGGAATACCATCAAAACCTACTATACTTACATCTCTGGGGATCTGATAGCCCAATGCCTGGAGCGCATATATCAGCTGAATAGCTGTCCAGTCATTGCCGCAGATGAAGACATCCGGCAGATAAGGCATATCCTGTATTTTTTTGATGACAAACTGAAAATCTCTGAAATCTTCGGATGTCTCATGTAAAAGACAACAGGCCTGATCGATCTCCAGGTGGTGGTCTGACAGGCATCCGCAGAGAGCTTCGTATCTTTCTTGAAATCCCCGCCCTACGTTTGTTGAATATAGATCCCCGATAAAGGCAAATTTTTTGGCACCTTTTTCAATCATCTGACTGACGATCGTATATACATTTCTTTTATTTTCCATCGTGATCACGTCAATATGTTCCATAGCACTTGTATATTTCTTTGGCATATCAACTGTCACAATAGGAAGGTTATATTTTAACAGTGCATTGCAGACGGTCTCATCACAAATCTCCACTATAATAATACCTTTGATAGAAGGATCTTCTATTGCGTTCGGAAATTCCAGTTTTTTCAGGTCACTTTCAGACATAATTCCAATTACCAGATGGTAATGAGCAGCTGAAAGGATTGACTCTATGCCGGTCAGGACAGTTGTCCAGAATTCGGAATCGGTTGCATATGTTCTTGTGAAAAAAGGATGGATCCATTTGTTACCGGAGAGTCGGAAACCTCCTCTTGCTTTGGCAATTGACTTAGGGTGTCCGGATCAAGTTTTTTGTAATTTAGTTCTTTTGCTTTGGCTAAAACAATCTGTTTTGTCTTGGCAGAAACATCGCTGCTGTTTTTTAATGCTTTTGCAACGGTGTTTCTTGAAAGACCGAGTTCTTCTGCTAATTGCTTAATTGTGCATTTCATGCGTTCACCTCCTGTGCATATTCTAGCATGAATTTTGGAGTAAAGAAAGAGAAGTTTGAGGTAAAAAATAAAAATGCACAAAATGCATAAAAATAGTGAGGAAAATTATAGAAAATATACAAAACAAAGACTTTTTTTATATGTAAAAGGGAGGAAAAAGGGAAAAAAGCGACAGATAATTGAAAATTAATGGTGCATATGGTAATATAAATGCACAGAAAGAAAAACAAGATGCACAAAAATAGTAGTTCAAAATGTGCATTTTGAGAAAGGAGTGAATATGGAAGAGTTGCTCTATCAACCAAAGGACGCCTGGGTAGGAGACCTTATACCCTATTATGACGGTGGAATGTTCTATGCGTTTTATCTGCATGATCCGAGAAAAAATCCTAAAGAATATGCAGAGGAGACGACGTGGCATCTTGTGAAGACAAAGGATTTTGTGAATCTGGAGTATAAGGGTGAGGCGATAAAGAGAGGAGGAGAGAAAGATCCGAATTATAATATTTATACGGGGTCTGTCATAAAGGACAGGGACGGAATATATCATGCATTTTACACGGCATATAACAGTCGTGTGATGATAAATGGAAAGAGTATTCAGTCTGTCATGCAGGCGACAGGCCCGGATCCCGAACATCTGGAAACTGTTGAAGATTTTATTTTTACAGCAGATGGGGAACTGTACGAAGAGTTTGACTGGAGAGATCCATATGTCTTCTGGAATGAGGATGAAAACTGTTATGATATGCTTCTGGCAGCACGGATAAAGGGAGCAGGTGAACGGAGAGGAGGATGTGTGGCGCTGTGCAGGTCAAAGGATCTTATGCACTGGAGTTATGAAAAACCTTTCTACGCACCGGGAATGTATATCACAATGGAGTGCCCGGAAGTTTTTAAGATGGGAAGTTACTGGTATCTTGTCTTTTCAACATTTTCGGATCGGTTTGCCACACATTACCGTGTTAGCAGCAGATTGAACGGAGAGTGGGAGATCCCGGAAGAAGACTTGTTTGATACGCGTGCGAACTATGCCATAAAGACCGCCTCTGATGGAAAAAAAAGATATGCTTTTGGATGGATAGCAAGCAAATATGAAAATCGGGATTTCGGCCCATGGGAATGGGGAGGAACGATGGTTTTTCACGAGCTTATACAGGATCCGACAACGGGGCGGCTTAAGACAAAGATGATCAAAGGGATACAAGAGTCATTCCCAAATGAAGAGAAGGATCTGCAGATAAAAAACTATCAGGGAGAGATCAGACAAGAGCAGGATGGAATTTGTCTTGCCGGCAGAACGCTGGGGGCGGCCATGTATCCGCTGTCATCGGAGTGCTTTCTGGCAGAATTTGATGTGGAGGTCCGGAAAGCATCAGAATTCGGGATTTTAGTGCATGTAGACGAGATGATGGAAAAAGGGTATTTTCTCAGAATGGATCCTCAGAAGGGTACAGCTGCATGGGATATGTGGCCCAGGTCCGAAAAAGGATTTTACCAATGGCAGATAAAAGGAGATGTTCCCTGCCAGATCGAGACAGAAAGAAAAATCCCACATAATGATATATATCATATCCAGCTTCTGAAATATAAAGATATATGTATAGTCTACATCAATGAGGAGACGGCACTTTCCTGGAGAATGTATGACCACAAAGGTGGAAATATTGGAGTATATGTTATCCAGGGCGAAGTAAAGGTGAAAAATTTTCATTTGTTAAAAAGATAGGAGGAGAAGAATGAAAAAGAGACTTGTAAGTATAGTATTGGTGCTCGGAATGGTGACAGGTTTGGCGGCAGGATGTGGCTCAACAAAAGAGGAAAACAGTGCTGAAGAGGATGGTGTTACAACAGTCACATGGATGACTTCCAGACCGGTAGATGGAGCGATCGATCAGGTGATGAGACAGATTGCAGATGACTACAGTGAGGAGCAGGGCGGAAAATGGAAGATAAATATTGAGACAACTGCAGATCGCCCATCTTACCTTCAAAAACTGCGTACTCTAATAGCTGGAGACAATATGCCGGACATCATAGACATCGATGCAGATCCTTACTGTCAGGAGCTTGTAGACCAGGGGATGCTGGTGGATGTGAAGAAATTCCTTGAAGATAATGGCAAATACGATGATTATTATCCTACTGCACTGAAATATCAGGAGTTTACAGATGGATCTATGTATACGCTTCCATTAGAGTATCATGTGGAAATGACATGGTACAATAAGGAAATCTTTGATCAGTATAACCTTACACCGCCCAAAACAATGGATGAGTGGCTGCAGGTGTGCAGAACACTGAGCGAGAATGGAATTACTCCTATATCTGTAGATGGAGTGGATAGATGGCCGGTACAGAGATATCTTGCAATGCTTCCTTTCCGTGAGACAGGAAATGAGTTTATCATTGACCTGAGAGATGGAAAAGAGAAAATGAGCAGCGAGACCGGGAAAAAAGCTGCGGAGTTCGTTCAGGAGATGGGACAGTATTTTAATGAAGGATTTGGAGCCACAGACTATGCAACAGCTCAGTCAATGTTCTTGGATGGAAAATCAGCTATGTACTATATAGGTGATTGGGAGATTGCGGCTATGCAGAAGGCATATGAGCAGGGGAAAATTGACTACTTCTATCTGCCTATGACTGATGATGCAACGACTAAAGAGAATGAGTTTTGTGTGAATTCCGGAATTGGAATGGCTTTTAATGCAGAAACCTTTGATGAGAAAACAAAAGATTTTATCCTGTATGTGATTGATAATTATGGAAAACTCTATGCTGGAAAGCAGCAGATGTCACCTATCAAAACAGATTTGCCTGATGATGTGGAATTTTCAGATCTCTACCTGCGTATCAGGGACGATATGGAGAACACGGGAGAAAACTTTTTGAAGCCATGGGATACTTATCTGGATTCGGATACGAATACAGTTATGCAGGACAATCTTCTTTTGTTAGCTTCGGGCGATATGTCTGTGGATGACTTCTGTACTATGATTGATGATTCGATTGCGCAAAATGCAAAATAGGAGGGAAAGATGGGCGTCATAAGAAACAGAAAAGCTTTTTTGGCATTTTTGCTGCCGGGGCTGCTGTTCTATATTTTTGCAGTTTTCTATCCAATAGAAGAATCTATCCGGTTAAGCTTTATGGAGTGGGGCGGTGTCGGCGAGAAAACCTTTGTCGGACTGGATAACTATATTCAGATGTTCCATGATAAAGTGTTTTACACAGCATTTTTAAATAATCTGATCTATCTCGTGATTGTTGTGGCTATGCAGCTTGGAATCGGCCTTTTGTTTGCCGTTATGCTTACCTACATGACCAAACACGTGACGCTGATCAAGACATTGTATTATGTGCCGTGTATTGTTACGACTGTAGCCATCGGTCAGCTTTTCAGAAGTATGTATTCCACGGAACCTATGGGACTTATAAACCAATTTCTCCAGGCTATTGGCCTGGAGAATCTGGTTACATCCTGGCTGGCAAATGTGAGTACAGCATTGGCGGCAGTCTCCATACCGGAAGGATGGAGATTTACCGGGATGTATATGGTCATTTTTTACGCGGCGCTTGTCTCGCTGGATCCGTCAGTGTATGAGGCGGCTAAAGTAGATGGGGCTACGGAATTCCAGATTTTTTTCCGCATCAAACTGCCGTTGATCAAGGATATTATCCTGCTGACATTAACTATGTGTCTGACAGGAGCTCTGAGAGGATTTGATATACCCTATCTGCTGACAAATGGTGGACCTGGAAACGCCAGCGAACTGATGTCAACCTATATGTACAAAAAAGCGTTTTCAAGCAATCAATATGGCTATGGAAGTGCTCTGGCAGTATTCATAATAGTGGAAAGTATTCTGGTAGTGTTTATCCTTCGTAAGATTTTTATGACAGAAGAGGAAAAAGAGGCCAGGAGGATGAAAAGAGAGAAGAAAAGGAGGAGGGCTCAATGAAAAAGAAAGTGCTGAAGATAGCGTTTGTCCTGGTGATCCTGGCTTTCTTGATCGTCCAGATCTATCCGGTTATTTGGCTGTTTATTGCTAGCATAAAACCGACTGTTGAGCTTTCGAGCCAGCCGTTTGCTCTGCCGCAAACTATTACTTTTGAGAATTTTGCCAAAGTACTCGGAGATGGAAACATTGGGACTTACATGTGGAATAGCTTAAAAGTGACAGGAATTTCTCTTCTCCTTATTATTGCTCTGAGTGCAACAGCCGGATATGCTCTTTCTAAGTTCAGGGTACGGGGAAGAGAAAAGATTTATTCTTTCTTTACTTTTGGCATTATGATTCCGGTGCAGATCACGCTTATTCCGCTGTTTATTTTTTATAGCAAAATGGGAATATTGAACACGAGCTTTGCACTTATTCTGCCACAGGTGGGGTTTGCGTTACCGCTTTCAGTCATGATGTTTGTAAGTTTCTATGAGTTTGTGCCAGATGAACTGATTGAAGCTGCTATTGTAGACGGGTGCTCACCGTTCCGGACTTTTATCCAGATTGTATTTCCGCTGGCGAGAAACACTGTGATTACCATTGCATCAATGTACAGTATATTGATATGGAATGATTTTATATTTGCCAATACATTTGTCAGTGAAAATTCCGCCAAAACAGTGGCCATGGGATTGAAAGATTACGTAGGGGCATTTGGAAATGTAGATTGGGGAGCTACATTTGCGGCAATCGCAATTTCTATACTTCCACCGCTTATTATCTATTTTGCCCTAAATAAATGGGTGACTGCAGGTATGACCGCAGGTGCTACTAAAGGATAGAAGGAGGAGAAATATGAAAATGTGGTTACCAGGCAGCATGGGAATGCTGCCTTATCTTTCGCAGGGAAGAAGCAGAGCAGTGAACGCTGAGAATCCTACAGGAGAAAAGGGAAGAGGCGGGATGAGGGAAAGTGTGCTGGGACCGTCCAGAAAGGGGAGCCCCTGTTTGAAAAACATAAGGCCCTATGAAGAGGTTATCCTAGGAGAGATGGAAGGACCGGGTGTTATAACACATATCTGGATCACTGTAGATCAGAAGACATCTCCGTCAGAGTGCTTTGTTCTGAGGGATCTGATTTTGAGAATGTATTGGGATGAGGAAGCAAGCCCATCTGTGGAGGTTCCGCTGGGAGATTTTTTTTGTTGTGGTTTTGGAAGAGAATGCTTGATCGATTCATCGGCGATCATTGTGGCACCTGCCCGCGGATTGAATTCATATTTTCAGATGCCATTCAGGAAAAAAGCAAAGATTACCATAGAAAGTCAACATGCTAATGTAATTCCGGAATTTTTTTATCAGATAGATTATGTGCTTTATGATACCCTTCCGCTGCAGACGAAATATTTTCATGCAAGCTGGAGACGGGAAGCGATTTCCAGAACAGGTGAAGATTACGTGATCGCAGACCGCATAACAGGCCAGGGATGGTATATAGGTACGTATATTGCTCTGTCAGTTCTGCAGAGATATTGGTGGGGAGAAGGCGAGGTGAAATTTTATATAGACGGGGATGACAGGTATCCGACTGTTTGTGGAACCGGGATGGAAGACTATTTTGGTGGTTCATGGAGTTTTGCCGTACAGGAGAATGGAAAGACTGTGGAAAAAACGTATAGTACGTCGTATCTGGGATATCCCTATTATTCGAATCAGGATGATTTCTCTAAAAGTCCATATTATAATGATGACTGTCCGCCTATGCGGGGGCTTTACAGATGGCATGTGTTGGATCCTATCTTTTTTGACGAGAATTTAAAAGTTACGTTGCAGCAGATCGGTTCAGGACCGGGCGGACTGTTTGAACGTCAGGACGATTTGTCAAGTGTGGCATACTGGTATCAGTCAGAACCTCATAAAAGTTTTGAGGAAATTCCGGATAGAGAAAAAAGAAAACCGAGATGAGGCGGATAAATGACGAAAAAACTGCGGCTTTATGAAATGGGATTAGCTATAGGAGCAAAAGAGAATGTCAAGAGAAATCATGCAGAAAAACATAGCCTGCGCCCAGGCGTATATCGACCAGAACAAGGAGAGTGTAAAACAGGGGCGGATGCGCCAGGACTATCATTTTATGGCCCAGACCGGATGGATCAATGACCCTAACGGGCTCATTTTCTACAAGGGGAAATACCACATTTTTTATCAGTATAACCCCTACTACGGACACTGGGATTATATGCACTGGGGCCATGCCGTCAGTGAGGATCTTGTCCACTGGGAGCATCTTCCCCTTGCGCTGGCGCCCAGCGAGACATATGATGACCACTACCGGGGAGGCTGCTTTTCGGGGAGCGCTATCGAGCACGACGGAAAGCTGTTCCTTATGTACACGGGATGTACGAACAATGGCAGCGGTTTTGAGCAGACCCAGTGTATCGCCTTCAGTGAAGACGGCATCCATTTTGAGAAATATGAGGGAAATCCGGTTCTCACAGCCCCGGAGGGAGTGCCAAAACATTTATTTAGGGATCCAAAAGTATGGAAAAATGACGGGAAATATTATATGATATGTGGAGCAAGCAAAAATAATCTTGCGCAGGCTCTTTTATATGTGTCTGAAGACATGCTCCACTGGGAATTTTTCAGTGTCCTTGCCCAGAGCAGGGGTGAATGGGGATACATGTGGGAGTGCCCGGATTTCTTTCCTCTTGGAGACAAATATGTGCTCCTTGTGTCACCTATGGGTGCGGGAGAGCGGACCTGTGTGTACATGGTTGGAGATTTCAGCTATGAGACAGGGAAGTTTGTCTGGGATGTCTCGGGAGAGGCTGACTGGGGATTTGATTTCTACGCGCCTCAGTCCTTTGTGGACGGGAAGGGGCGGCGCCTTGTCATAGGGTGGGCCAATGCCTGGGACTGGATGCCCTTCTGGAAGGACTGGGGTCCGGCCTACAGGGAAGGGTGGTGCGGATCCTTTGCCGTGCCGCGGCAGGTCAAAATGAACGCAGACCATACCCTCAGCTTTGAGCCTGTGGAGGAACTGGAGGTGCTTCGCGGAGAGGAAACTGTGCAGGAGAATGTGCTTGTGGAAGGCGGGAGAGAGGATATCCCGCTGCAGGACGGATACGCCTATGAGCTGAAAATGGAAGTGGACCTGAAAGAGACGACAGCCAGCGCATTTTCTCTTTTGCTGCGCTGTGATCAGGACAGGACCAGGCAGACAAAGATTACCTTTGACCTGAAGGGACAGCACATGTATTTTGACAGAAACAAAGCGGATGGCTGGAGCAGAGGTGTCAGCCACAGCCCTCTCAGACTGAAGGAGCCGGGGGTGTTCTCTGTCCACATATTTGTGGACACCAGTTCCATTGAAGTGTTTGCGGAGGATTACAGGACCAACCACAGCTGTAATGTTTTCGCTGACCGGAGCCAGGATAAAAATTTTCTGTCCGTTCCTGCCGGAAAATTAAAAATACGCTCAATGCAGACATGGTCCCTCAAAAAGACGATGGACTGCTGATACATGCAGAACAGGAGGAACGAGAATGGAGACAAGATACGATGTGGTGGCGCTCGGAGAACTTTTGATCGACTTTACAGAGAATGGCCTGAGCGGCCAGGGCAACCCTCTGCTGGAGGCGAATCCCGGGGGAGCTCCCTGCAATGTGCTGGCCATGCTGAACAGGCTGGGGAAAAAGACAGCCTTTATCGGCAAGGTAGGAAATGACCAGTTCGGAAAGATGCTGAAGGAAGTGGTGGAGGAAAGCGGTACGGACGTGTCAGGCCTTGCCATGGATGAACAGGTACACACGACACTGGCATTTGTGCACACATTTCCGGACGGGGACAGGGAATTTTCCTTCTATCGGAATCCGGGCGCTGATATGATGCTGACAAAGGAGGAGGTTGACCCGGAGCTGATCAAAAAGGCCAGGATCTTCCACTTCGGAACTCTTTCCTCCACCCATGCAGGCGTGAGGGAGGCCACACGCTATGCTATTGACGTGGCGAAGGAGAACGGCCTTCTCGTCTCCTTTGACCCGAACCTGCGGGAGCCCCTTTGGGAAAGCCTGGACCAGGCGAAAGAGGAGATCCTGTACGGCATGTCCAAGTGTGACATCCTGAAGATCTCGGACAACGAGATGGAGTTCATGACCGGAACGACAGACTACAATAAAGGCGTGGAGATGCTGCGGGAGCAGTTTGACATCCCCCTTATCTGTGTCACTCTCGGAAGAGAGGGAAGCCGCGCCTTCTACAAGGATATGATCGTGGAGGCGGCCCCCTTTGTGAGGGAGGACACCATCGAGACGACAGGAGCGGGGGACACCTTTGAGGCCTGCACCCTGAACTACATCCTGCAGCACGGCCTGGAGGATCTGACAGAGGAGAACTTAAAGGAGATGCTCACCTTTGCCAACGCGGGCGCTTCCATCATCACCACGAGAAAGGGAGCCCTGAAGGTTATGCCGGAGAAAGAGGAGATCGAGAAGGTTATCCGGGAGAGATAAGACCGGACTTAAAATGAAATAAGAACAGCGCAGGATGCGTGCCTAAATAGAGGAAAGGCGTGCAGCTACGCTGTTTTTTGTTGACAGAAGACATAAGCTGATGTAAGCTTGGAGTATCTTCTTTTTTGAGGAAACATTTCTTGAACCGCATCGTTCAAAAGCGGTTCCCATTCATATCTGACGTATCGGGCATATCTGCCGGATTACCCGGAAATGATGAAAAATTTATGTAAAAGTTGCACGGAGGGAAGAAACTGTATTATACTGACAAGGAGGAGAGGGATGGACCTGATCGTGCGGGCCAACTGGGACAGGATGAAGGAGGAGAAGGAAATGTGCGAGGCGTTGAGAGAGTTGTTTGCAGATGAGCTGCAGGAGTCGGAGGAGAGAGGAAAAGAAAAGGGGAAGGAGCAGGGGGAGGAGACAAAGCTTATATCACTGGTCTGCAAGAAAATCAGGAAAAACAAGGCAGTATCAGTCATAGCGGAAGAGCTTGAAGAGCCGGAGGAGAAGATAAGTCTTATCTGCGAGACGGCCCGCCGGTTTGCCCCGGACTATGACGCAGACCAGATCTACGCAGTCCTTGCCAAAAAAGAGACAGAGGAAGTGAAGAAACCGTAATAGACGGTCTGCATGTATATTTGAAACGATATTTTGCCCACACAGCAGCCTGTGTGGGCTTTTTCTGGTGTGATCATCGGCCTACAAGGACAATGACAGACCGCGCTCCGATGAGCAGACTGTCCCCTGCCAGCACAGGGAGGGGGTCCTCAAAGAGGATATGCTCCTCGTCTCCGGTGTTGACCGCGATGTGCCAGTGGAGGCCGCCGGGGAGGTGGGGCAGGGTCATGCTGTGGGCCTCCCAGTGCACATTGATCGCCAGATAGACAATGTCGTCCCTGGACTTGGACGAATCGTAGCCCGCAAAGAGGACGCCGGCCACCCCGTTTCCGTCATCCCGGGGCGCTTCCCAGGGCTCCTCCGAGTGATAGCTGATGTCCGGCAGGGTGTAGCGGCAGCTCCTGGCAGATCCCCGCAGCACCGGGTGCTCCCTGCGGAAGTGGATCATGTACTGGAAGAAGCGGAAGATGTCCTGGTGCTTTTCCAAAAGGGACCAGTCCAGCCAGGAAATCTCGTTGTCCTGGCAGTAGGGGTTGTTGTTCCCGAACTGGGTGTTGCAGAATTCGTCTCCCGCAAAGAACATGGGCGTGCCCCGGCTGCACAGGAGGACAGCGCAGGCGTTGCGTATCATCCTCATGCGCAGGGAGAGGACCTCCGGGTCGTCTGTCTCGCCCTCAGCCCCGCAGTTCCAGCTCCGGTTGTCACCCGCACCGTCTGTGTTGTCCCAGCCGTTTGCCTCGTTGTGCTTCTCGTTGTAGGAGTACAGGTCGTAGAGGGTGAAGCCGTCGTGGCAGGTGAGGAAGTTGACGGAGGCGTGGGTGCCCCGTATCTTGGGGTCGTAGATGTCCGGGGAGCCGCTGATCCGCTGCAGGGCCGCGGAGGTGTGGGAGATGCCTCCTTTCAGGAAATCTCTCATGTCATCCCGGTATTTTCCGTTCCACTCGCTCCAGCGGTTGAAGGAGGGGAAGTTGCCCACCTGGTAGAGACCGCCTGCATCCCATGCCTCCGCGATCAGCTTTGTGTTTCCCAGGAGCGGGTCAAAGGCCAGACTCTTGAGGAGCGGAGGGTGCTCCATGGGTGAGCCGTCCTCGTTGCGCCCCAGGATGGAGGCAAGGTCAAAACGGAAGCCGTCTATCCTGTAGGAGGTGACCCAGTAGCGCAGGCAGTCCAGGATCAGCTGCTGCACCACCGGGTGGTTGCAGTTCATGGTGTTGCCGCAGCCGCTGAAGTTGTAGTAGCAGCCCTCCGGGGTGAGGAGGTAGTACACGTTGTTGTCAAAGCCTTTAAAGGAGAAAATGGGACCGTTCTCGTTTCCCTCCGCCGTGTGGTTGAAGACCACGTCCAGGATGATCTCAATGCCGTTGTCGTGGAGCTCCTTTACCAGCTCTTTCAGCTCCAGCCCCTCCCGGTTGTACTCCACGTCAGCGGCGTAGCTGGTGTTGGGGGCAAAGAAGCTGACCGTGCTGTAGCCCCAGTAGTTGAGGAGCTCTTTCCCGTTGTAGGTGCGCTTGTCCATGAGCTCGTCGAACTCGAAGACAGGCATCAGCTCCACCGCATTGACGCCCAGGGCCTTCAGGTAGGGGATTTTTTCTTTTACGCCCAGGAAGGTGCCGGGGGCGGACACATCCTTTGCCATCTTTGTGAAGCCGCGCACGTGGAGCTCGTAGATGACCAGGTCCTCTATGGGGGTGCACAGCTGGGGCGCCACGCCCCAGTAGAAGTTGTTTTTTACCACCCTGGCCCGGTAGCCCTTCTCCAGCACCTTCTTCCCCCAGGTGCTCTGGCCGGTGATGGCCTTGGCGTAGGGGTCGATGAGGATGTTTTTCTTGCTGAACAGAAGGCCCTTCTCGGGGGCCCAGGGACCGTCCAGGCGGAAGGCGTACTCGAATTCCTCCACGTCCAGGCCGAAGACGATCATGGAGAAGACATTTCCTATCTTGTAGTTCTCCGGGATAGGGAGGACGGCGTAGGGCTCCTCCGCCTCCCGATGGTAGAGGAGGATCTCGCAGGAGGTGGCGCTTTGGGAGTGGACCGTGAAGCTGACTCCCGACGGGATGGCCCAGGCTCCGAAATACTGGTAGAGGCCCGGGCGGACGCGAAATCCATTGATAGTTGCAAGCGGTTCCATGTGGGCTGGTAAGGTTTCTTTGATCATAGCTGCCTCCTTTGTCTGCTGTGTTGTCTGTTGTGTTGTCGGGTGTGTGGAGTGGACGGGTTACTGCAGGTGCTGGTAAAAAAAGACGGCCAGCTGGGTGCGGTCTCTGAGGGAGAGCTTTTCCAGCAGGCTGCTCAGGTAGTTCCTCACGGTTCCCTCCCCCAGGAACATGCGGGAAGCGATCTCCCTGTTGCTGTGTCCCTCCGCCACCAGACTGATGAGCTGATACTCCCTGTCTGTGAGACCGTACTCCTCACGCGGAAAAGCTTTCTCTTTCTGGAGAAGCCCCGGGATGCGGGACATGATCTCCGTGCCGAACACGGTCTGGCCTGTCTGCACGGCCCGCAGGGCGGGCAGGATACTGCTGTAGTCGGCTTTCAGGAGATATCCTTTGACCCCGCAGCGGAGGGCCTGGATGATGTACTCGTCGTCTGAAAATGTGGTGAGAAGGAGGATGCGGGCTCCCGGATCCTCCGCGAGGACAGCCTTTGAGGCCTCCAGGCCGCTCATGCCCTCCATGCGGATATCCATGAGGAGCACGTCCGGCCGCAGGGCTCTGTAGAGGGAGAGGGCCTCCCGGCCGTCGCTCCCTGTCCCTGTGACCGTGACATGCGGGTCTGCCTCCAGTATGGTCTTCAGCGCTGTGGTCACGAGCGCGTCGTCGTCAATGATCACTATATTCATATAGATTTCCTTTCTGTCATGTCTTTTGCCGCTGCCTTTGGGACAGAGGCGTGGATGGAAAATCCCTGCTCTGTGTTAAACTGGATGACGCCGCCCAGGCAGCGGATCCGCTCCTTCATGTTTGAGAGCCCCATGCCGTCCGTGAGAGACAGAGGGGCGGAGGTGCCGTTGTCCTGGATGCACAGCCGGTAGAAGCCGGGGTGCTCCCGGAAGGAGACGGTGACCCTGGAGGCATCGCTGTGGCGTATCACATTGCTCAGGGCCTCCTTGCAGATCATGATCACACTGTATTTTACCTCCCTCGGGATGGACAGCCCTGCCTCGTAGGAGAGGGAGGCGCTGCAGAACTGAAAATCCCGGATCAGGTCCTCCATCGCCTCCTTCAGGCTGACAGAGTCATCCCGCAGGTCGTGGACGCTGCGCCGGATGCTTGTCATGGCGGTGTGGAGGGTGTCCTCCAACTCCTCCAGCGGTCTGTCCAGAGCCCTGTCCTGGCTAACCGTGCGGATAGCCCCTGTCATGAGGATGGAGCGGGAGAGCATATGTCCCACATTGTCGTGGATCTCCCTGGCGATCCGGTTCCGCTCTTTCAGGGTCGCGGTGTACACCTGGTAGTCCTGGTTTTCCAGCAGGGCCCTGTTTTTTTCTTCCAGGAGAAGATTTCTCTCCATGCCTGTGTCCCTGGCCGCATGGACCTCTTTTTCCAGGCGCAGGCCCTCCTGCGTCCGCCTGGCAAGGAGCAGGGCGGCCAGGCAGAAGCACAAAAGAAAAGCGGCGGGCCTGGGGCTGGCAGCGGGGACGTGGAAGGCTGCGGGCAGGAGGCACAGGGCAAAGAGAAGGGGGCTTTTGCAGGTGCAGACGGTGTACAGCACAGGGGGCAGGAAGATAAGCTGCCAGGGCGTAAGGAGAGCGGAAATAGTCCAGCAGAGAAAGGCGGGGATATATACGGATTTCCGCGGAAAGAGGAGGACGGCGGAAAGGCAGATCAGGGTTACCAGGAAGCCGGTGACGGCCCAGGTCAGGTCCTGACAGAAGAGGGTCAGGGACAGGGAACAGACAAACAGGAGAAGGCAGTCGCTCAGTCGTTTCATCAGGGGCCTCCTTTCTTTGGGATGGATAAAAAATGACAATTGTCATTCGGTCTGCTGACAGGTGACACTATCATTATAGGACGGAAACTTTTATACTACAAGTGAAATCAAAAATGAGAGAGGGAGGTCAGTATGGAGGAGAAAACCATTGTCAGTATACACAATCTGGTGAAGAGATACGGGGATGTGCTGGCTCTTGACCATCTGGATCTGGAAATAAAGAGAGGGGAGATATACGGCCTTTTGGGGCCAAACGGGTCGGGGAAGACCACGGCCATCAACTGCCTGCTGGCTCTCCTTGGATATGACAAAGGGAGCATCCGGGTCTTCGGAGAAAAGATGGAGCCGGACAGCTATGAGAGCAAGAGGAGGATCGGCGTGGTCATGCAGAATGTGGCCGTCTTCGAGGAGCTGACCGTGCGGGAGAACATCGACTATTTCTGCAGCCTGTATGTGAAGGACAAAAAGCGGCGCAGGCAGCTTGTGGAGGAGGCGGTCCGCTTTACCGGGCTGGAGGACCATCTGAAAAAATATCCCAAAAAGCTTTCCGGGGGACTTCTGCGCAGGCTGAACATCGCCTGTGGCATCGCGCACCGGCCGGAGCTGATCCTCATGGATGAGCCCACGGTGGCGGTAGACCCCCAGAGCCGCAATCACATCCTGGAGGGGATAAAAAAGCTCAATGAGCAGGGCTCCACCATCATCTACACATCCCATTACATGGAGGAGGTGGAGAAGATCTGCACCAGGATATCCATCATGGACCGGGGCCGCATTCTGGCCACAGGCACAAAGGAGGAGCTGAAGGCCATGATCGGCACCGGGGAGACCATCACGGTGGAGACAGGCGGAATGACAGGAGAGCAGGTGGAGGAGGTCAGGCTGCTCCCGGGCGTGGTGTCGGCAGACTGCCAGGAGGGAGTCCTGCGGGTGCAGTGCACCCAGGGGGCGGGCAACCTGACAGGGCTTCTGCACAGGCTGGAGGAGGCGGACATTCCCTTCGGAAGGGTCTGGTCCCAGCCCCCCACGCTGAACGATGTGTTCCTGGAGATCACGGGAAAGAGGCTCAGGGACAGAAAGGAAGAGGAGGAGGGATAAAATGGGAACCTATCTGAAATACAGATTTCTCACCCTTGTGCGGGAGAAGTCCTTTATGTTCTGGGCCCTTGCCTTTCCGCTGATCCTGGCAGTCCTCTTCTACGTGTCCTTCGGCAATCCGGCAGGGGATGGCATGGGAGAGAAGATGCAGTCTGTGCCGGCCGGCGTGGTGGTCACGGAGGAAAACCCTCCTTTCTCTGCCTTCCTCGAAGCCCTGGACGGGGACGTGATAGAAATAAAAGAGTATGAAGACAGCCAGGAGGCTTTCGCCGCGCTGCGGGAAGGAGATGTGACAGGCGTCTTCACCGTAAAGGAAGAGCCGGAGCTGACAGTGGACGGCTCCGGGCTTGCACAGAGTATCCTTGGGGAACTCATGGAGGGGTACGAGCAGCAGGCGTATCTCCTTGCCCGGGCAGCCAAAGACCACCCGGAGGGAGTGGAACGAGCTGCCGCGGCCGCACTGGAAGCGTCCGAGGAGAGCGGGGTGCGGGAGGTGAGCCTTGGAGGAAGGACCACCAATACAGGGGTGCAGTATTTCTTTGCCCTCATCGCCTTCTCCTGCCTGTCCGGCGCCTATCTTGGCATCAAGACGTGCTGCGACGGGCAGGCCAACCTGTCTGCCCTGGGAGCCCGCCGGAGCGTCTCTCCCATGCACAAGCTGAAGGGGATCCTGGCGGATTTTGCCGTGCTGATCCTTCTCCACTATGCAAATGTGCTGGTGCTGACCGGATTTATATGGCTCGTGCTGGGAGTGGACCTTGGCAGCAGCCCGGGATGGGTCCTTCTTGTGGACCTTGCGGGGACCCTGATCGGGGTGGGCATTGGCATCCTGACAGGGAGCATCAGCCGTTTTTCCTTCTCCATCAAGATGGGGCTTTGTGTCTGTGCGACCCTGTTTCCCTCCTTCCTGGCAGGGCTTATGTTCGGGGACATGAAATATGTCATAGAGACCCGCTGCCCGGTCCTTGACCGGATCAACCCTGCGGCAGTGCTGAGCGACGCCTTCTACTGCCTGGCGGTGTACGAGGACTATGACAGACTGCTGGAGGATATGGCGATCCTGGGAGGCATGAGCATCCTCTGCATCCTCCTGGCCTTCGCCGCAGTGAGGAGGGAACAGTATGACAGTATTTAGAGGATTTATCAAGCTGGCGCTCCGTCAGCTCCACATGCTGCTCCTGTATGTGGCTGTCTTTGTGACTATAGCTGTTATTGTCCAGCTCTCCCTGAGAGAGGAGGGGACGGATACCTTTGAGATGACCTCCCTGCCTGTGGCCGTGGAGGACCGGGACGGGGGAGCGGCGGCAGAGGGGCTGAAGGAATACCTGGGACAGATCCACCGTGTGACGGAGTGGGAGGGGGACCTGACGGGTCTGCAGGAAAAAATGTTTTACAGGGACATCTACTATTTGGTGAGGATACCGGAGAACTTTGAGGCTGCCTGCCTTGCGGGGCAGGAGAAGCTGGAGGTGACCAAAATCCCGGGGACGACCAGCGCTTACTATGTGGACAGCCAGATCAGCGCCTGGCTTCGGGAGATGAAGGCCATGCTGGCAGCGGGATACGGGACCCAGGAGGCCTGCGCCCTTGTGCTACAGGCCCAGAGCGGGGCCGGCTCTGTCCGGATGCTGGACGAGAGCGGGTACGGGGGAGAGCCGGCGCCCCACGCCTTTCTCTTTCAGTATCTGCCCTACATGGTCCTCTCGATCCTGTGCTACGGGGCGGCCTTTATCATGATCGCCTTCAGGAAGGAGGAGGTGAGGCGAAGGCTCCTTGTATCCCCTGTGCCCAGGCTGCGTCAGAACCTGGAGCTGATGGCCGGATATCTGGTCCTGGGGGCGGCTGTGTGGGTGATCTCCCTGATCCTGCCGGTCACCCTCTACAGAGGTGACTTCCTGTCAGACGGAAATCTTCCCTATTATATGGCAAATGTGACCGCCCTGGTCCTGGTCAGCCTCTCCATCGCCTATGTGATCGGCATGCTGGTGAAAAACGCGGACATAGTGAACGGTGTGGTCAATGTGGTGACCCTGGGCATGTGCTTCCTCTGCGGTGTCTTCGTGTCTATGGATGTCCTGGCCGAGGGGGTGAGGCGGGCGGCGTCATTCCTGCCTGTGTACTGGTACGAGACTGTGAACGGGATCCTGTCGGACCACGCCTCCCTCACGGCCGGCCAGAGGGCGGAGGTGCTGCAGGGACTGGGGCTCCAGCTTCTCTTTGCGGCGGCCATCTTCGGCGTGGGGATGGCGGTGAGCAGATACCGGGAGACCGATTGAATTTGAGGCCTCCTTATGTTACAATCTTTAGAGTACGATTGGAGCGTAAGGAGGTCTTTTATTATGAAAAATTTTGTGCAGTACGCACCCACGGAGATCGTATTTGGAAAGGATGCGGAGAAGGAAGCCGGGCGGCTTGCCAGGAAGTGGGGCGGGGATAAGGTCCTCATCGTCTACGGGGGAGGAAGTGTGAAAAAGAGCGGTCTCCTGGACCGGGTAAAGGCGGAGCTTGCGGACGCAGGTGTGGCCTTCCAGGAGCTGGGCGGTGTGAAGCCAAACCCACGCCTGGGCCTTGTCCGGGAGGGCGTGAAGATGGCGGTGGATCTCGGGGCGGACCTGATCCTTGCTGTGGGCGGAGGCAGTGTTATTGACACGGCTAAGGCTGTGGCCATCGGTGCCGCGGATCCTTCTGTGGACGTGTGGAGTTACTGGGCCGGGGAGAGACAGGTGCAGGCGGCTCTGCCGGTGGGTGTCATCCTCACCATCTCCGCAGCGGGCAGCGAGACAAGTGACTCCGCTGTCATCACCAACGAGGAGACCGGCAAGAAGGCGGGAATCAACACGGATTTTAACAGACCGAAGTTTGCCATCATGAACCCGGAGCTTACATACACCCTGCCGAAATACCAGCTCACCTGCGGCATCGTGGATATCATGATGCACACGCTGGAGCGGTATTTCACGCCGGTGGACGGCAACATGCTGACCGATGAGATCGCAGAGGGACTCTTAAGGACCATGATCACCTGTGGGAAAAAGGCATATGAAGACCAGACAGACTACGATGCCATGAGCGAGATCATGTGGTGCGGCAGCATTTCCCACAACAATCTGACAGGACTTGGTCGTCCCAAGGATTTCCTCTGCCACAAGCTGGGTCATGAGATCGGAGGCATGTTCGACGTGGCGCACGGGGCGACTCTGTCGGCTATCTGGGGAAGCTGGGCCAGATATGTGTACAGGATCGATCCGTCCAGATTTGCCCGCTATGGAGAAAAGGTGTGGGGCCTCAAAGAGGAGGATGATGAGAAGGCGGCTCTGGCGGCCATCGGGGCGACGGAGGACTTTTTCCGGTCCCTTCACATGCCCACATGCATCGGAGAGCTGGAGATCGGCGTGCAGCCCGACGAGGTGCTGCGGAAGCTGGCGGACAGCGCCACAAAGGGGAATACCATCCAGCTGGGCTCCTTTAAAAAGATAGACGCCGAGGACGCCTACCAGATTTACAAGGCTGCCAACCACGACTGATAAAGACAAGAGAGGTAAAACGGTATGATTTTTTTAGGGAAAGAAGAGATTGAGAAGCTGGTAGATCCAAATGAGATCATGGACCAGATTGAGGAGGCCTACCGGATTTTCGGGGCGGACGCCTACTACATGCCGCCCCGACCGGTGATCGAGCACGAGAACAAGACGCTCATCTACATGCCCTGCTTTACGGAGAATGTCATCGGCACAAAGATGCTGACCATTTTCCCGGAAAATGCGAAGCTGGGACTTCCCTCCCTGGACGGGCTTGTGATCCTGAACGACAGGACCACAGGAGCGCCCCTGGCTATCATGGACGGCCAGGCTGTCACCGCCTGGAGGACAGGAGCCGTGGGCGGCGTGGGGATCCGCCATCTGTCCAGAAGGGACGCCCGTACAGTGGGCATCGTGGGGGCCGGAGCACAGGGCTTCCACCAGGCCGTGTACGCCTGCGCGGCCAGAAATATTGAGACCGTGTACATCTGGAACCACAGCGACCGGGACCTGACGGATTTTATGGACAGGCTGAAGAAGACTATTGCGGACCCGGCGGTGAAAGTAGTACAATGTAAGACAGTGGAAGAGCTTGTGAAAGCCAGCGATATCATCTGCACCGCCACCCCCTCTGAGGAGCCTGTGCTCCCCAATGACAGGGAGCTGCTGGAGGGCAAGTGCATCATTGCCATCGGATCCTACACTCCCAAGATGCGGGAGATACCTGACGTGATCTGGGATCTGGTGGACAAGGTGTACATCGAGCTGCCCTACGCCTGCGAGGAGAGCGGGGATCTAAGCCAGCCCCTGGCAGAGGGACGGCTCACCATGGACCGGGTTGTTCTTATGGACAAGTTCCTGGCGTCCGGGGCGGACGAAGATGAGATCGCGGGGAAGACCACGTATTTTAAATCTGTGGGCATGGGTCTTTTTGACGTGTGCGTGGCACAGAAATTATTGGAGAAGGCAAAGGAGAGATAAGAAATGAAATTAGTAGCGACAGAGAAGGCACCAAAGGCACTGGGACCCTATTCACAGGGATATATTTACAACGGCGTATTCTACGCGGCGGGACAGATCGCCATCAACCCGGCTACAGACGCGGTTGAGGCGGACACCATCGAGGGACAGACAGAGCAGGTGTGCAAGAACATCGGCGAGCTTCTTGCGGCAGCAGGAACAACCTACGACAAGGTCATCAAGACAACCTGCTTCCTGGCAGACATGGGAGATTTTGGCGCATTTAACGAGGTGTACGCAAAATATTTTACATCCAAGCCGGCCAGAAGCTGCGTGGCTGTGAAGACCCTTCCGAAGAACATGCTGTGCGAGATCGAAGTCATCGCAGCAGTGGAAGAGTAGAAGAAGCGGTTTCAGCTGAGGAGACCAATAGAAAAGAGGTAGAGTAAAAATGGCAGAGCAGCAAAACGGGTGCTCCCCCTCCGACTGTGCGGGGTGCGCCCATGCAGACTCCTGTGGCAGCAAGCCCCAGGATATGAGGGAGCCGGCGAACCCGTTTTCCCATGTAAATAAAGTGATCGCCGTTGTCAGCGGAAAGGGCGGCGTGGGCAAGTCCATGGTGACGGCCTCCCTGGCAAGGATCATGCGGGAGCAGGGCTTTTCCGTGGGAATTCTGGACGCAGATATCACCGGACCCTCCATCCCGAAGATGTACGGTATCCATGAGACAGCAAAGGGGAGCGACGCGGGTATCTTCCCCAGCGAGGCAAAGGACGGCACGAAGATCATGTCCGTCAATCTCCTCCTGGAGCATGAGTCTGACCCGGTGATCTGGAGAGGCCCCATCATTGCGGGAGTGGTAAAGCAGTTCTGGACCGATGTCATGTGGGGAGAGCTGGATTACCTCTTCGTGGATATGCCTCCGGGAACAGGGGACGTGCCCCTCACTGTGTTCCAGTCCCTTCCGGTGGACGGCATCGTCATCGTCACCTCCCCTCAGGATCTGGTGCAGATGATCGTGGACAAGGCCTGCAACATGGCCCGGCAGATGAATATCCCGGTGCTTGGCATTGTGGAGAACTACAGCTATCTCGTCTGCCCGGACTGCGGGAAGAAGATCTCTGTGTTCGGCGAGAGCCACATCGAGGAGACCGCCCGGCAGCTTGGCGTGCCGGTTCTCGGCAAAATGCCCATTGACCCCAGGCTGGCGGAGGCTGTGGAAGAAGAGAAATTCTATGAGGCGGACAACCAGTATCTGGCGGACGCGGTGAATAAATTATAGTCAATTCGTAAATGCAGACGTAATACTTTTCAAAAGTATTACGTCTGCATTTACGTTTATTGGTGCATAATTGTGTATCAGGATCTGGGGAAAAATGATCAAACTGGTGCATAATTGTGTGTAACATGAGGAAAGGGATCCCCTAAAGGCGGACGAAGGAAATAAGCAGGCACTTGACAGGTAGAACATATGTTTGTATACTAAAAACAAACATATGTTCTTATTTTTGGAGAGGGGAGGAATAGATGTGGAAATCCAGCAGTCTATGTCCATAGCTGAAAAACTGAAAATACTGACAGACGCGGCAAAATACGACGTGGCGTGCACGTCCAGCGGAACCCAGCGCAGCAATGACGGCACCGGTATAGGAAGCTGCGCGCAGGCGGGGATCTGCCACAGCTTCTCCGCGGACGGGAGATGTATCTCCCTGCTGAAGATCCTGTTTACAAATGAGTGCATCTATGACTGCAAATACTGCATCAACCGGAGGGACAACGATGTGCCCAGGGCCTCTTTTACGCCGGACGAGATCTGTACGCTGACAATGGAGTTTTACAGGCGCAATTATATAGAGGGACTTTTTTTGAGTTCCGGCGTGCTCAAAAGCCCGGACTATACGATGGAGCTGATCTATGCGGCCCTGTACAAGCTGCGGACAGAACACCGCTTTCAGGGGTATATCCATGTGAAGGCCATCCCCGGCACAAGCCAGGAGCTGCTGGAGAGGCTGGGATTTCTGGCGGACAGGATGAGTGTTAACCTGGAGCTGCCCACGGCAGAGGGACTGCGTCTCCTTGCGCCCCACAAGACGAGAGAGAGGATCCTTGCGCCCATGCGGCTTGTGCAGAACAGGATGGAGGAGAACAGGCAGGAGATACAGCTCTACCGGAACGCAAAGAGGTTTGTAACTGCCGGTCAGAGCACCCAGATGATCATAGGCGCCACGCCGGAGACGGATTTTCAGATTATCCATGTGGCGGAGGCCCTGTACAAAAAGTTCGGGCTGAAGAGAGTGTTCTATTCCGCATTTGTCCATGTAAACGAGGACGCATCCCTGCCTGCCAGGACGGGGCAGGGGCCCCCGCTCCTTCGGGAGCACCGGCTGTATCAGGCAGATTTTCTGCTCCGATACTATCATTTTCAGGCAGGGGAGCTCCTGACGGAGAAAGACCCTAATTTTAATGTGTTTCTCGACCCAAAGTGCAACTGGGCTCTGCGGCATCTGGATGTTTTCCCTGTGGAGGCCAACACGGCGAAATATGAGCTTCTGCTGCGGGTGCCGGGCATTGGATACAGATCGGCGGCCAGGATCGTGAAGGCCAGGCGGTATGGGAAGCTGGACTTTGGGGATTTAAAGAAAATGGGGGTGGTTCTTAAACGGGCGCTGTACTTCTTGACCTGCAGCGGGAAGATGATGTATCCGGTAAAGATTGAGGAGGATTACATTACGCGGAACCTTCTGGACGAGAAGGAGAGACTGCCTGAGGGGGCGGACGGCATGACCTACAGACAGCTCTCTCTTTTTGACGATGTGAGATTTGGCGTCATGGCAGAGAAAGGAGGCACTATATGAAAACCATTTACATCTGTACGGACAGCATTACAGGAATTTTCTCTGCTGTGCACGAGGCGTGGAAGGACCGGCGCCGGGAGGGGGCCAGCGGCATCGCCATCCGGGGCAGCGTGGAGCCGGAGCTGTTCTGTGAGTACAGGGAGATAGGGGAAAATGAGAGCAAGGTGGAGGCGGTGGAGAGGATGATACTCACCAACCTTGGAAGGAATGTCTACCGTCATATTTATTATGCGGCGCTTTCCAGGGATGAAGAGAAAGGAGAGGCAATCCTGGGGACGCTGCTGGCGGCCCGGAAGCTCAGGCAGCCTCGAAGGATTATGGAACATTTGGGGAGCCCTGCCGTGGAAAAGGTGTTTGAGCTGAGCCGTAGCGTGGGGAATGAGGCACACCTGCTGACGGGATTTGTCCGCTTTCGGGAGCTGGAGAACGGGATACTCTTTTCAGACATCACACCGAAAAACCGGGTTCTTCCCTGCCTGGGGGCTCATTTTCAGGAGCGCTTTCCCATGGAGAACTGGATGATCCGGGATAAAAACCGCGGCATGTTCGTCGTCCACGAGGCGGGAAAGCGGTGGGTTCTTGTACAGGAGGATCCGGGAGTGAGGGGGGATGAGGGCTTTTTACGTCTCTCCGATCAGGAGGAAACGATGCAGGTGTTGTGGCGGGAGTTCTGCGACACCATTGCCATCAGGGAGCGTGAAAATCCCAGATGCCAGAGAACCCACCTGCCGCTCCGCTTCCGGCCCAACATGACAGAATTTGCAGGATAGTGTGAGGCAGACAATTTTGCAAAATAGTCAGATAATATTTCCGCGCCATACACAATACCCCGCCAGTTGGTTTTATTTCGGACGTAACATTATTGAAAAGTATTACGTCCCCACTTATAATAGACCTATGGAAAAGCAACTGATCAAAATTTCGGTCCGGGCCCTGGTGGAGTTCATCCTCCAGAGCGGGGATCTTGACAATCGAACTGCCTCGGCGGACAAGGAGGCCATGCAGATGGGGGCCCGACTCCACCGGAAGATCCAGCGGCAGATGGGGAGCATGTACACGCCGGAGGTGTCCATGAAATGCCAGGTGCCCTACGAGAAGTTCATCCTCCAGGTGGAGGGGCGGGCGGACGGCGTCATGGACACGGAGGAGGGGCTGGTCATCGACGAGATCAAGGGGATATTCCGGGATGTGAACGCCCTGGAGGAGCCGGTGCCGGTGCACCTGGCCCAGGCCAAATGCTACGCCTTTATCTACGGGGACCAGCATGAGCAGGAGAAGATGGGCGTGCAGATGACCTACTGTCATCTGGAGACTGAGGAAATCCGTCGTTTCCGGCAGGAGTACACCACAGAGGAGCTGAGAGAGTGGTTTTACGGCATCACGGACGCCTACGAAAAGTGGGCTCTCTTCCAGGTGGAGTGGAAGGAGAAGCGGAACGCTTCCATAAAAAAGGTGGAATTTCCCTACCAGTACCGGGACGGGCAGAAGAAGCTGGCGGCCGCTGTCTACAGGACCATTGAGAGACAGAAAAAGCTGTTCATCCAGGCTCCCACAGGGGTGGGAAAAACTATGGCCACTGTCTTTCCGGCTGTGAAGGCAGTGGGGGAGGGACTGGTGGACAAGCTCTTCTACCTGACCGCCAAGACCATCACCAGGACTGTGGCCCAGCAGGCCTTTGACATACTGAAGCAGCCCGGCCCGGATGGGCCCGCCGCAGTGGGGCCCGCTGCAGTGGAGGAGGGGGATACGGCTCTCCAGTACAAGGTCATCACCCTGACGGCAAAGGAGAAGATATGCTTCTGCGAGAAGCCGGAGTGCAATCCGGACTACTGTCCTTACGCCAAGGGACATTTTGACCGTATCAACGATGCGGTCTATGACATGATCACCACCTCTGACGACATGAGCCGTCAGGCGGTGGAGGAGCAGGCGAAGAAATGGCAGGTGTGCCCCTTCGAGCTGGGTCTGGACCTGTCCCTGTGGGCGGACGCAGTCATCTGCGACTACAACTATGTCTTTGACCCCAACGCGAAGCTGAAGCGGTTTTTCGGCGAGGGGGTGAAGGGGGACTACATCTTCCTCATTGACGAGGCCCACAACCTGGTGGAGCGGGGGCGGGAGATGTTCAGCGCCAGCCTCTGCAAGGAGGACGTGATGAAGGTCCGCCGCCTTGTGAAGACGAGGGACGTCCGGCTTGCCCGGCAGCTGGAGGACTGCAACCGCCAGATGCTGGCCCTGAAACGGGAGTGCGACGGCTGCCAGGTGCTGGAGAGCGCCGGGGGCATCTACCTGAAGCTTCTGTCTGTCATGGCTGAGATGGAGCGGTATCTGGAGGAGTGCAAGGAGGAGGACGTCCGGGAGGAGGTGTTGAGCCTCTACTTTGAAGTGCGGATGTTTGAGACCATCTATGAAAAGCTGGACGAGAACTACATGATCTATTCCGAAATTGACGGGGAGGGAAAATTCTTTGTCCGCCTGTTCTGCGTCAACCCGGCGGTCAATCTGAACGAAGCTCTGGAAAAAGGGGTGAGCACCATCTTTTTCTCCGCCACCCTCCTTCCCATCCGCTATTACAGACAGCTCCTCAGCACAAAGACGGACGACTACGCGGTCTACGCCCAGTCTACCTTTGCCAGGGAGAACCGGCTCCTTCTCCTTGGAAATGACGTGAGCACCCGGTACACCGCGAGAGGGGAGGCCACCTACCGGAAATACGCCTCCTATCTGCTGGAGATGGTGCAGGGGAAAAAGGGAAACTACATGGCCTTTTTTCCCTCCTACAAGTTCATGGAGGAGGTCTACGACCAGTTCCTCCTCCTGGCCGAAAAGGAGGGGAGCAGCGCCCAGTGCGTGATCCAGGCCCCCTACATGTCGGAGGAGGCAAGAGAGATCTTTCTGGAGGAATTCGAGGAGGAGAGGGAGGAGAGCCTCCTTGGCTTCTGCGTCATGGGGGGCATCTTCTCCGAGGGCATCGACCTGTCCAGAGACCGTCTCATCGGCGCCGCCGTGGTGGGCACCGGCCTGCCCCAGGTGTGCCGGGAGCGGGAGCTTTTGAGGGAATACTTTGACAAAAAGGGCCTCCGGGGCTTTGACTATGCCTACGTCTACCCGGGCATGAACAAAGTCCTCCAGTCCGCGGGGCGGGTCATCCGCACGGAGGAGGACAGAGGTGTGATCCTCCTTCTGGACGACCGTTTCCGGGAGCCCAGATACAAAGAGACCTTCCCCAGGGAGTGGGAAGGTCTGGAACTCTGCAATGTGAAAAATGCCGGCGCGAAGATGCGGGCCTTCTGGGATCAGACCTCCTCGAAGTAATCGAGAAAGGCGGCAGCGGCCCTGGAAAGAGGGATGCGGGTGCCCCGGACAGCCAGCAGCTCCCGCGGGGGCAGCTCCTCCTTGGTGTGCACGACAAAGAGATTGTCGTCCTCCCGGGGGATGCAGTAGTCCGGAAGAAAGGCGATGCCCAGGCCGATCCTGGCCAGGTCGATAAGCAGGTCGTTACTGCTCAGCTCCACCTCCGGCACAAGGTCCAGGTGGTGCTGCTGGAACTGGCTGTGGAGAAACTCGCTTGTGGTGCTCTTCTTGTCCAGCATCAGGATGGGGTACTCCAAAAGCTCCGAAAAGGAGAGGCGGCGGCCCTTCAGGTCCGCGAAATCCCGGTTGGCAAGAAAGACGTCCCGGAACAGCTTGATCCGCTTTACGGTGGCGGCGCTCCCCAGGTAGGCGTTGGGCGAGTTGACCACGATGAAGTCCACCTGCCCTGATTTCAGGAGCTCCACGCTCTGGATGGAGGTGGCGTTGGTCACCTTGATGTGGGCCCTGGGAAATGCCTCGTGGAACCGCTTGATGTAGGGCACGAGAAAATACCGGCAGATGGTGTCGCTGGCGCCGATGCGGATCTGTCCCCCGGTGGAGGCGGACTCCATGAGCTGGGCCTCCCCCCGCTGGATCAGGTTCATGGCCGGCTCCACGTGGCGCAGCAGGATCTCCCCCTCCGGCGTCAGCTGGACCCTCTTTGTGCTCCGGATGAAGAGCACCTGGTCCAGCTTTCTCTCCAGCGTCTTGATGGACTGGCTCACCGCTGACTGAGAGATGAAGAGCTGCTTGGAGGCCTCGGAAAAGCTCAGGGTCGAGGCCACATAGTAAAACACTTTATATAATTCATAGTTAATATCCATGATAAGTCCTCCTAATAAAAATCATTTGTATTATAGGGGAAAATCAGGGAAATTACAATCAAAAAATGAGACAACAAAAAAGAGGGATTGCTTTATGAAAAAACTGCATCATGTACTGGCCGTGGCAGCTATGCTCCTGCTTGTTGTGGCCCTTCTGATCACCAGCTTCCAGCTGGCCATATACGGCGACCCAGGCTACGGGTTTTACGAGAGAGAATACGAGAAATACCATGTGGCGGAAAGCCTGGACATGGAGATGGGGGATGTCATGGACGTGACGGAGAAAATGATGGATTACCTCATCGGCAAGAGGCCGGAGCTCTCCGTGATCACGGACGTGGACGGGCAGACACAGGATTTCTTTAACGAGCAGGACCGGCTCCACATGGCGGATGTGAAGAACCTGTTCCTGGGCGGGCTGACCCTGCGCTGGGTGCTCCTTATTACTGCGGCTGTGTTCATTGCTCTGCTCGTAATTCTGAAGGGGGACTGGAGGCGTATCATCCCCAGGGCCTACTTTATCGCCCTTGGTATCTTCCTGGCGGCGACAGTCCTGCTGGGAGTTCTTTTTGCCTCGGATTTTACAAAATATTTCACCATCTTTCACGAGATCTTTTTCACCAATGACCTGTGGATTTTTGACCCGGCTACAGACTACATGATCCGGATGCTGCCGGAGGGATTTTTCTACGATATGGTGATGAGGATCGGAGGATTTTTCCTGGGCTTTCTTGCGGCCTTTCTTGCGATTTTCCTCGTGTGGCGGCATTTTTTGGGCAGAGGGCAGCAGGATGAGGACAGACAGGGAAAATAGATAAGAAATACTTATAAAAATCTTTAATTTTATTAACTTTACTAATAAGAAACCTCATGTTATGATAAAACCAGCGTATCATAAAATCAACATATATAAAATGGAGGAAATTTTATGGGCAATGTAAAACGAGTATATGTGGAGAAAAAACCGGAGTATGCGGTTCAGGCAAAGGATCTCTTCCACGAGATTAAGAGCTATCTGGGCATAAGCGCTCTTACGGGTGTGCGGGTGCTGATCCGCTACGACGTGGAGAACATCTCGGAGGAGACCTTTGAGAAGGCCTGCAGAGGCGTCTTTGCGGAGCCTCCGGTAGATATTCTGTATAAAGAGACCTTTCCGGCAGCGGAGGGGGCCAGGATCTTCTCCGTGGAGTTCCTTCCCGGCCAGTTTGACCAGAGAGCGGACTCTGCCGTGCAGTGCGTGCAGTTTATAAAAGAGGATGAGAAGCCGGTGATCCGCACCGCCACCACCTATGTGATCGAGGGACAGCTGACGGACGAGCAGTTTGAGGCTGTCAAGCACCACTGCATCAACCCGGTGGACTCAAGAGAGACAGGCATGGAGAAGCCGGAGACGCTGGTGACAAAGTTTGACGAGCCGGCCGATGTCATCATATTTGACGGCTTTAAGGATCTGGAGGAGGAGAAGCTGCGGGAGCTCTACGACTCTCTCGGGCTTGCTATGACCTTCAAGGACTTCCAGCATATCCAGAACTATTTCAAGGGGGAGGAGGACAGAGACCCCTCCATGACGGAGATCCGGGTGCTGGATACCTACTGGTCCGATCACTGCCGCCACACTACCTTCTCCACAGAGCTGAAAGACATCACCTTCGGAGAGGGAGATTACAGAAAGCCGATCGAGGACACCTACCGCCAGTATGCGGCGGACCATGAGGAGATCTTCAAGGGCAGAGACGACAAGTTTATCTGTCTGATGGACCTGGCTCTCATGGCCATGCGCAAGCTGAAGAGGGAAGGAAAGCTTGAGGATCAGGAGGAGTCCGATGAGATCAACGCCTGCAGCATCGTTGTGCCGGTGACCGTGGACGGCGTGGAGGAGGAGTGGCTTGTGAACTTCAAGAATGAGACCCACAACCACCCCACAGAGATCGAGCCCTTCGGAGGAGCTGCCACCTGTCTTGGCGGTGCCATCCGGGATCCCCTCTCAGGACGTACCTACGTGTACCAGGCCATGCGTGTCACGGGAGCGGCAGACCCCACTGTCTCCGTGAAGGACACGATGAAAGGGAAGCTTCCCCAGAAGAAGCTTGTCCGCGAGGCGGCCCACGGCTACAGCTCCTACGGCAATCAGATCGGACTTGCCACCGGCGCTGTAAAGGAGATCTACCACCCCGGCTATGTGGCCAAGAGAATGGAGATCGGGGCTGTCATGGGAGCGGCTCCCAGACGCGCCGTGATCCGTGAGACCTCTGATCCGGGAGACATCATCATCCTTCTTGGCGGGCGCACCGGCCGGGACGGCTGCGGCGGCGCAACAGGTTCCTCCAAGGTGCACACAGAAGAGTCCATCGAGACCTGCGGCGCGGAAGTGCAGAAGGGAAATCCGCCCACAGAGAGAAAGATCCAGCGCCTCTTCCGCAGGGAGGAAGTGAGCCGCCTCATCAAGAAGTGCAACGACTTTGGAGCGGGCGGCGTGTCCGTGGCTATCGGAGAGCTGGCAGACGGACTGCGGGTGGACCTGGACAAGGTGCCCAAGAAATACGCGGGACTGGACGGGACAGAGATCGCCATCTCCGAGTCCCAGGAGCGCATGGCTGTGGTCCTTGACCCGGCTGATGTGGAGACCTTTATGGGCTACGCCAAAGAGGAGAATCTGGAGGCCGTGCAGGTGGCTGTGGTGACAGAGGAGCCAAGGCTTGTCCTTGTGTGGAGAGGCAAGGAGATCGTGAACATCTCCAGAGCCTTCCTGGACACAAACGGCGCCCACCAGGAGACCAGCGTGGCTGTGGACATCCCGGACCGTGCGGACAAGGTGCTGACGGACCAGGTGGAAGTGGGAGATGTGAGGGCCAAATGGCTGGAGACGCTGGCGGACCTGAACGTGTGCTCCCAGAAGGGGCTTGTGGAGATGTTCGACGGCTCCATCGGAGCCGGCTCCGTGTTCATGCCCCACGGCGGAAAATATCAGATGACAGAGACCCAGGCTATGGTGGCAAAGCTGCCTGTGGCAAAGGGAGACTGCGATACAGTGACTATGATGAGCTACGGGTTTGACCCCTACCTGTCAAGCTGGAGCCCCTACCACGGAGCTGTCTACGCTGTGACAGAGTCGGTGGCCAAGATCGTGGCAGCAGGCGGCGACTACCGGAAGATCCGCTTCACATTCCAGGAGTACTTCCGCCGCATGACAGAGGATCCACACCGCTGGAGCCAGCCCTTCGCGGCTCTTCTTGGAGCCTACGCGGCTCAGCTGGGCTTCGGTCTGCCCTCCATCGGAGGAAAGGACAGCATGTCAGGAACCTTTGAGGACATCGACGTGCCGCCCACACTTGTGTCCTTTGCCGTGGATGTGGCAAAGGAGAAGGACATCATCACCCCTGAGCTGAAAAAAGCGGGAAGCAGGCTTGTGTGGCTGCGCATCCCCAAGGATGAGTACGACCTGCCCGTCTATGAGAAGGTGATGGAGCAGTACGGAAAATTTGCGGAGGACATCAAAGCCGGAAGGATCCTCTCGGCCTACGTGCCGGACCGCCACGGCGTCATCGCCGCTGTCAGCAAGATGGCCTTTGGAAACGGCATGGGCGTGAAGATCGAGCACAGCATGGATCCAAGAGAGCTCTTTGCCCCCGCCTTCGGAGATCTGGTGGCTGAGGTGCCGGATGGCAAAGTGGGAGAGCTGCAGATCACCTACACGGTCATCGGCGAGGTGACAGGCGACAGGGCCTTCTCCTACGGCGACGCGGTCATCGGCCTGGACGAGGCGGAGAGCGCATGGACAGGCACCCTGGAGAAGGTGTTCGCCACCCGGTCCGGCGCCCAGGATGGCCCCACCAGCTGGTTTGTAAAGTCTGAGAAGAAAGAGGACGGAGAGCTTAAGGAGGACGGCTGCTTCCACGCCTCCAGGGTGCATATCTGCAGCCACAAGATCGCGCAGCCCACTGTGTTCATTCCTGTCTTCCCGGGCACCAACTGTGAGTACGACAGTGCGAAGGCATTTGAGAATGCCGGGGCAAAGGTGATCACCAAGGTGTTCAGGAACATGGACGCAGCGGACATCGTGGACTCTGTGGACGTGTTTGAGAAAGCTATCAGCCAGGCCCAGATCATCATGTTCCCGGGCGGCTTCAGCGCGGGCGACGAGCCCGACGGCTCCGCCAAGTTCTTCGCCACTGCCTTCCAGAACGCCAAGCTGAAGGAGGCGGTGGAGAAGCTCTTAAATGAGCGGGACGGCCTTGCCCTCGGCATCTGCAACGGCTTCCAGGCCCTCATCAAGCTGGGACTGGTGCCAAACGGAAAGATTACAGGGCAGACAGACAACTCGCCTACACTGACCTACAATACCATCGGGCGCCACATTTCCAAGATGGTGTACACAAAGGTGGTGACAGACAAGTCGCCCTGGCTCGCGAATGCCCGGCTTGGCGGCGTCTATGTCACTCCGGCTTCCCACGGAGAGGGACGCTTTGTGGCGCCTGCCAAGACCATTGCCCGGCTTTTCGCAAACGGCCAGGTGGCTACCCGGTACTGTGATCCGGAAGGAAACATCTCAAACGACGAGGAGTGGAACGTGAACGGCTCCTACTTTGCCATCGAGGGCATCACAAGCCCGGACGGAAGAGTACTGGGCAAGATGGCCCATGTGGAGCGCCGGGGCCGGAGCGTTGCGATCAACATTTACGGAGAACAGGATCTGAAGATCTTTGAGTCCGGCGTGGAGTACTTTAAATAGAACACATGGATAAAAATGCATTTTCACAAGTGCAATGTTGCAAAGTTTCTGTAAAAAAGTACTAAACACAGCTTGAAATGCAGGAATGAAAGTATAAAGTTGCAGAAAAATCATAAAAAATGCAAAAAATACTTGTGTTTTGCCCCGGAATATTTTATTCTGTTAAAGAGGCAAAGAGGTCTAGTGAAGAGCAGGCTTATGCCTGCTCTTTTTTATGGCTTCCGCCTGATAAGAAGATCAAGGAGGAAGAAAACAATGTCATATGTTGATGAAGTGATTGAAAGAGTTGTGGCCAAGAACCCGGCGGAGCCGGAGTTCCATCAGGCTGTCAAGGAAGTGCTTGAGTCCTTAAGACCTGTAATCGAGGCAAATGAGGAGAAATACAGAAAGGAAGCGCTTCTTGAGAGACTGACTGAGCCGGAGAGACAGTTCAAATTTCGTGTGCCGTGGGTAGACGACAATGGACAGGTCCAGGTAAACACAGGATACCGCGTACAGTTTAACAGCGCGATCGGACCATACAAGGGCGGACTTCGTCTTCATCCCTCTGTAAACCTTGGTATTATCAAATTCCTCGGATTTGAGCAGATTTTCAAGAATTCCCTTACAGGACTGCCGATCGGCGGCGGCAAGGGCGGATCTGACTTCGATCCCAAGGGCAAATCAGACAGAGAAGTGATGGCATTCTGCCAGAGCTTTATGACAGAGTTATGCAAATATATCGGCGCTGACACAGATGTTCCGGCCGGAGATATCGGAACAGGCGCAAGAGAGATCGGCTACATGTTCGGACAGTACAAGCGCATCCGCGGACTGTACGAGGGCGTTCTGACAGGAAAGGGACTGACATACGGCGGATCCCTGGTTAGAACAGAGGCTACAGGCTACGGCCTTCTGTACCTGACAGAGGAGATGCTCAAGATGAACGGAAAGGACATCGCGGGCAAGACCATCGCAGTGTCCGGTTCCGGAAACGTTGCCATCTACGCTACAGAGAAAGCGCAGCAGATGGGCGCCAAGGTTGTCACAATGAGCGACTCCACAGGCTGGGTATACGACGCTGAGGGCATTGACCTTGCGGCAGTAAAGGAGATCAAGGAAGTCAACAGAGCAAGACTTTCCGAGTACACAAAGTATCGCCCGAACGCTGAGTACCACGAGGGCAGAGGCGTGTGGGGCGTGAAGGTTGACATCGCTCTTCCCTGCGCGACACAGAACGAGCTGCACCTTGAGGATGCCAAGGCTCTCGTTGCCAACGGATGCATCGCGGTTGCAGAGGGTGCCAATATGCCCACCACTCTGGAGGCTACTGAGTACCTGCAGGAGAACGGCGTGCTCTTCGCGCCTGGAAAGGCTGCAAACGCCGGCGGCGTTGCCACATCTGCTCTGGAAATGTCCCAGAACAGCGAGCGCCTGAGCTGGACATTTGAGGAAGTGGACAGCAAGCTTAAGAACATCATGGTCAACATCTGCCACAACATGGCTGATGCTGCCAAGAGATACGGCCATGAAGGAAACTACGTGATGGGAGCAAACATCGCGGGCTTCGAGAAGGTTGTAAACGCAATGGAGGCTCAGGGCATCGTCTAGGAGCTGCCTTCAGAGCGCATGGTTCCGGCTTTGGCCCGGAGTATATAAAAAAACGGCGCGGCTGCGCCGTTTTTTGCTACAGAAATATTTTTGGCACAGTATGAGGAGGAGGCTATGGGATTTTTCCTTCAGGGGCTGTCCATAGGGCTTGCCTATGTTGCGCCCATTGGGCTGCAAAATCTTTTCGTCATCAACGGGGCTCTGACCCACACGCGCCGCCGTGCCCTGGCGACAGCGCTGATCGTCATCTTTTTTGACGTGACGCTGGCTCTGGCCTGCTTTTTCGGCATCGGCGCTGTGATGCAGCGGTGGAAATGGCTGCAGATGGTCGTTCTGCTGGCGGGGAGCATTGTCGTTATTTTCATAGGGGCAGGCCTGCTGCGGGCAAAGACGCAGGACATAGACCGTTCCGGGGAGACCATGTCACTTGGGAAAACAGTCTATTCCGCCTGCGTTGTGACCTGGTGTAATCCCCAGGCTATCGTGGACGGGACGATGATGCTGGGTGCCTTCCGGGTGACGCTGCCGGCATCCCGGTCCATCCCCTTTATCTGCGGTGTGGGGACAGCCTCCTGCCTGTGGTTTACAGGGCTGACGCTGGTGATCTCCGCCTTCAGCAGCCGGTTTAACGCCAGGGTGCTGCGGGCCATCAACATTGTCTGCGGCGTCGTCATCCTCTTTTACGGGTGCAGGCTGCTGGTTAGCTTCTTTGCGCTCATCTGACAAACAGGTCGTCCCAGGCAGATTTTTCTGCTATAATGAAAGCATCATGAGAATTCGCAAGCGGAGGGACGAGATATGGACAGGGAAGCAGAAAAGAAAATGCACGGAGGCGCGCTCTATCTGCCCACGGACGGGGATCTTCTTGAGGAGCAGGCGGCCTGCCTGGATCTTCTCTATGAGTACAATCATCTGAAGCCGTCCAGGGGAGAGGAGAAGAGGGCGCTGCTGGAGAAGATGTTTGCGCAGATCGGGGAGGGGTGCTATATTGAGACGCCCTTCTACGCCAACTGGGGCGGAAGGCATGTCCACTTTGGCAGCCACATCTATGCCAACTTTAATCTGACGATGGTGGACGACACCCATATTTATGTGGGCGACCACACCATGATCGGACCTAACGTCATCATTGCCGCGGGAAGCCATCCTGTGTTCCCCTCACTCAGGGAACAGGAGTACCAGTTCAATATGCCGGTCCATGTGGGGAAAAACTGCTGGATCGGCGCGGGGGCCATCCTCCTGCCCGGCGTGACTGTGGGGGACAACACGGTCATCGGGGCCGGCAGCGTGGTGACAAAGGACATCCCGGCGGATGTGGTGGCGGCCGGGAACCCCTGCCGGGTGATGAGGCCCATCGGCGAACGGGACAGGGAATTTTACTTCCGGGACCGCCGGATCGACCCGGGACTTCTCTGATGGGGCGGAAAATGCCGAAAAACCGGCCTTTGAGGGACTCTCGAAAAAAATGAGAAAAAATGTAAAAAAAGTGTTGACATTTGCTCGAAATCAATAGTATAATAGCAAAGCGGGTTGCGGGAAAGCAGCCCGCGAGACCAGAAAATATGGGGTCTTAGCTCAGCTGGGAGAGCATCTGCCTTACAAGCAGAGGGTCATAGGTTCGAGCCCTATAGGCCCCATATACTATGGCGGGATAGCTCAGTTGGCTAGAGCATACGGTTCATACCCGTAGTGTCGCTGGTTCGAATCCAGTTCCCGCTACTCCCAGAGATACGGCATCGGAGATCATCCGGTGCCGTATTTTTTTGTCTGCGGGCGGTGCCGCTCATTGACAAGATCCCGGTGGAAATTATATACTTGTACTACATATGAAAAAATGGAGGAGCGCATACTATGAATGGAAAAACGAGAGACTGGCTCTGGATCATTGTGGGAGGATACCTCACCTACACAGGCGTACAGCTTGTCATGGATGTCATGAACCAGAAGCCGGAGGGATATATAGGATTTGTGGTGGCGGGCGTGCTGTTTGCTGTGTTCGGCATCGGGCTGATCGTCTATGCTATCCGGAATATGACCAAGCCGGTAGAGGAAGAGCTGGATGAGGAGCTTTCCTCTGACGAGGACATGCAGCAGGAGATTGATGAGATCGAGGCGCAGGACGCAGGGCAGACCGGGACACAAAGCGCGGGGCTGACCGGGGTGCAGTCCCAGGACGAAGAGGAAAGCGGGGAATAGAAGATGAGGATTGGAACAGGCTACGACGTGCACAGACTGACAGAGGACAGGAAGCTGATCCTGGGCGGCGTGGAGATTCCCTACGAGAAGGGACTTTTGGGGCACTCTGACGCGGACGTGCTCCTCCACGCCATCATGGACGCCCTCCTGGGGGCAGCGGCTCTGGGAGATATCGGGCGGCATTTCCCCGACACGGACGAGGCCTACAGGGGCGCTTCCAGCATGAAGCTGCTGGAGCGCGTGGGAGAGCTGGTGGCCCAGGAGCTCTACGTCATCGGGAACATTGACGCCACTGTCATCGCCCAGCGCCCGAAGCTGGCCCCCTATATCGGGGAGATGCGGGATAATGTGGCCAGGGCCCTGGGTATCCGGAAGGATCAGGTCAATATCAAGGCTACCACAGAGGAAGGCCTTGGCTTTACTGGCAGCGGTCAGGGGATCGCGGCTCAGGCGGCGGCCTGCCTGGAGACCATCGCCAACTACAGCTATGAGCCCCGGCTGGAGCAGGAGGGTCAAAGCGAGGAGGCAGGGTGCGCCTCCTGCAGCGGCTGCCCCAGACAGTCCGGGCAGCGGAAGGACAGGTGAGAGAGGATGCGGATCAGAAAACTGAAAGACGGGGAGAAGGGCGGCACCCGGAGATTGTATGAGGAGATCTTCTCCGAGGACAGCCCCTCCTTTGTGGATTATTACTATACAGAAAAGACGAAGGACAACACCATCTATGTAGTGGAGGAGGAGGGCGGCATGCGGGCTATGCTCCACCTCAACCCCTACACCCTGATGGTAAACGGAAGGGAGGAGCCCTCTCACTATATCGTGGCGGTGGCCACGGAGGAGGCCTACCGGAAGAGAGGGTATATGGCGGCTCTCTTAAAGACGGCCCTCCGGGATATGTACCGGGCAGGAGAGCCCTTTACCTTCCTCATGCCGGCGGCGGAGGGGATCTATCTGCCTCACGGCTTTTCCACAGTATATGAACAGGAGCGAAGATACTTCCGGGGGGAGGAGGAGCTTCCCGATGGCTGGAGCGCAAGAAAGGCCCTTTCGGCGGATGCGGCGGACATTGCGGATATGGCCGAAAGTGAGCTGAAGGGCCGGTATAAGGTCTATGCGAAGCGGGATCAGGCCTACTACGAGCGGCTCATCCGGGAATATGAAAGCGATGGGGGGTGCCTGATGGTCTGCGAGCAGGAGGGCCGGATTGTGGACTGCCTGCCTGCGGTGGAGGAACTGCCGGAGGAGAGACCAAAGATCATGGTCCGCCCGGTGAATGTGAAAAGGCTGCTCCTTCTTCTGGAGCTGAACTATCTGACAGCTGTGTGCTTTCAGGTGACAGATCCCATCATCCCTGAGAACAACCAGGTGTTCATGATGACGGGGACGGAGTTTTCCGGAGTCATGCTGATGGAGGGAAAGCCGGAGAACAGCGAGGGCACTTTGACTGTGGAGGCGCTCACAAAGCTTGTCTTTGGAAGGATTTCACCGGACCATATTGAAAAGGAAAAGGGAGTCACGGTGACGGAGAGGATGAAGGAGGAGCTGAAAAAAATCGTTCCGCTGTCTCCTGTTTATTTGAACGAGGTAGTATGACCGAACCGGAAAAAGAGAAAACTCTGCCTGGCGGAGGTTGACAAATTCCGGCTTTTCACATACTATAGTAGCTATAGCGGTAAAAACGGAGAACGGAAAGAGTAATATGGAAGGGAGCCACCAGAGAGGAGCTGTCACCGGCTGAAAGCAGCTCCGGGCGAGATCCGTATGAAGTGCATCCGGGAGTTGATCCGGCGAAAGGAGGGCGCTCAGAAGAGTGCGGCGCTGACTAGCCGGGTACGCGAGGGCGGGCGTTATCAGCCGGAAAGCGGGGAGCAGCTGCGTGCGCAAGGCAGGCGGGTGCTTTCAAAAGGAGTGGAACCACGGATCATCATTCGTCTCTTACATGTATTGTAAGAGACTTTTTTATTCTCCTGGAAAGTCCCTTTGGACTCCCCGGCCGATCCGCGGCATGGCGGCGCGCCCCTGACATGGAAAGACCAGAAAAGGGAGGAAGGATATGGGACTTGTAAAATATATTCGGGAAGAGATACAGGTGATCCGGGAGAGAGACCCGGCCATCAAGTCCAACTGGGAAGTGTTTCTCTACCCGAGCTTTAAGGTGATTTTAAGCTACCGGGTGGCCCACAGGCTGTACCGGAAGAAGCATTACTTTCTCGCCAGATGGGTGTCCCAGCGGGCGGCCAGGAAGACGGGAATCGAGATCCACCCCGGCGCCAGGATCGGCAGGGGGCTCTTTATCGACCACGGGACAGGCGTTATCATTGGCGAGACCACCATCATCGGAAACAACGTGACCCTCTACCAGGGTGTGACCCTGGGGGGCACAGGCAAGGAGAAGGGGAAAAGACACCCCACCCTGAAGGACAATGTGATGGTCAGCGCCGGGGCCAAGATACTGGGGTCATTTACCATCGGGGAGAACTCCAAGATCGGCGCCGGGGCGGTGGTGCTCAAGGAGGTGCCGCCTAACTGCACTGTGGTGGGAGTCCCGGGACGCATCGTGAAGATGGGAGACCAGAAAATTCCCAGGGAGGATATGGATCAGGTGCATCTGCCTGACCCGGTGAGCAACGACATCCGTGAGCTCCAGCAGGATAATATCCGCCTGAAGAAGGAATTAAGAGAGCTGGAAAAGCACATGAAATGCATGAAAGACAATTCCATAGAGATGGAAGAAGATAAGGAGGAGCAACATGAAGCTGTTTAACACAATGACAAGGAAAAAGGAAGAGTTTGTACCCCTGGAGGAGGGCAAGGTCAAGATGTACGTCTGCGGCCCTACGGTGTACAATCTGATCCATATCGGCAACGCCAGGCCTATGATCGTGTTTGACACGGTCAGGAGATATTTTGAGTACAAGGGCTACGATGTGAATTTTGTCTCCAATTTCACGGACGTGGACGACAAGATCATCAAGAAGGCCATCGAGGAGGGGGTGTCCGCGGACGAGATCTCCAAGAGATACATCGCCGAGTGCAAGAAGGACATGGAGGGCATGAACATTGAGCCCGCCACAAAAAATCCCCTGGCCACAGAGGAGATCTGCGGCATGGTGGAGATGATCCAGCAGCTCATCGACAAGGGGTATGCCTACGAGAAGAACGGAACAGTCTATTTCCGCACAAGACAGTTCAAGGACTACGGCAAGCTGTCCCACAAAAATCTGGACGACCTGCGCTCCGGCAACAGAACCCTGCTGGTGAGCGGCGAGGACGAGAAGGAGGACCCGCTGGATTTCGTGCTCTGGAAGCCCAAGAAGGAGGGAGAGCCCTCCTGGGAGTCACCCTGGAGCGACGGCCGCCCGGGCTGGCACATTGAGTGCTCTGTCATGTCAAAGAAATACCTTGGAGAGCAGATCGACATTCACGCGGGCGGGGAGGATCTGGTGTTCCCCCATCACGAGAACGAGATCGCCCAGAGCGAGGCGGCAAACGGAAAGGAATTCGCAAAATACTGGATGCACAACGCGTTCTTAAATATCGACAACCACAAGATGAGCAAGTCCCTTGGCAACTTCCGCACAGTCCGGGAGATCAGCGAGCAGTACGACCTGCAGGTGCTCCGGTTCTTCATGCTAAGCGCCCACTACAGGAGCCCCTTAAACTTCAGCGCGGATCTGATGGAGGCCTCCAAGAATGGTTTGGACAGGATCGTGAACGCGGCGGAGAACCTGAAGTATCTGAGTGAAAACGCAAAGACCGCCGACATGTCCCCGGAGGAGAAGGAGGCGCTGGCGAAGACAGAGGAGTATGTAAAAGCCTTTGAGACCGCCATGGACGACGATTTCAACACGGCGGACGCCATTGCCGCCGTCTTTGACCTTGTGAAATACTGCAATACCACTGCCGGCGAGGACAGCTCCGCCGCTTACGCGAAAGGGCTGCTGGAGGTGCTGGAGAAGCTCTGCAATGTGCTGGGGCTGATCGTAGTGAAGGAGACAGAGATGCTGGACGAGGACATCGAGGCTCTCATCGAGGAGCGCCAGGCGGCCAGAAAGGCAAAGGATTTCGCCCGGGCGGATGAGATCAGAGACGAGCTGGCAGCCAGGGGCATTATCCTTGAGGATACACGTGAAGGAGTAAAATGGAAAAGAGCGTAGAACAGAAGATACAGTGGAAGTTTGAGGACTATATGCGGGAGATCTTCCAGATGGAGGAGGCGGATATCCGGGAGTATTCGCCTCTCACCCTGGCCTACATCGGCGACAGCATCTATGACCTGGTCATCAAGACGCTGGTGGTCAGCAAAGGGAACCGCCCTGTGAACCAGCTCCACAGGATGACCAGCTCCCTTGTGCAGGCGTCCGCACAGTCCCGGATGATGCGCACCCTGCAGGGGATCCTGACAGAGGAGGAGCACGGGGTCTACAAGAGGGGGAGGAACGCCAAGAGCGTGTCCCCCGCCAAGAACCAGTCTGTGACAGATTACAGGCGGGCCACCGGCTTTGAGGCCCTTATGGGGTATCTCTACCTGAAAAGGGACTGGGCGAGGATGCTCACCCTGATCCGCGCCGGGCTTGACAGCCTGGAGGCCGGGGAAGAGGCAGGCAAAGCCGGCGGAGACGTGCCAAGCGCAGAGGTGCCCGGTAAAGATGTACCCGGTAAAGACAAAGTCCGCGAAAACCATAAAGAGGATGAACTATGAGTGACAGAGAGATAGAAAAAAACAGTACTGTGATCGAAGGGCGGAACGCTGTCCTTGAGGCCTTCCGCTCCGGGAAGACCATTGACAAGCTGTTTGTCCAGGACGGCTGCAAGGACGGCCCTGTGCAGACCATTCTGCGGGAGGCGAGAAAGCACGACACTATCGTCCAGTTTGTGTCAAAGGAGAGACTGGGCCAGCTCTCCGGGACAGGACATCACCAGGGCGTGATCGCCCAGGCCGCGGCATGGGAGTACGCCAGCGTGGAGGATATGCTGAAGCTGGCAAGGAGCAGGGGGGAAGCCCCCTTCCTCATCCTCCTGGACAATGTGGAGGATCCCCACAATCTGGGGGCCATCATCCGGACAGCCAACCTGGCCGGGGCCCACGGGGTCATTATCCCGAAGCGCCGGGCAGTGGGGCTGACGGCCACAGTGGCCCGCACCTCCGCCGGAGCCATTAACTACACGCCGGTGGCCAAGGTCACCAACCTGGTCCGCACCATGGAGGAGCTGAAGAAGGAAGGCCTCTGGTTTGTGTGCGCCGACATGGGCGGGGAGCTCATGTATGACCTGGATCTGAAGGGGCCCATCGGCCTTGTCATCGGAAACGAGGGGGAGGGCGTGGGACGCCTTGTGAAGGAAAGCTGTGACTTTACGGCAACCATCCCCATGAAGGGGGACATTGACTCCCTGAACGCGTCGGTGGCGGCGGGAGTTTTGGCCTACGAGATCGTCCGCCAGAGGATGAGCTAGAGCGCGAAGAGGGCCGGAGGCTTTGGCGGGACGGAAAGGAAGGTAGTATGCCTCAGTATGAACAGATGACAGATGAGCAGCTGATACGCAGGCTCCGGGAGGGGGACCGGGCGATCACGGACTATCTGATGGAAAAATATAAGGGACTGGTCAAAAAGGAGGCCAAGGCCATGTACCTTCTGGGAGGAGAGAACGATGACCTCATCCAGGAGGGGATGATTGGCCTTTTCAAGGCCGTCCAGGACTACGACACGACCCAGGAGGCATCCTTTTACAGCTTTGCCAGGCTCTGTGTCAGAAGGCAGCTCTACAGTGCCATAGAGGCGTCCAGGAGGAAGAAGCACACCCCCTTAAATTCCTACATCTCCCTCTACGAGAGGGAGAACCCGGAGGAGGGGGAGGGAGCCAAGCTGATGGACACCATCCAGGCCGGCACGGAGAGCGACCCGGAGCAGGCCTTCCTCAGCAAGGACAATGCCAGGAGGATCGAGGAGGAGCTGGAGGGAGCTTTAAGTGACCTGGAGAGGAGGGTGCTCTACCTCCATCTTCTGGGGACAGACTACCGGACCATAGCGGGGCTGCTGGACAAAAGTCCCAAGACTGTGGACAATGCCCTCCAGAGAATCAAGGCCAAAACTCAGAAGATCCTGCGCAGTGAAGACGGGAAAGATTGACAGACAGCCGGAAGTGTGATATTTTATTTATCAATCCGGTATAAATCTGACAAATGCCGGGAACAAGCAGAAAAGAAAGGTGTGATTACATACATGGACGATGACAGTGACACTGAGAGCTGTGCATGCTTTCAGATGACAGTGTGTGCGGCAGATTTGTGGGCACAGGAAGAGAATGATCCATGTGATATCATGAATAGATAAGGGTATAGCCTGCAGGCGCGCGCCGGTACGACGCGGGGCCTGTGGGTTATACCCTTTTGCGATATTACTTATGACATTACATTCATTACATTAATGATCGATCGGGAGGATTAAGAAAGAAATGGTTGGACCATTAATTTTACAGGTTGTACTGATCGCGCTGAACGCGATCTTTGCAAGCGCGGAGATCGCCGTGATCTCCATGAACGAGACGAAACTGAAAAAAATGGCGGAGGACGGAGACCGCCGGGCACGCCATCTGTACACGCTGACAGAGCAGCCCGCCAAGTTCCTGTCCACCATCCAGGTGGCCATCACCCTGGCAGGACAGCTGGGAAGTGCCTTCGCGGCGGACAGCTTTTCCGGCCCTCTCTCGGACTGGATCATCAGCATGGGAGTGGCTGTGCCGGAGCGGGTGGTGAGAACGGTGGCCCTTGTGGTCATTACAGTCATACTGGCCTACTTCAGCCTCGTGTTCGGCGAGCTGGTGCCCAAGCGGATTGCCATGAAGAAGTCGGAGCAGCTCTCCCTTCTGCTGTCCGGCCTTCTGTACGGGGTGTCCAAGGTATTTGCGCCCATCGTGTTCCTGCTGACCAAATCCACCAACGGCATGCTGCGGCTTCTGCACATCAACCCGGAGGAAGAGGAGGAGCAGGTGACGGAGGAGGAGATCCGGATGCTCCTCATGGAGGGAAATGCCCAGGGAAATATTGACAGCGAGGAGAGCGAGATGATCCGCAACGTGTTTGAGTTTGACGACATCTCCGTGGAGCAGATCTGTACCCACAGGGTGGACATGGACTGCCTGTACCTGGACGAGGACATGAAGGAGTGGGAGACCCTCATCCACTCTACCAGACACACCCACTATCCGGTCTGCAACGAGAACCAGGAGGACATAGTGGGCGTGCTGGACACGAAGGACTATTTCCGCCTGGAGGACAAGAGCAGGGACAATGTCATGGCAAATGCGGTGGAGAAGGCCTACTTTGTGCCGGAGACCATGAAGGCCAACACCCTGTTCCAGAACATGAAGAAGAAGCGCATCTATTTTGCTGTGCTTGTGGATGAGTACGGCGGTGTCAGCGGCATCATCACCCTCCACGACCTGATGGAGTCCCTGGTGGGGGATCTCTATGACCCGGACGACGAGGAGGAGCCGGAGGACATCGTGAAGATCGCCGACGGCCAGTGGCGCATCCAGGGAGGCGCGGACGTGGAGGATGTGGCTGAGGAGCTGAAGGTAGAACTCCCCGCCCAGGACTATGACACCTTTGGCGGCTACGTCTGCGGCGTCATAGACCGCATCCCGGAGAACGGGGAGACCTTTGTCTGCGGCACTGACGACCTGGAGATCCGGGTTCTGGCCGTGGAAAACCACCGCATCAAGGAAGCCATTGTGTGGAAAAAGGAAAAGCCGGAGGAGGAGACGCAGGAGAGAAAATAGCCTGATGCCTGAAAAGAGGACCGGTGAGAAGACGGGACAGGAGCGCGGGAGCGTCTGCAAAGCCGCAGATGCTCCCGTGGGCCTGAAAACAGAAAAAGAGATTTTCAAAAAAGTCATTGACAAGTCCGGCTTTATATTGTATATTGTTCATGTTGCTTACGAAATATATGCTGCCTTGGCTCAGTAGGTAGAGCGTCGCCTTGGTAAGGCGGAGGTCGGCGGTTCAAGTCCGCTAGGCAGCTTTTCCATTTATAATGGAACTCATATTGTTGAATGGGGCATTAGCGCAGTTGGGAGCGCGCCACACTGGCAGTGTGGAGGTCACGGGTTCAAGTCCCGTATGCTCCATTTTTTTTGTGCGAAAATTTAAGAATTTCTTTACATTTCTTAAGTATTCATTGCCCTTCTTGTGGATCCTGTCGGATTAGGTTATACTCTGTCGAAAAGAGTATGTCTGGGGAGGATGAAGAGGGACAATGAACAGGAAGGGGAAAAGCAGAGAGACAAGAGGGCGGATACATGGCAGACCCGGGGCAGGGGAGCGGATGCGCAGAAGAAGGAGAAAACGGCTCACAGCCAGGCTGCTGGTGGCCGCAGCCATCCTGCTTGTCTGCGCCGGAGCCGCGGGAACGCTCCTTGTCCTGTCCGGCTTTGGGCGGCAGGCCCGGATACAGATCGCCGCCCCGGACCAGGAGGTCTATGTGGGGGAGGAGCAGCCGCCTCTGTTTGCAAAGGTGACTTCGGATACGGAAAAGTACAATAAGAGGATCCGACTGGACAAACAGAAGAAATGGACGGCAGAGGAGCTGATGCGCCAGCTGGAGAGAGGAGAGGGTTTTTCCCTTGTGTGCGACGCGGACCTGTCCATGGAGGGGACTTACCCCGTGCGGATCGAGCTTGGCGGGAAGCTGAAGAAAAAGCTGGGAGGAGACTGGGAAAAGAAGGTGCAGATCCAGCTAAAAGACGGCACCTTGACGGTCAAAAACCCTGTGGGTCAGTGGAAGGACGGAAAATTTCAGCGGTATGACGGCTCATGGGTCACAGACAGCTTTGTCACCTGGCAGAAGAAGAGCTACTATTTTAACTCTGCCGGGGACATGGCAACCGGCTGGCAGGAGATCGGCGGAGGCAGGTATTTCTTTGACGACAGCGGCGCCATGGAGGCCGGCCAGTGGAAGGACGGGGAGGACGGCAGGTATTACCTTGGGGCGGACGGACGGGCCCTCACCGGCTGGCAGGAGATAGAGGGGAGCCGGTACTATTTTGACCAGAAGGGGAAGATGGCTGTGGGGGACGTCTACATGGGCCTCTCCCTCTATTCCTTTGACGGGGACGGGAAATTTCTCTCCGTGAAGGAGAGCCAGGTGGACCCGTCCCGTCCTATGGTGGCCCTCACCTTTGACGACGGCCCCGGGAAGAGGACAGGGGAGATACTGGATCAGCTGAAAAAGTACGGCGCCCACGCCACATTCTTCATGCTGGGGGAGAAGGTCTCCTCTTACCCGGAGCTGGTAAAGCAGATGAAGGACACAGGCTGCGAGCTGGGGAACCACTCCTATGACCACCCGGACCTGACTAAGCTGGACGAAAGGGGCGTGTCCTCCCAGATCCGGCGGACAAACGACAACATCCAGGCGGCCGCCGGCTCCCAGGCCACGGTCATGCGCCCTCCCTACGGAGCCATCAACAGCACCGTGTCCGGGAACGTGGGGATGCCCATGATCCTGTGGAACATCGACACGCTGGACTGGAAGACAAGGGACGCCAGGAAGACGATAGACACGGTCATGAGCTCTGTGGATGACGGCGACATCATCCTGATGCACGACATACATACAGAGTCTGTGGACGCGGCCCTGGAGCTTATACCAAAGCTCCAGGAGGCGGGCTATCAGCTTGTGACCGTGTCAGAGATGGCGGCGGCAAAGAACACAGCTCTGCTGTCCGGAAAGAGCTACACGGATTTTTAGCCTGGTTTCCCGCCAGACCTTGCGGCTTGTGCTTGTGGATTGCCGGGAAGTATGGTAAGATATTCTTCATGACCAGATCAATTATTGTTATCAGGAGGTTGACATGGGAGAAGAAGTGGTTTCCAAAAATTTTATTGAGCAGGAGATAGATAAAGATCTCAGAGAGGGAGTGTACGACAATGTGTGTACCAGGTTCCCGCCGGAGCCGAACGGGTACCTCCACATCGGACATGCCAAGTCCATCCTCTTAAACTACGGGCTGGCGCAGAAGTACGGCGGCACCTTCCACCTGCGGTTTGACGATACCAACCCCACCAAGGAGGATATGGAGTTCGTGGAGTCCATCAAGGAGGATGTGCAGTGGCTGGGCGCTGACTACGGAGAGCATCTGTATTTTGCCTCCGACTATTTTGATATCATGTACGAGTGCGCGGTGAAGCTGATCAAGAAGGGAAAGGCCTACGTCTGCGACCTGAGCCCGGAGGAGATACGGGAATACAGAGGAACTCTCACAGAGCCCGGCAAGAACAGTCCCTACAGGGATCGCTCCGTTGAGGAGAACCTGGCCCTCTTCGAGGCTATGAAAAACGGGGAGTACAAGGACGGGGAGAAGGTGCTGCGGGCCAAGATTGATATGGCCTCCCCCAATATCAACATGCGGGATCCCATCATCTACCGGGTGGCCCATATGACTCACCACAATACGGGAGATAAATGGTGCATTTACCCCATGTATGATTTTGCCCACCCCATCGAGGACGCGGTGGAGAAGATTACCCACTCTATCTGCACACTGGAGTTTGAGGATCACAGGCCTCTCTACGACTGGGTGGTGAGGGAATGTGAATTCGATCCGGCTCCCCGCCAGATCGAGTTCGCCAAGCTGTACCTGACCAACGTGGTGACAGGCAAGCGCTATATCAAGAAGCTGGTGCAGGAGGGCATTGTGGACGGCTGGGATGACCCCCGCCTTGTGTCCATCGCGGCTCTGAGAAGGAGAGGCTTTACGCCCGAGTCCATCAAGATGTTCGTGGAGATGTGCGGTGTGTCCAAGAGCCAGAGCTCTGTGGATTACGCCATGCTGGAGTACTGCATCCGGGAGGACCTGAAGATGAAGCGCCCCCGCATGATGGCAGTCCTGGATCCCATCAAGCTGGTGATCGACAACTACCCGGAGGGAGAGAAGGAATACCTGGATGTGGCTAACAACCTGGAGAACGAGGAGCTGGGAATGAGACAGCTTCCCTTTGAGAGAGAGCTGTACATTGAGCGGGATGATTTCATGATCGAGCCTCCGAAGAAATATTTCCGCCTCTTTCCGGGAAATGAGGTGCGCCTGATGCACGCCTACTTTGTGAAGTGCGTGGGCTACGAGACCGACGAGGAGGGCAATGTGACCGTGGTACATGCCACCTACGACCCGGAGACAAAGGCGGGCTCCGGCTTTACAGGAAGGAAAGTCAAGGGAACCATTCACTGGGTTCCGGTCTCCTGTGCCCAGAAGGCAGAGATCCGTCTCTACGAGAACCTGATCGATGAGGAGAAGGGTGTGTACAATAAGGAGGACGGCTCTTTGAACCTGAACCCCAACTCTCTGGAGATCCGGAAGAACTGCTTTGTGGAGCCCAGCTTCCAGGATGCAAAGGCCTACGACAGCTTCCAGTTCGTCAGAAACGGCTATTTCTGCATTGATGCCAGGGACTCAAGGCCGGATGCCCTCGTGTTCAACAGGATCGTGTCCCTGAAGAGCTCCTTTAAGCTGCCTAAATAGCCGTGCCATGAACGAGCTGACGATCCATCTTGCGCCTCACAGCGGCACGCCGCTGTACGAGCAGATTTACAGGTATATAAAAGAAAATATAAGGACAGGCAGGATCTCCTGTGGGGAGAAGCTGCCCTCCACCCGGGCTCTGTGCAGCCACCTGGAGGTCAGCAGGAGCACAGTGGAGATGGCCTACGAGCAGCTTCTTTCAGAGGGCTACATCGAGGCTGTCCCATACAGGGGATACTTCGTGGCAGAGGTGGAGGAGCTGTGGCATCTGGAGCCGGCCCCGGCCAGGGATGAAAAAAAGCGGGAGGAAAAGAAGCCGTCTTTCAGATACCGCTTTGACTTTACGCCCAACGGGGTAGATCTGAACAGCTTTCCCTACAACATCTGGCGGAAGCTGTCCAGGGAGGTGCTGCTGGATGACAGGACAGAGCTCTTCCGGCTGGGTGAGCCACAGGGGGAGTACGAGTTCCGCAGAGCGATCTGCAGCTATCTCTACCAGGCCAGGGGAGTGAACTGCTCACCCCGGCAGGTGGTCGTGGGGGCCGGGAGCGACTACCTCCTCATGCTCCTTTGCTCCCTGCTTGGGAGAGATCATGTCATCGCCGTGGAGAACCCTACCTACATGCAGGCCTACCGGCTCTTCCGGAGCCAGTCCTACAGGGTTTGTCCCATCCGCATGGACAGGCGGGGAATGGACACCCGGCTGCTGGAGGAGTCGGGGGCGGACATCGCCTACGTGACGCCCTCCCACCAGTATCCCACCGGGATCGTCATGCCTATCCGCCGGCGGATGGAGCTGCTGGCCTGGGCGGAGGCGAAAAGAGGCAGATATATTGTGGAGGACGACTATGACAGTGAATTCCGCTACAAGGGGAAGCCGATTCCGGCGCTCCAGGGCTATGACGCCAGGGGGAAGGTCATATACCTGGGTACCTTTTCCAAGTCCATTGCCCCTGCCATCCGTCTCAGCTACATGGTGCTCCCGGAAGTCCTGTGCGTGGAGTACGAAAGAAAGCTGGGGTTTATCAATTCCACTGTGTCCAAGGTGGATCAGCTCATCATGTGCCGCTTCCTGGAGGAGGGGTACTATGAGCGCCATCTCAACAAGACACGGTCCCTGTACAGGGGCAGGCACGACCAGCTCATAGCGGGACTGAAGCCCCTGGCGGACACATGCCGGATATCCGGGGAGAACGCGGGAGTACACCTTCTCCTTCACTTTGACGACGGCAGGACGGAGAGAGAGCTGATAGAGAAGGCGGCCGCCCGGGGGATCCGGGTGTACGGCATGTCAGACTACATCGTGGGCGAGCCGGGCAGAGAGGCGGTCATCCTTCTGGGCTATGCCAACATGCCTGAGGAGCGGATCAAGGAGGCCTGCGACATTCTCTGCGGGATATGGAAGCGGGACGTGTGAACAGAAGGGAAGCGCGAACCGAAAATGAAACATAAAAGCGGGAGCTCTCCCTGGATGATCCTTGCAGATCACCGGGAAGGCTCCCGCTTTTTACATGACTTCATTTTCACGTGATTTTTATGCGTCCTTTTTGTCCTCGCTGCCGGCCTCTTCTTTTTTATCGGCAGGCTCCTGCGCATCCTCTTCGCTGTCCTCCCTGGGAGGGGTGTTGAGGGGAACGTACTCCCGGTCGCCTACCGGCTTCAGGTCGTTGTCAAGGTCAAAATCCTCATCCTCAAACTCATCCATATCGTCATCCGTGGTATCTGAAGAAGATTTTTTCAGATAATAGTAAAGTCCGGCAGCGGCGCTTCCCACAGCGGCCAGACCGAGCACGCGTTTTATCCATTTAGACATATTCATGACTCCTTTCTGCAGACTGCGTGTATGTTATGATACATTGTAATACTTTTGAACAAAAAAAGAAAGGGGAAACATGCAAATACTGGCGAAATTCCGGGCACAGGTCCGGTTGTAGAGGCCGGGAAAGTGTGTTACACTATATTGCGTCAGACAAGATAAGGAGGACTTTATGGGAAAAAACGAACCGGGAAAGGCGCGGTCAGGGCTTTCCAGGATCATATTCAGCCGTACAGGATTTATTCTTCTTCTGATCCTGATACAGCTTGGAATTTTTGTGGTGACAACAAATCTGCTGCAGTCGTACGCGCTTTTTATAAACGGAATTCTCAGAGTAATGGGTGTTGTCGTGCTGATCTATATTATCAACGCGGAGGGAAACCCTGCCTTTAAGATGACGTGGATGCTCTGCGTCATGGCGTTTCCCGCGGTGGGCACACTGTTCTATATATATGTAAAGACACAGGTGGGCGCCCGGTGGATGGGAAAGCGGCTGGCCACCCTGAAGATAGAGACAGATCCCTACATGATGCAGGACATGGACGTGGTGGACGCGCTGCGGGCCAGCAAGCCGTCCAATGCGAATCTGGCCTACTACCTGGCCCATCACATGGGATTTCCCACATACCGGAACACGGAGGTGACCTACTTTCCGCTGGGGGAGGACAAATTTGAGGCCCTTGTCCCTGAGCTGAAAAAAGCCCGCAAATACATTTTCATGGAATATTTTATCGTGGAGAAGGGCTACATGTGGGACACCATCCTTAAGATCCTTGTGCAGAAGGCAAGGGAGGGGGTGGAGGTGCGCTTCATGTACGACGGCACCTGCGCCATCTCCAACCTGCCCTACGACTATCCCCAGGAGCTGGAGCGAAAGGGCATCCGGTGCAAGATGATGAACCCTATCAAGCCCTTTTTGTCCACCGTGCAGAACAACAGGGACCACCGGAAGATCTGCGTCATTGACGGCCGGGTGGGCTTTACGGGAGGCATCAATCTGGGGGACGAGTACATCAACCGGAAGGAGCGGTTCGGCCACTGGAAGGACACGGCTGTCATGCTGAAGGGGGACGCGGTCCAGAGCCTGACCATGCTGTTCCTCCAGATGTGGAACGTGGACGAGAAGGAGGAGGAGCACTACGGGCATTACCTGACTCCAAGGCGGCAGGGGCTGCGAAGAGAGCTGGGGTACGTGCTCCCCTACGGGGACAGCCCGTTTGACGATGAAAATGTGGGGGAGGAGGTGTACTTCCACATCCTGAACCATGCGAAGAAGTACGTGCACATTATGACCCCCTACCTCATACTGGACAATGAGATGATCACTACCCTGACAAGGGCGGCCAAGAGCGGCATCGAGGTCATCATCATCATGCCTCACATTCCGGACAAGTGGTACGCCTTTGTGGTGGCCAAGACCTACTACAGGGAGCTCATCCGGGCGGGGGTCCAGATCTACGAGTACAAGCCGGGCTTTGTCCACGCCAAGGTCTTTGTGTCAGACGATGACACGGCCACGGTGGGTACCATCAACCTGGACTACAGGAGTCTCTACCTGCATTTTGAGTGCGGCGTGTTCATATACAACAATTCCGTGGTGGACCGGGTGGAGAGAGATTTTCAGGAGACACTCATGAAGTGCCACAAGGTCAGTCTTGTGGAGCTGAGAAACAGGAGCCTGTTCTCCAAGATAGCAGGGCAGGTGCTCAGACTGGTTGCTCCTCTCATGTAGCCGGCAAAGCAGGCCCGTTGGGAAATAAGTGTTGTACAACAGGAGAAAAATATAGTATAATGCATATGGCTGTTTGTGAGCCATGAATGTAAATGATACACAGGAGGAATGGATAATGGTAAAAGCAGTAGTAGGTGCGAACTGGGGCGATGAAGGTAAGGGCAAGATTACCGACATGCTGGGGGAGAACGCGGATATAATCGTCCGTTTCCAGGGCGGTGCCAACGCGGGACACACCATCATAAATGATTACGGTAAATTTGCACTTCACACACTGCCTTCCGGCGTGTTTTACAGTCACACCACAAGTATTATCGGCAACGGGGTTGCGCTGGATATTCCCAGACTTTTCGGAGAGATCCAGTCCATCGTGGAGAAAGGGGTGCCCATGCCGAAGATCCTTGTGTCAGACAGAGCGCAGATCGTGATGTCCTACCACAAGAATTTTGACGCCTACGAGGAGGAGAGACTGGGAGGAAAGTCCTTCGGGTCCACGAAATCCGGTATCGCGCCCTTCTACTCAGACAAATACGCAAAGATCGGCTTCCAGGTAAGCGAGCTCTTTGACGATGAGCTGCTCAAGGAGAAGACTGTCCGGGTGGCAGAGCAGAAGAACGTGCTGCTGGAGCATCTGTACCATAAACCATTGATCGATCCTGCTGACCTTTATAGAGAACTGAAAGAGTACAAAGAGATGATCGAGCCCTATGTGTGCAATGTATCACTCTACCTTTACAACGCTCTCAAGGAGGGCAAGGAGATCCTGCTGGAGGGCCAGCTCGGCTCCCTGAAGGATCCGGACCACGGCATTTACCCCATGGTCACATCCTCCTCCACTCTGGCAGGCTACGGCGCCATCGGGGCCGGTATCCCGCCCTATGAGATCAAGCAGATCATCACTGTCTGCAAGGCCTACTCCAGCGCTGTCGGCGCCGGCGCCTTTGTCAGCGAGATCTTCGGCGAGGAGGCGGACGAGCTGAGGCGCAGGGGAGGAGACGGCGGCGAGTTCGGCGCCACCACAGGACGCCCGAGACGTATGGGCTGGTTCGACTGTGTAGCCTCCAAGTATGGCTGCAGACTGCAGGGAACTACAGACGTGGCCTTCACAGTGCTGGATGTGCTTGGTTATCTGGATGAGATCCCTGTCTGTGTGGGCTACGAGATCGACGGGGAAGTGACGACAGAGTTCCCCACCACCCATCTTTTGGAGAAGGCAAAGCCGGTCCTCAAGACTCTCCCCGGCTGGAAGTGCGATATCCGGGGCATTAAGAAGTACGAGGACCTTCCGGAGAACTGCAGGAACTACATTGAGTTCATCGAGAGGGAGATCGGCTACCCCATCACAATGATCTCCAACGGACCGGGAAGAAGAGACATTATCTACAGAAATAAATAGTTTGATCTTGATCCCCTTCGGGCGGCATGGCTGACAGGCCATGCCGCCTGTTTTCGTTGTACATTTTGTGTTGACAGGACAGCCCGGGCTGTGGTATTCTTTTAGAGAAATAATTTAACACGTTAAAGCGTTGCGGTTTAAAGCGACGAAGAAAAAGCGGAGAAAAGGAGGAAACAAAAATGATCATCAAGCTTACGATCCTGCTGTTATTTTTTATTGTCATGGTGGCAGTGGGGATCTATGCCAGGAGACATGCGGGCAGTGTAGACGGATTTGTGCTGGGAGGACGGTCAGTGGGGCCGTGGCTGACAGCATTCGCCTACGGAACCTCCTATTTCTCAGCGGTCGTCTTTGTGGGATATGCTGGGCAGTTCGGGTGGAAATACGGCCTTGCCTCCACCTGGATTGGAATTGGGAACGCGGTTATCGGCAGTCTTCTCGCCTGGGTTGTCCTTGGAAGGAGAACCCGCGTCATGAGCCAGCACCTGAGCTCCAGGACCATGCCTGATTTCTTCGGGGAGAGGTATGGAAGCCGGTGGCTGAAGATCGCGGCGTCAGCCATCGTGTTCATTTTCCTTGTGCCCTACACAGCGTCCATCTACAACGGACTTTCCAGGCTCTTCGGGATGGCCTTCAACATTCCCTATGAGTGGTGCGTGATCCTCATGGCGGTGATCACGGCCGTGTACGTGATACTGGGCGGATACATGGCCACAGCCATCAATGATTTTATCCAGGGCATCATCATGCTGGCGGGCATTGTGGCGGTCATCGCGGCGGTTCTCTCAGGCCAGGGAGGCTTCATGGAGGCCGTAGGTAAGATGGCCCGGATCCCCAGCGACGTGGAGGTGACAATGGGGCAGCCCGGAGCCTTCACATCCTTCTTCGGCCCGGATCCCTTAAACCTGCTGGGAGTGATCATCCTGACTTCCCTTGGAACCTGGGGACTGCCCCAGATGATCCACAAATTCTACACCATCCGGGATGAGAAGTCGGTTCAGACGGGAACCATCATCTCCACTGTGTTTGCCATTGTGGTGTCCGGAGGATGCTACTTCCTGGGCGGCTTTGGCAGACTCTTTGACTCCCCGGAGATTTACGGGGCGGACGGATCCGTGGTGTACGACAGCATCATTCCCTTTATGCTGTCGGGACTTCCGGACATTCTGGTGGGCATTGTGGTGATCCTGGTGCTGTCGGCGTCCATGTCAACCCTGTCCTCCCTTGTCCTCACATCCAGCTCCACCCTGACGCTGGATTTCCTGAAGGATACAGTGATGAAGAAGATGAGCGAGAAAAAGCAGATCATTGTGATGCAGCTGCTGATCGTGTTCTTTATCCTCCTGTCTGTTGTGCTGGCTCTGGACCCGCCGGCCTTCATCGCGCAGCTTATGGGCATTTCCTGGGGCGCTCTGGCAGGGGCATTCCTGGCTCCCTTCCTGTACGGCCTGTACTGGAAGCGGACCACAAGGGCGGCCGTGTGGGCCAGCTTCATCGCCGGCGTGGGCATCACCGTGTCCAACATGTTCATAGGATATATCGCCTCCCCCATCAACGCAGGCGCTCTGGCCATGGTGGCGGGAATGATCATCGTGCCAATTGTGAGCCTTCTGACGCCGGCACCTGAAAAGGAGCATATTGAGAAGATATTTGCCTGCTACGATGAGACGGTAGTGATCAGGAAAAAGCATTCCCTGGAGGAGCAGTGACAATACTTTTTTAAGAAATTCCTTACTTTTATTTTAGGTTCTCTCCATACAGAAGACACATTTGCGGAGTATAGTAGCAGCATAGAAGAAAAAAGTCATAAAAACAGAAAGCCGGCAATATAATAATAAAGCCGGGAAAACGGAGTATGGAGTATAAATAAGTAGAAGTGGAGGTATGCATCATGAGAAACAGCGAGAGAAAAGACATCAGCCAGGAAGCGATTTCCATGGAAGAATACTTGAGTAAGAGACAGAAGATAAAGGAGGCACAGCAGCGCAGACGGAGCCGGGAGAAGGAAAAAAGCCCGGCCTGGATGTGGGCCGGACTCTACGTCTGATCCTGTCCGGGGTCAGACGCTTCTGCAGCCTTCCCCGCATTTTCGGGGGAGCTCTCCTCGTCGGAGGGCGGGCGGCTGTTTTGGATATTTTTGTACACTAGAGTGTAGGCGTACAGAAGGACGGGGATGACAAAGGTGCAGACGATGGAGGCTTTCAGAAGGCCCATTGTCTGTGAATGGTCAGTGACTGCGAAGAACAGGGTGCTGCCGTACATGACGAGGAGCAGCAGGGCTGCGCAGGCCGCCAGGATCCGTCTGATCTTTTCCATGGAAGGGGCTCCTTTCAGAAACATATTTACGATGTCCACGGATTGTTCCGTGCTGCGGGCTTTCACAATCCTGGCATCATTATATCGGGAAACAGCTAAAAAATCAAACCCATCCTCTTTGAAAATCGGGGAAAATAGTATATAATAGGGCTTGCACAGAAAAAAACCTGCACAGGCAGGAGCACAAAGGAGTATAAAAATGAGTACATTACTGGAACAGTGGCGGGCTACCGCTTACAATGAGAAGGCAGACAGAGGCCAGCTTCAGAAGTTCTGGGCTTCCTATTTCCAGATTGAGAAGGAAATCTATGAGAAGCTGCTCTCCAATCCGGACGAGGAGGTCCGCGGCACGGTCAAGGAGCTGGCGGAGAGATTTGGACACAGCGTCATGACTATGGTAGGCTTTCTGGACGGCATTGACGAGAGCCTGAAGGTGCCGAACCCTATTGAAACCATGGATGAGGACACACAGGTAAACCTTGTGTATGATAAAGCCCTGTTATATAAGAACATGGTGGCTGCCAAGGCTGACTGGCTTTACAATCTTCCCCAGTGGGACAATATTTTCACTGAGGAGGAGAGAAAGGCCCTCTACAAGGAGCAGAAGGAGTCAGGCACGATCCGCAAGCCGAAGAAGATAGGGCGCAACGATCCCTGCCCCTGCGGAAGCGGAAAGAAATACAAGCACTGCTGCGGAAGATAAGATGATACTGGCAGCAGCGGTTTTCTGTCTGGCCTATTATCTGATCATCTGTAAGGCGATGGGAAAATGGAATTCTACCTTTGCCGGGTTCTGGCCCGGGGCCGGGGCGGCGTGCCTTCTCGGGCATGCGGCCGTCATTGCAGGCCCCCGCTGGCTTAGACTGGCAGTGGAGAGTTCTTTTTCCATTGCCCTTTTTGTATTTGTGCTGGTGGAAATCAGGATCCTCCGGGGGATGCGCCCGGACCGGGAGACGGACTGCCCCTTTATCATTGTCCTGGGCGCCCAGATCCGGGGGACAGAGGTGACTGTCTCCCTGCGCCGGCGCCTGGATACAGCCATTTCCTACCTGAAGGAGCATCCGGGGACGATGGCTGTCCTGTCCGGCGGACAGGGCAGGGAGGAGGCTGTCAGCGAGGCCAGAGCCATGGGAGAGTACATGCGGGCAAGGGGGATCAGCCAGGCAAGGCTCATTCTGGAGGAGCGCTCCACGTCCACCAGGGAGAATTTTGCCTTTTCCAGCCCGCTCATACCGGACCGGACAGCGCCGGTGGGGATCGTGACCAACAGCTTTCACATGTACAGGGCAAAGGAGTATGCCAGGAGAACAGGATACCAAAATCCACGGGCCATACCGGCGCCCAGCGGCCCGGTGCTGTTTTTGAACTACATGACAAGAGAATTTTTCGCGGTCTGGAAAATGTGGATTTGCAGATAAAGGAGAAAAATATGAAAAATATGTACGACTGCTACACTTTGAACAATGGAGTGAAAAATCCCTGCCTTGGTTACGGCACCTACAAGGCGGCGGACGGAAAGAGCGCAGACATCATCCAGATGGCCATCGAGGCGGGATACCGGTATTTTGACACGGCCTCCTTCTACGGGACAGAGGAGTATCTGGCGGAGGCTATACGCAGAAGCGGCGTCCCAAGAGAAGAGTTCTTCATCACGTCCAAGGCCTGGAAGACCCAGATGGGTTACGAAAATGTAAAGGAGGCCTTCCGGCAGTCTCTGGAGGCGCTTAAGACCGATTACCTGGATCTCTACCTGATCCACTGGCCCCTGCCGGAGGAGGGCTACAGTAACTGGAAACAGCTGGACAAAGAGACATGGAGGGGGCTGGAGGAGCTGTACGAGGAGGGAAAGGTGAAGGCAATCGGCGTCAGCAATTTCCTCCCCCATCACATTGAAAATCTGCTGGAGGACTGCCGCGTCCGCCCGGCGGTGGACCAGATCGAGTTCCATCCCGGCTACACCCAGGAGATGACAGTCAGGTACTGCCAGGAGAAGGACATTCTGGTGCAGGCCTGGAGCCCCATCGGCAGGCGGGCCCTCCTGGATAATGAGATGCTCCAGGAAATGGCCGGGCAGTACGGCGTGTCCGTGGCCCAGCTGTGTATCCGCTACGCTATCCAGCGGGGGATCGTGCCCCTTCCCAAGTCCTCCGCCATGGAGAGGATGAAGCAGAACCAGGATGTGTTCGGATTTGAGATCACGGAAGAAGACATGTACAGGCTGGGGACTATGCCCCAGACCGGCTGGTCGGGACTGCACCCGGACGCCGGATCTGTGAGGAGGCCGGAAAAATGATGAGAGAGATACAGGAATACAGACACAAAGTGCAGTATTACGAGACAGACCAGATGGGGATCGTCCACCACTCCAACTACATTCGCTGGTTCGAGGAGGCCAGGACAGACCTTCTGGAGCAGATGGGGATGGGATATGACAGAATGGAGGCCCTGGGCATAGGAAGTCCGGTCCTGGGAGTGGAGGCGGACTATCTGCGGATGGTCCACTTCGGGGACATCGTGTCCATACAGACCAGGATGAAGGAGTACAACGGCATCAAGCTGACGCTGGAGTACGAGGTGACAGATGAGAAGACCGGCATGGTCCACTGCCGGGGGCTGACAAAGCACTGCTTTCTAAATGAGAAGGGGCGTCCCGTGTCCCTGAAAAAGGATTACCCGGATATCCACGCTCTCTTTGTGGAGATGATGGAGCAGGGGAAGCAGAAGCCAGAGTAAAAAAGAAGAATATTTTTCAAAAAAAGTGCAGATACTATCTCTGATAAACAGATAAAGGAGGTAGTATCAATGCCAGAATTAAAATGTACTGTACAGACCTGCATGCACAACCAGAACTATTACTGTACGCTGGACAAGATCCAGGTGGGAGGCAATTCTGCCCAGAGAGCGGAGGAGACAAGCTGCGACAGCTTCCAGGAAAGAGGAGGCGCCCAGACCAACTCCTTCGGAGGCTCCTACAGCAATTCCCAGAGTAATTCCTACAGCGGCGCCGCCGGCATGGGAATGGGAAACAGCACAGGCAGCGCATCCGCCTGCAGCTGTGTGGACTGTCAGGCAGTCCAGTGCAAGTACAATGACAACTGTCACTGCAACGCGGGAAAGATCAGTGTGGAGGGCGGAAATGCCTGTCAGAGCAGCCAGACAGAGTGCACCACATTTACCTGCTGAGACTAGAGCGGGCAGCGCGAGAGCGGCTGGAGAGCACGGAATAATCTTCCTATCATGAAAAAGAGAGGAAGGACGGCATATGTATTGGCATATGCGCTGTCCTTCCTCTCTGTATGTCCTTCGCATGCCTGCTGTTCCTTTCTGCGTTGCTTTTTCAGATGGGCATTGCTATAATAGTTTATATGCGCAGAATGAAAAGGAAATGATAGATATGACCGAGACGGAGAGGGAAACAAAAAAAGAGAATAAGGACAGGCCAAGGAGCGGGAGAGGAACCTCCTGGATCCGCCAGCAGTTTGGCCGGGGACTTACATATTTTATTGTGGTGGCAGCAGGAATTATGTTTTATTTTGCCCTGCTGCGGGCCACCAATCTGACAGATGTGCTCTGGACTGTGGTGGATGTGCTGAAGCCCATTTTGTACGGGCTTATCATCGCCTACCTGCTGAACCCCATTGTGAAGCAGGTGGACCGGCATCTCGGACCGGCGCTGAAAAAGAAGATGAAAAACGAGACAAAGGCAAAGAAGCTCTCACGGGCGGCCGGGATCGCCCTGGCTGTCGTGTTCCTCTTCTTCCTGATCACTGCCCTGATCAACATGCTGATACCGGAGCTGTACAAGAGTATCCGGGATCTGGTGATGACGCTGCCGGGGCAGCTGAACAGCCTAGGGCGGGAGTTCAACAGGTTCTACGCGAATGACTCTGCCATAGGCGATATCGTAAAGCGGGCTCTCAGCGAGGGGACGGATATGCTGCAGAACTGGCTTCGCACGGATCTGCTGGCCCGGATCAACGACCTGATGGCCAGCCTGACGGAGGGCGTGATCAGCTTCCTCAGCGAGGTGTTCAACGCTCTGATCGGCGTCATCGTGTCCGTGTATGTGCTGTTCAGCAAGGAGAAGTTTGTCTCCCAGACAAAGAAGACAGTCTACGCGGTGTTTTCCACCAGGAACGCCAACGCCATCCTCCATCTGACCAGGAAGAGCAACGAGATATTCGGCGGCTTTATCATCGGAAAGATCATCGACTCCGCCATTATCGGCGTGCTCTGTTTTATCGGCATTTCCATACTGAGGATGCCCTACGTCATGCTGGTCAGCGTGATCGTGGGAGTGACCAATGTGATCCCCTTCTTCGGACCCTACATAGGGGCGATCCCCTCGGCTATCCTGATCATGCTGGCCGATCCGCTGAAGGGCGTATACTTTGTTATTTTTATCTTCCTCCTGCAGCAGCTGGACGGCAATTTCATCGGGCCTAAGATCCTCGGAAACAGCACAGGGCTTTCCGCCTTCTGGGTTATCTTTTCCATCCTCCTGGGAGGAGGGCTTTTCGGGTTCCTGGGGATGCTCATGGGGGTGCCCACCTTTGCGGTGATCTACTATATTGTCCAGACAATCGTCAACAGACGGCTGGAGAATAAAAATCTCCCTACTCAGTCGGACTTTTATGACGAGCTGAGCTATGTGGATGACAGCGGCTCCTACGTGGGCGGCGGAGATGCCGGCGATACCCGCGACGGGCAGGGCAGCGAGGCGGAAAACGGCAGGCAGGACCAGAAGTGAGGCAACAGAGCCAGGACAGCGAGATAACAGAGTGAATATATAGAAGAATTCAGAGAGGATAAAGGAGAAAAGACTATGCCAATTCGAGTACAGAACGATCTTCCGGTAAAAGAGATACTGGAGCAGGAGAATATCTTTGTGATGGATGAGCACCGGGCTACCCATCAGGACATCCGGCCCATCCGCATCGGGCTTCTGAACCTGATGCCGCTGAAGGAGGACACGGAGCTGCAGATCCTGCGGTCCATGTCCAACACACCCCTTCAGATTGATGTGGTGTTCATCAATGTGTCCAGCCATGAGTCCAAGAACACGTCCACCAGCCATCTGAACAAGTTTTATCTGCCCTTTAAGGAGGTAAAGGATCAGAAATTCGACGGCTTTATCATCACCGGCGCCCCGGTGGAGCAGATGCCCTTTGAGGAGGTGGACTACTGGGAGGAGCTGACCGAGATCATGGAGTGGACCAAGACTAATGTGACCTCCACCCTCCACCTGTGCTGGGGAGCCCAGGCGGCCCTCTACTACCACTACGGGATCGACAAGGTGCCTCTGGAGAAGAAGCTGTTCGGCGTCTTCAGCCACAGGGTGCTGAACCGGAAGATCCCCCTTGTGCGTGGATTTGACGATGTGTTCCTGGCACCCCACTCCAGACACACCGACGTGCCGGCGGACAGGATCCGCGCGGACGGCAGGATCACCATCCTGGCGGAGTCAGAGAAGGCGGGGGCTTTCCTGTCCATGGCCGGGGACGGACGCCAGATCTTCGTCATGGGGCACCCGGAGTACGACAGGGTCACCCTGGACGGGGAGTATAAAAGAGACCTGGCCAAGGGGCTGCCCATTGAGATGCCGGAGAACTACTATCCGGATGATGACCCGCAGAAAAAGCCTCTCCTGACCTGGCGGGCCCACGGGAACAACCTGTACACCAACTGGCTGAATTATTACGTGTATCAGGTGACGCCCTACAACATGATCGGGACACCGTTTTAAGAGAAGACTTTTGGTGTTGGCCAGCAGATGATAACGTAACTGATACATCTTTGCGATTGAGAAGGAAGAAAAAATGCAGAAGAGGAAATGGCAGGTTTTAATTGTTGAGGATGAATTTCGGATAGGGATGCTGATCAAGCATCTGATTCGCTGGGATGAATTCAATATGGAGTGCGTGGATGTAGTGGATAACGGTGAGAGCGCTTTTGAGCTCATACAGAGAGTGCCTCTTGATATTGTCATCACTGACATCCGTATGCCTAAAATGAATGGGCTTGACCTGATCAGCAAGGCAAGAGAGCTGCATGAAGAGATGAAGTTTATTGTGATCAGCGGGTACAAGGAATTTGAGTATGCGCATCGCGCACTTCAGTATGGCGTAGACGATTATCTGTTGAAGCCGATCAATGAGAACGAGCTCAATAAGGTGATGAAAAAGCTTCACACAGAGCTTATGGAGAAATATCAGCAGTCCATAGAACAGATGGAGATGAGGGAAGCGGTTTCTGAGAGCCGTCAGATCATTAAGAGAGATTTCCTGAAAAATATTATTGAGCAGGAAGACGAAATCCAGCCGGAAGATATGCGGGTGCCTCTGGAGGGAGAGATCTACAGGGGGATTGATATTAAGCTGGACTACGTGGATTACAATAAGCATGATAAAAAGCAGGATAAACTGACTGTTGAGAGAATCACCTCTTCGGTGGAAAGTATCCTTCAGACAGAGGCGGAGGAAGTGCTGATCTGCGAGAAGGAAAATCTGCATATCTACTGTCTGTTTAACTACGACTGCAGCAAAACAAAAGAGATCAGGAACAGGATCAGCGATATCCTCTCATCCGTTAAGGAATATCTGATGGGATTTGAACAGTATGAGGTGACGATAGGAGTAGGAACTGAGAGAACGGAGTTCAGTGAGATCCGGTTTTCTATACGTGAGGCGAACCAGGCTGTCGGAAACAGGATCAAGCTGGGAGTTGGCAGAATCATTTACGCAGAGTCCATTACCCGCGGACGAAAGACAGATTCCGCTGATTTTATTGACAGATACAGAAATGATATACTGACAAGTATCGAGAGTTATTCCCGGGAGAAATTGGAACAGTGCATTAATCAGATGTACAGTGAATTTATGTTGAGAGACGATCTGGATTTTTCCGTATGCTATGAGTTGGCTGAAGCTCTGATCACTCTTTTCTTTGAACATATCGATATGCAGCACGATGAGTCCAGAAGTGTCAGAAAAGGACTGAAGTCCAACTGCCAGCACTGCTATACGATTCCGGCGTTAAAAAGTCTTCTGAAGGAGAGCCTTGGAGGGTACCTGGACGCAAGCCGGGAGGCTATGGAAGCAGAGTCTGCAAAACCGATCAGACAGGCACAACAGTATGTGGATGAGCACTACGGAGAGAAGATTGTACTGGAAGACCTGGCTGATATTGTCGGGCTTAATCCAGTGTATTTCAGCGTACTTTTCAAAAAAGAGACAGGAATCAATTTCAGCGCATATCTTGTCAATATCCGCATGGAGAAAGCCAAGGAAATGATCTGCGATACAAATGAGACGATCGCTGCGATCGCAGAGAGTGTGGGATATAAGGATTCCAGATATTTCAGTCAGATTTTTACCAAGACAGTCGGGGTGAAGCCGGCTCTTTACCGTAAGCTGCACTCGTAGGAGGGAAGCATGAAACAGATCCGGGTTACGAAAATTATATTAGTGATAGAGACAGTGCTTGTTTTTCTGCTGGTGGGAGCACTTGGTCGGATAGGCTATCCCCCTGTGACACTGTTCTTCCTCTGCGTACTCCAGCTGATGTTGGACGTTGTTGTCTTTTGCGCTGTGATAAAACCGCTAAAAAATTTAGGTGAGACTCTGGACATGTTCGCGGGAAGAAACTGGACTGACGAAGAGTTTGAAGAACGGACGGAGAGTGTGCCGTATATCAGACAGATCAGAGAGATGATGGACCGGTATGCGGCCCAGAAGACAAGAGAAAACTCGGCGCAGATATTTGACAAGCAGACAGAGCTCACAGCTCTTCAGAGCCAGATCAATCCTCATTTTCTCTACAACACACTGGAATGCATCCGGGGACAGGCCCTGATGGACGACAATCGGGAGATAGCAAGGATGGTTGAGGCTCTGGCAGCCTTTTTTCGGTACAGTATCAGCAAAAAGGGAAGTCTTGTCACCCTCAGAGATGAGATGGCAAATATTGACAATTATATGCTGATACAGAGGTACCGTTTTAACAATCGGTTTTCTATGGAGATCATCATAGACGAGGAAGATGAGGAGGCGTACAATTTCCTGATTCCCAGGCTGATCATCCAGCCTGTTGTGGAGAACGCTATTTTCCACGGGCTTGAGGAGAGACTGGAAGGGGGGAAAGTTGTTATTGAGGTGATTGTGACAGAAAAAAATCTGATCATCACCATATCGGATAATGGCAAGGGAATTGAAAAAGAAAAGCTTAAGAAACTGAATGAAAAGATTCGATCAAGGGATATAAAGCTGGAAGACGGCGCCGGGAAGGATCAGAGGAATACAGGGATTGCCCTTCCCAATATCCATAAGAGGATCCAGCTTCTGTACGGAGAGGAGTATGGTGTCAATGTATACAGCACACCGGGACAGGGAACCGATGTGGAAATTACAATCCCGGTAAACGATGGGACAGACAGGGGTGGGGAGAATGAAGAAAGAAATATTGCGGATTAATGATCTGAATTATACTTATACTTCGACAAACAGGCTCGAGAATATTTCACTTTGCATTCTGGAAGGGGAATGCGTGGGATTTCTCGGGCTTACTTATTCAGGAAAAGATCTTCTCGTACAGCTTTTGGACGGAAATCTGGAAGGTGGTATAGACGGAGCCGCGGTTTATATTGCGGGGGAAAAAGTGAGCGGGAGCAAGTACCTGCGCGAAAAGGTGTATCGCATAACCGCGGACAACTATCTGATCGACGACTGGACAGTGGCGGAATATATTGGCCTTGTTGATACAGGATGGCTCGGTATGCTGCTGCATGGGAGACAGCTGGCGCAGGAGATAGGACAGTATTTTGAAAGCCTGGGGCTAAAATTTGATGTATCAAGAAAAATGAGGGAGCTCACCGAGGCAGAAAAGAGAATCGTAGATCTGGTTAAAGCACTGAAGAGGGGAGCAAAATTAGTCATTATTGAAGATGAGTTTGAGGGCATGGACTCGAGGGACATTGCGCTTTTTGCAGATGCGATGAAAAGATTGATAGCAGACCGGATGGCTGTTGTCGTGAACAGTCATTCTAATATGATCATGCATCTTCTGTCCGACAAATATATCATTTTCAGCAAGGGACGCATTGTGAAAAAATGCTCCAAGAGTTATATCAGAGACACTGAGCATTTGGAGCAGTTCCTTTTGAGTGGAGGGACGATAGCCGGGAAGACAGCAGCGGGAAGGTATGTTCAGGAACAGGCGGAAGACGAAAATATTGTGTATAGAGTAAAAGGTTTTGTGTTTCAGAAAGAACAGAGAAGAGATTTTGCGTTTGCTAAAGGAAAAGTGGCGTCATTTCTTATATTGGACGGAAAAGAGAAAGAACGATTTTTTATGGCCCTTTCAGGCAGAATACCAGAGGAGGATATCGAGTATGTTGTAGATGGCCGGCGTTATAGAAGTGTGAGCCCGGATTTCCTTGTCAGGCATAAAATCGTGTCTGTTAAATCCATGGGCGGACAGGATGAGATTTTCACAAAGATGTCTGTGGAGGAAAACCTGCTGCTTCCGTCCCTTTACAAGATTTCCTCTCTGGAATATATTTCTTACGCCGGTGGTATGGCAAGGATGGCATGAGAGAACATGGAAAAAGAAGAGACAGACCAGACAGCAATGGCCGGGAGTCTGGAAATCAACGATGTGATCAGCATGACTTTGGAACGATGGTATATTTACAACCCCAAGGTCCTCATCCTTTTTGAACCTTTTATTCTGTGCGATGCATATGGGGTGTCGATCGTGAAATCATATATAAAGAAATTTGCGGCCAGAGGTACATCTGTTGTGATCATAAAATCCAGGGAAGAGTATGTGGAGGATATCTCGGATGAGATTATTAACCTGCGATAATGTCTAAAATTAGTCTCACTTATTCTAAATTTTGTCTCGTTGGAAAAGAAAAAAACGTGATATATAATAAAACCATCAAAAAGAGAGAAAATTCAGAAAAGGAGGAGTAAAATGAAAAAGAAAGTTTTAGCGGTATTGCTGACAGCAGCTATGACTGCCACACTGGCAGCCGGGTGTTCAGGAGGATCATCTGACGGAGGAGGATCCAGCGAAGGCGGCGGTGGAGCGGCAGAGGACATGACCTTTGTTGTTGTACCCAAAACCGTGCATGCATGGTTCGATGAGGTAAACAAGGGAGCTCAGAAAGAGGCTGATCTTCTCTCCGAGCAGCTTGGAGTGGAAGTGAAGATTGATTACAGAGCTCCGGAGTCAGCAGAGGTTTCTGAACAGAACTCGGTACTGGAGCAGGCAGCAGCCACAGAACCGACAGCGATCCTGATCGACCCTGTAGATTATGACGGAAGCGCGGATATTATTTCTGAGATCCAGGACAGAGGTATTCCGGTAATCCTGTTTGACGCGCCCTCACCTGAAGGTAGCGGGCTGACATCCGTAGGTAATGATTTCGCGGAGCAGGCAGAGATTGCTGTGGATATGCTGATCGAGAACATGGGCACATCCGGAAAAGTGGCAGTTATGCAGGGCGCGCCTACCGCTCCCAACCATGCAGAGAGATATCAGGCTCATCTTGATGCTCTGGCACAGTATCCGGATATTGAAGTGATTGACGGCGGTATCGACAATGACAACGTTGAGACGGCTCAGTCCCAGGCAGCGGCGGTTCTGGCGGCTAACCCGGATCTGACCGGATACCTGAACTGTGACGCTTGTGGCGCTGGCGTAGCAGCAGCCATTGAGGAAAAAGGCATGCAGGATCAGGTGACATTCGTTGCCATGGATAATCTGATCGAGATCCTTGATTACGTGAAGTCAGGAACGATCACAGCCACATCCTCCACACTTCCCCAGGAGCAGGGAATGTACGCGGTTCTTATGGCATACCAGGCAGCCCAGGGAATGGATCTTCCGGCAATGGTTGACACGGGAATCGGACAGATCACACAGGACAATGTAGATGAGTGGATTGAGATTGTTAGCGCTCAGTCAGAGTAGGAGCGATCAGTAAATAGTTTTTTTAACGACTAGTAAGCGGGGGCTTGTAACTCGATTTAATCAAGTTGCTCGCCCCCGCTTTAGTGTGAGGAGCATGTCTATGAAAATATTAGAGGCGAAAAATATTACAAAGATGTTTCCGGGCGTTGTCGCCCTGGATTCTGTAGATGTGGCCTTTGAACCGGGAGAGATACATGCGATTATCGGAGAGAACGGTGCGGGTAAAAGTACATTGATCAAATGTCTCACCGGCGTCTATGAGCCGGAGGAAGGAGAGGTGCTGATCGGCGGGGAAAACGCAGTGAAGAATAAGGCGCTTTTCGGAAAAATCGCGTATGTGCCCCAGGAAATCGACCTGTTCGGATATATGTCCGTTGCGGAAAATCTGTTCATGCCGTATGAGAAATCCGGTATCAAAGGTACAGTTAATCAAAAAGAGCTGGAAAAAAGGGCGGTCCCTATTTTGGAGAAGTTTTCCATTCCCATTAAACCAAGTGATCTGGTAAAGGATATTTCCGTATCATCTCAGCAGCTTCTTCAGATCGCACGTGCAACAGTACATGAGGATTACGATGTTCTGATGCTGGATGAGCCCACTACCAGTTTGACAAGCAGGGATACAGAAATCCTGTTTGATGTGGTGAGAAAGATAAAAGAAGAAAACAAAGCGATTATCTTTATATCGCATAAATTGGAGGAAATATTCCTGCTGTCGGACGTGATTACTGTTTTCAGGAATGGGAAAAAGGTGGCTTTTTCCAAAACAGAAGATGTTGACACCGACTGGGTCATCAGGCAGATGACGGGACATGAAGTGGATCAGAATGAACGCTTTTACTCCACGAAAGTATCTGATGAGATTTTGATGGAGGTGAACCACCTCACAGGAGAGAAATTTACAGATATTAGCTTTAAACTGCGAAAAGGAGAAATCCTTGGTTTTTCCGGCCTTGTTGGCGCGGGACGGAGTGAACTCATGCAGGCAGTGTTCGGCTACCTTCCCGTTTACGCCGGATCGGTGAAGATTGACGGGAAAGAATGGAAACTGGGAGACACGAATTATTCTGTAAGGAACGGACTCATTTATCTGCCGGAGGAAAGAAAGAAGCAGGGTATACTCCCGGTGCTGTCTATCAGGGAAAATATTTCCATCTCTGTACTTGATAATCTGAGAAGCGGATTAAATATATCCAGAAAGAAGGAAGAAGAACTGGCTCAGGATGTGATAGATACATACGATGTGAAGACACCTGGATCAGATAAGGAAATCCAGTTCTTATCCGGAGGAAATCAGCAGAAAGTTATCATTGGTCGGGCAATGGCCAGCAAACCAAAGCTTTTGATTTTTGATGAGCCCACCAAAGGTATCGATGTAGGAACAAAAACGGAGATATACCGCCTTATGAAAAAGCTTGCGGAGGACGAAGGTATCGGTATTGTGATGATATCATCTGAGATGGAGGAAGTAAAAAAATGTTCCAACAGGATCATTGCAATGTACGAGGGAAGGATAGCAGGCGAATTTGATGAATATGCCGGGCAGCAGGATATTCTAGGGGCGATCATCGGAGTGAATTCTTAGGTAAAGAGGAGTTTGTTATGAATAAAGAAAACACAAAACAGAAAACAGGAAATGCATTTGTCAATGCATTGAAAAAAAGTAATATGACTGCAATGGCGGCCATCCTGGTTGTCATGATCATCATTGCGAGTGTTGTATCCCCTTACTTTCTGAATATTTATAATCTGCAGTCAGTGCTGAGGGATCTCGCGTTCATTGGAATGATCGGTATTGCACAGTCGCTGCTCCTTCTTGTAGGAGAACTTGATCTGTCGGTAGGAAAGATCGCATGTCTGTGCGGTATCCTTTCCGGTATGCTGATGGTAAATGCGGGAATTAACCCGTGGCTGGCATTGGTAGTAGGGCTGATACTTGGTGTTATATTTGGTTTTGTCAACGGGATCATCATCACTCGTCTTCGGCTGAATTCCATGGTCGCCACGATCGGTATGCAGGGCGTGTATGGAGGAGTAAACCTTGTTATTACAAAAGGAAAAGCCGTAACGGGTATCCCGGCTGATGTACAGTTCCTTGGGAAAAATTCCATAGGTCCCGTTCCTATTCCGTTTATCATCTGCATTATTGTCCTTATCATTATTTTATTTTTGGTAAAGAAAACAAAGACCGGGCGCTATATTTATGCCATTGGTAACAGCAAGGAAGCCGCAAAGATCCTGGGTATCAAAGTGGACCGCATCCGCGTGATGATCTACTCCATCGTCGGCCTGATCTCCTCCCTGGCAGGGCTTTTGTATGTTTGTCGTCTGGGATCAGCCCAGACAGCCATAGGTGAAGACTGGCCCATGAACTCCATCGCCGCATCTGTTATCGGAGGCCTCTCCCTGACAGGAGGAGTTGGAAATCCGGCAGGAGCACTGATCGGAGCAGCGGTTATCACCATTATCCAGAACATTATCGTACTGTTCGGTGTTAACTCTTACTGGCAGTCGGCAGTCAGCGGCATCGTCGTTGTACTTGCTATTTCCTTCAGTTCTATTTCTGACATCGTACGTGAGAAACGGCAGAGAAGGATCAAACTTAACTAAATAGACGCAACAGGATCTTATACACAGGAGGTTTAATCTATGAAACTTGGTTTAAATTTGTCTTTTGCTGTAAAGCGCTGGCTGGATCCGGTTCAGCTGGCCAGGATGATCAAACAGGATTTTGGCACGGACCATGTCCAGTTCACCTGGGATCTGATCGATCCCTGGTGGCCGGAGGAATACAGAGATGTCATGGTGGATCAGTATAAAAAAGCATTTGCGGACGAGGGTGTGGAGATTGACGGAACATTCGGTGGCCTTGCTTCCTATTCTTATGCGCATCTGCTGGCACCGGCCAGGGAACAGCGGGAGGCGGCGCTTGTCTTCTTTAAAAGAGCGATCGATCTGACAGTGAGAATGGGATGTCCTGTCATGGGAACGCCTGTAGGCGGCATGACCTATGATGACGCTAGGGATCCGAAGAAGAGGGAAGAGTTATACCAGGATATGCTGGAGTCCCTCAGAAAGCTGGCGGCTTACGGCAAAGAAAAAGGCTTGAAGGAGATCCATATTGAAGCGACTCCTCTGATCACGGAATTTCCTCACAGCCCGGAGGTGTCCGTCAAGATGATGCAGGATCTTGAGGGAAGCAAGATCCCGATTAAGTTGCTTGTAGACTGGGGACACGCCCTGTTCAAACCTCTCCTTAAAGAAGAGGCGGACATTGAGCTGTGGTTTAATAAATGTGCTCCATACATCGGTTCCATCCATCTCCAGCAGACGGATGGACTGTGGGACAGGCACTGGGATTTCACTCATGAAGGAGGAATTGTCACACCGGAGCTGATCAGGCGGGCGACGGAAAATGCGCATCTGGATGATATTCCTCAGTATCTGGAAGTGGTCACTATATTTGAGGATGATGACGACCATGTATACGAGGGGATGAAAAAAACGATGGATTACCTGCACAGAGAGCTCGGTTAAAGGGGGGAAGATGGTATGGATTACAGGGAAATGTATGAGAAAATACTGGATGAGCACAGGCAGGTATATGAGAAGACTGATCAGGCGGGACTGAGAGACTTTATAGAGGAAGTAAAAAAACATGACCGTATTTTCCTTATAGGCGTTGGAAGGGAAGGCATGGCAACAAGAGCTTTTGCCATGAGGCTGATGCATATGGGGAAGGAGATCCACTGGATCTGGGACGATACCACTCCCGCGATCGGGGAAGGCGACATGCTGATCGCGACTCTGGGAGACGGGCGTATCGGGCATATTAATTATGTATGTGAACGGGCGAAAGAGGCCGGGGCCATGATCTATGTGGTGACCGGTTCGCCGAGTGGAGATACGGCTAAAAATCTGGCAGACAAAGTCTTTTTTGTCCCGGCAGCAGTGTACAGAGGGACTGATGAGGTGGTTCCCTCCTTCCAGCCCATGGGAAACCTGTTCGAGCAGTGCCTGTTCATTCTGTTTGATATGATCGTTATGATGATAGTGGATGAGACGGAGGGACTGTCTTTCGAAAAAATGGCTAAACGCCACAGAAATGTAGAGTAAGGAGGCGTCTTGGATGAGTACGAAAAAAATCCTGAACAAGGATGTATCAAACGTGGTGGAGGAGAGTCTTACAGGTTATTTGATGGCCTATAAGAAATATTATAAAAAAATCGGTGAGTACAATGCATTTCAATACAGAGGGCACAGAAAAGACAAGGTCGCTCTGGTCATCGGCGGCGGGAGTGGACACGAGCCCCTGTTTACAGGGTATTGCGGGGCCGGACTTGCAGATGCCGTGGCATGCGGAAATATCTGTGCTTCCCCCAACCCGGAACTGATCATGATGGCTGCGAAAGCAGTGGATCAGGGGAAAGGTGTACTCTTTGTATATGGAAACTACGCGGGAGACAATCTGAATTTTGATATGGCGGAGGAGATGTGCAGGGCGGAAGGTATGAAGACAGCACACGTCCGCGAGTGGGATGATTTCGCATCGGCTCCCAAAGAGAGGATAACGGACCGTCGTGGCATCGCGGGAGATGTTTATACTATTAAGATTGCGGGAGCGGCCTGCGATGCGGGCCTGGATCTGGATGAGGTTGTGCGGATCACGGAGAAGGCCAGAGATAATACCAATACGATCGGGCTTGCCACTTCCCCCGGAACTCTGCCGGGCAATGATAAACCTACTTTTGAGATCGCGGATGACGAGATGGAGTTCGGTATGGGGCTTCACGGAGAGCCGGGGATCGAGAGGACAAAGATGATGCCCTGCTGTGATATGGTGGAGAGAATGTACAATGAGCTTATGGCTGAAATGGGACTGAAATCGGGAGACGAGATCGCTGTCCTTGTCAACGGGCTTGGCTCCACCCCTCTGCTGGAACTGAATCTTGTCTATTATGAGCTGTATAAGTGCATGCACAGAGACGGGCTGAAGGTGTACGACGCAGAGGTCAAGACATACTGCACCTGCATGGAGATGGGAGGATTTTCCATCACTTTCCTGAAGCTTGACGATGAACTGAAAAAGTATTACGATGCGCCCTGCTATTCTCCCTATTACGCCAAAGGATCATTTTCAGGAGTGGTGGAGGACGCCTCTTCAGACGCGGACGAGGAAGAGCCGGAATTCGACGAGACCGATGTGGAGCCGGCTGTGATCACCAGGAGCAAAGACGGTGTCCTGGAGGAGCTCAATGCTGAAGATACGAGGAATATGCTTCTCTACATAGCGGATAAGATCATAGCTAACAAGCCCTACCTGACAGAGGTGGACAGTGCGATCGGTGACGGAGATCACGGCATAGGAATGGCCGGCGGCATGCAGAAAGCCAAGAAGAAACTTCTGAAAATGCAGGGAGAAGAAAATGCCTACCATCTCTTTGAAACCGCGGGACAGGCGATGCTCATGTCCATGGGCGGCGCGTCAGGAGTTATTTTCGGAAGTCTCTATCTGGCCGGCGCGAAAGGAATGGATCCCAAGGGGACTATCACAGCAGAAGATCTTGCTAGGATGGAGAAGAAGAGCCTTGACGCCATTCAGGAGAGAGGCGGTGCCCAGGTAGGGGACAAGACAATGGTAGATGCGCTGGCACCCGCTGTCGACGCCCTTGAGGCCAACTCTGGAAAAGGACTTCTTGAAATGCTCAAAGCGGCAGAAGAGGCAGCCAGATGCGGTATGGAAGACACAAAGAAATATGTAGCGAAATTCGGACGCGCGAAATCTCTCCTTGAGAGGGCTATCGGACATCAGGATGCGGGCGCTACGTCTGTGTACCTGATCTTCCAGGGAATGCGTGAGTTTGTAGAAGGTGCGATAGATTAGGAGATAAGGTGTTATGAGCAGAAAAGTAAAATGGGGGATCCTTGGGTGTGCCTCCATCGCAAAAGTGCGCACCATCCCGGGACTTCTCCAGGCCGACAATGCGCAGCTTTACGCAGTGGCCAGCAGAGGAGGAAAAAAGGCGGAGGAATTCAGGGAGCTGTTCTGTGCAAAGAAGGCGTACGATACGTATGAGGCTCTTCTGGCGGATGAGGATGTGGAAGCCGTTTATATTCCTCTCCCGAATTCCCTGCACTGCGAATGGGTGAAAAAAGCCGCAAAGGCAAAGAAGCATATCCTGTGTGAGAAGCCGCTGGCTTTGAATGAGGAGCAGGCGAAGGCGATGTTTGACGTCTGCGAAGAGGAGGGCGTTCTCCTTATGGAGGCATTTGCCTATCGACATGCGCCTCTGATCCGGAAGGTGAAGGAACTGATTGATCAGGGGGCTGTCGGGGAAGTGAAATATCTGGAGTCCCATCTCACAGATGTGCTGACAGATATGTCCAACATCCGGATGAACCGGAATCTTGGAGGAGGATCTTTCTACGATATGGCCTGCTACAATATCAGCGCTATCAGCTATCTGCTGGGCTTTAAGGAGCCGGTCCGGGTCAAGGCTCTGGCAGAGATGTCTCAGGAATACGGAGTGGATGTCAGCAATACAGCACTTCTGATGTACGAGGATGGCGTCCAGGCGGCCAGCTACTCTTCCCTGAATTCATACCCGAGAGGGTATTATGCGGTGGTAGGGGAGAAGGGAAGGATAGAAGTCCCCTGCAATTTTAACTGCCGGTATATCCAGAAGTTCACGGTCACTTCCGGAGGCAATGTGGATAATGTGGAGATCCTGGATGAGGAGAAGACAGAGCACACTGTCATGTGTCCGGACAATTACATGCTCGAGATCGAGCAGTTCGGAAGATGTATCCTAGAGGGCGAAAAGCCGCTCGTGTCCAAAGAAGAGACTCTTTTGAACGCGAGGATACTTGACCGGATTTTTGAGGATGCGAATAGATAGGAAAATGTTGAAAAGTTTTGAGAGGCCGGACAGAAGTAAAAGCTGTCCGGCCTCGTATCAGATTGGCTTTCTGAGTGTCATGCCAGCAAATCCTTCAGACACGCCATCAGCCGGTCATTGTCCTCCGGCATCATGACACAGAAGCGGATGTACTCCCCCTCCAGGCTCTCGAAGGAGGAGCAGTCGCGGATCATCAGGCCCTGGCGGATGGCCGCCTCGAAGACCTGGAAGGAGGAGAGATCCTCCTTTAGGATGCGCACCAGGATGAAGTTGGCGTAAGGTGTGTAGACCCGGGCGTGGCGGAAGCCGGAGAGGATCCCTGTGAGTCGGTCCCTCTCGGAGCCGATGAGCCGGCGGGTCTTCTCGATGTAGGGGGCGTCCTTTAGCATCAGCTCCCCCGCCAGTGCGGCGATGCTGCTGACGCTCCAGGGGTTCTGGTGGATCGCCAGGGACGAAAGGAAATCCCGGTTTCCTGTGATCCCGTAGCCAAGGCGCAGACCCGGGGCGGCGAAGAATTTGGACACGCCGCGGATGACCATCAGGTTGTCGAAGTCCCGTGTGAGGGGAACGGCAGTGATGTGGCCCGGATCGGGGGCGAACTCCACATAGGTCTCGTCCACCATGACAAAGATGTCCCGCTCCCGGCAGGCGTCTATCAGGGCTTTAAGGCTGTCCTGGCTGACGGCGGAGGAGGTGGGGTTGTTGGGGTTGCACAGGATGAGCAGATCTGTGTCCTTGGGGAGAAATCCAAGGAGATCCGGGATGTCCAGCCTGAAGCGGTTCTCCTCCTTCAGGTCGTAGGCAGTGATCCTGCCGCCGGTCAGCTCAAGCTCCCGCTGGTACTCCGAGTAGGTTGGGCCGATGACCACCGCGTGGCGGGCTTTTCGCTGGCTGATGAGAAGACAGATGAGCTCTGTGGAGCCGTTTCCCACAGCCACGAAGGAGGCGGGGATGTGGCAGTAGTCTGAGATGGCGGCCTTCAAGGACGCGTAGTCCCGGTCGGGATAGCGGCTGATGACGTCCAGGTTTTCTGCCAGGGCTTCCTTCACAGAGGAGGACAGGCCCAGGGGATTGACATTTGCCCCGAAGCCTGTGATCTCCTCCTTTTTGATGTGATAATACTTTTCGATCTGTTCCAGGTCGCTGCCGTGGAAGGCAGGGCGTTTTGCGCTTTTCATGTGTATTCCTCCATGTTTCTCTTAAATTTTTCTTTATTCTCTTATATTCTTCCAGATTTTCAGATTACGGCATTGCCATTCTGATTGCAGTAATGATATAATCTATTATAGTATGTCTAATAAAGGCGATGCAAGAAGAGGTGGAAGGCTTGAAGAATAAAATTAAGAAATTTTCAAAAGGTGACTTTCAGACGGCGGGCCCGGAGATCGTGTTCGACGAGACCTGTCTGATCCTTACCATCGGTGAGGGGGAAGTGTACCGTGGAAGTTTTACGATCAGAAGCCAGACAGACGGGGCGATCCGGGGGATTGTGTATCCGTCTTCTTTTCGTATGCGCTGCGTGGAACAGGGATTTGAGGGAAATCCCGTCACAGTGAGGTTTGAGTACGACGGGAGAAATCTGCGCCCCGGCCATGTGGAGCAGGGGAAGTTCTCGGTTGTCTGCAACGGGGGAGAGTACGAGGTGGCCTTCACTGCCATCATCGAGAAGCCCTATGTCATGACCGCCTACGGAAAGGTCCAGAGCACGGATGATTTCAAGCGTCTGGCCATCAAGGATTTCTCGGAGGCCCAGAGACTGTTCCGCTCCCGGGAGTTCTACGAGGTGCTCAAGTACGAAAATCCCAGAACCTTCCATCTCTATGACAATATGCGCAAATGGGCCCTGGACGAGCAGGCTATGGAGGAGTTCCTGGTCGGGATCAAGCAGAAGGAGTGCATCTTCCTCACCCTCCAGGGGGAGGGAATGCTCTTTGAGGATCTGAAGGAGGCCACTAAGGGGAGCTTCACTGTCATCAAGAACACGTGGGGATTTATGCCTGTACACATCAAGACAGAGGGGGGGGTTATCACTGTGCCCCGGCCGGAGATCACCACCGACGACTTTGTGGGCAATGTGTATGAGCTGGAGTTTGTGGTGAACACAGATCACCTCCACGCGGGACGGAACTTTGGCAAGATCTACCTTGTTACCCCCTACGAGACTCTCACATACGATGTGGAGGTCCTGCAGAACGGGGAGTACGACGAGAACCGCCGGGAGATCGAGTTTCTGGCAGCTCAGATCCTGAAGGAATACATTGCCTGCGAGGCGGGCAGGATCGACCTGAATACCTGGACGAACAGCGCGGTGGAGAAGTCCAAGAAAATGCGCCAGTATGCGCCCCTGGATGACGGGCTGCAGCTCTTCCAGGCCCATATCTATATAAAGGGGGAGCGGATCGAGGAGGCCAAGTGGATCCTGGAAAACTATAATTACAATCGGTTTGCCATCGGCAAGGATCCGATTACAAACGCCTACTATCTGTATCTGACCGCTCTCATCCGGAAGAACGGAAGCCATGTGGAGAGGGTGCTGGATGAGATCGGGAAGACCTACCTGCGGCACCAGGACTCCTGGGAGCTGCTCCTCATGCTGCTGACCCTAGACCCCCAGTACCGGGATCCCTACCGCAGGCTCCGGGTGCTGGAGCAGCAGTTCTACGGGTACGAGACCAACCAGGTGCTTTTCTACCAGATTGCCTACCAGTGCTTTATGGAGAGGACGAACCTCTTGAAGAAGCTGGGAAAATTTGAGCTGCATGTGCTGAATTTTGCCGTGAAATACAGGCTGCTGACAAAGGAGCTGGCCCTCTACGCGGCCAACCTGGCCAGCCAGCAGAAGAGCTATGACGACCTTCTGTTCCATATACTGGAGCAGATCTACGACATGTACAAGGAGCCCATGATCCTGAACACCATCTGCACCCTCCTCATCAAGGGAAATAAGATGCAGCAGCGGTATTTTGTCTGGTATCAGCGGGCAGTGGACGCTGAGCTGAAGATCGCCCAGCTCTACGAGTACTATATGGAGACCATCGAGGAGGATAAAGTGCGGGAGGCCCTGCCCAGATCCATTTTCCTGTACTTCATGCACGGGAACAGTCTGGACTACAAGAAGGCGGCTCTCCTCTACGCCAACCTGATCACCTATGAGCAGTACGCCAGCGATCTGTACATCAGCTACCGGGAGCAGATGGTGGAGTTCGCCTGGGACCAGCTCGTGAAGAGGCACATCAACGAGTCCCTGAAAATTATCTACAAGCGGTTCTGCACCGAGGAGGAGATGACCGGGGAGAGGCTGGAGGCCATGCGGGATATCTGCTACGCCTACGAGGTGACTACAAAGGTGAAAGGCCTCAAGTGCGTCCTCGTCATCGAGAAGGACGGCTCCATCAAGCAGAGGGTACCCTACCGGGAGGAGGGGGCTATCGTCTACCTCTACGACAAAGAGGCCAGGATCATCTGGGAGGGCATGGACGGCCGCCACTACACGGACTCCATTGCCTTTGAGACAAGGCGGATGTTCTATGAGCCCAGATACCTGGAGATGTGCAAGAAATATATGTCCCACATGAACAGCTGGGGCGGGGATGGCGGCAAGGAAGAGGTCACCTTTGAAAATCTTCATATAAAGGATATAGATGAGTTTGACGAGAAGGAAGTGTTCCAGCTGTGCAGCAGGAGAATCCGTGAGGACAACTACGAGGAGGATGATTTCCTCCTGTACCTGTGCTTTGAGATGTTCAGGCGGCAGCAGTACGACAAGGTGACGCTGACCTATCTGTCTAATTTCTACTGCGGAGCTACAAAAGACATGAAGCAGCTCTGGAAGACAGCCAGAGATTACGGCGTCCAGACCGGGAAGCTGGGGGAGAGGATCATTACCCAGATGCTCTTCTCGGAGGACATGTTCGATGAGGAGGAGATCTTCATTGAATATTATCTGGGTGGAAACGCCTACTTCCGGCTGAAGCAGGCCTACCTGGCCTACGTGTCCAGAGAGTACATGGTGCGGGGCCGCAGGACCGGGAACACCATTTTTGAGATCATTGTCAATGAGAGGCGTCAGGAGGAGGAGCTGGCAGATATATGCAAGATCGCCCTGCTGTGCTACTACTCTGAAAGGGAGTACGGGCACGAGGTGGAAGGAGTGCTCCACAGCGTGCTGGGAGAGCTCTGCGAGAAGCAGATCATTTTCCCCTTCTACCTGAAATACCCGGAGAGCTGGCTGCGGGAGGCCCAGCTCTATGACAGGACCATGGTGGAGTACCGGGCCTCCAAGGGAGGAAAGGTGCGCATTGTCTATAAAATGCGCCAGGACGGCGTGGACGATCTGGGATACCAGAGCGAGAGCCTGACCCCCATGTATGAAAATATTTACGTGAAGGATTTCATCCTCTACAAGGGAGACCTGGTGCGCTATTATTTCCAGGAGTCCCAGGGAAAGAAGACCTCCAGCCAGGAGGAGCACACCCTGGAGCAGACAAGGGATGTGCCGCCCATCGGCCGCTATGGAAGGCTGAACGCCATGTCGTCCATGGGGCCCGAGGAGAGGAAGGCGGCCATGGAGGAGTATCAGCAGGAGATCTATCTGGCTGAGCAGATCTTTGAGGAGTATTAAGGAGGAATTTTGCTGTGAGAGGCGGAAGCATATTAGGAATCGAACTGAATGACCAGTACTGCCAGATCAGCTTTTACGATGAGGAGAAGAATGAGCCGGAGACGCTGGAGACGGCGGTGGACAACTACCAGATCCCGCTGATCCTGGGCTACTACCGGGAGCAGTGGGTGTACGGAAGAGAGGCGAAGCGCCTTGCCATGGTGAACGAGGGCTGCACGGTGATAGACCTGTTTGAGCGGGCCAAGCGCCAGGAGAAGGTGCGGGTGGGGGCCAAGAACCATGACGCGGTGTGGCTGCTGGCCAAATTTTTCCAGCTGGCCCTGGCCCAGTTCCGGCATATCGAGTACCTGACCTTTTCAGTCCCCTACACGGATATTGACATCAGCAAGATGCTCAAGGGAGTGGGACAGTTTGTGGGCGTGCCCAAGGAGTCCGTCTACGTGCAGGACTACAAGGAGAGCTTCTGCCACTACATGTTCTACCAGCCAAAGGAGCTGTGGCAGTACGAGGCGGCCCTCTTCTACTGCGACAGAAATGAGATCAGGGCCTACATGCTGCGGCGGCTGCGGAAGCTGAGGGGCCGCGGGGACGAGCTCTTTGTGGCGGTGGACGAGGTGGCCAACGCCCATATGAAGGAGCTGGCGGCGGTCTATCCGGTGCTGAACGTGGACAAGGCAAAAGATGCGGACGAGAGGTTCAAGTCCTTCATCCAGAGCGTGTTTGACAAGAAGGTTGTCTCCTCCGTTTACCTGACAGGGGAGGGCTTTGAGAACAACTGGTACCCGGCCTCCCTGAAGGTGCTCTGTAATGGCAGACGGGCTTTCCTCGGCAACAATCTGTACAGCCGGGGGGCCTGCTACACAGCCTACAGAAAGTGCAGGGATTACGAGGACAGCCCCATCTATCTGGACAACACAAAGATGACGGACCAGATCTGCCTGCGCATGCGGGTGAACGGCAAGGAGGGCTGGTATCCCATCGTCCAGTGGGGCTCCCACTGGTACGAGGCGGACGGGCAGTGGGATGTGCTCCTGGAGGACACCTCTGACATTGAGATACACATTGAGTCCCTGGGGAGCGGGGAGCTCCAGGCGGAGACGGTCTCCCTGGCCGGGCTTCCGGAGCGGAAGGACTATGCCCTGCGGCTCACCATAGAGGTCATGTTCCTGGACGAGTACACCTGCAGGATCAGCTTCAGGGACGCAGGCTTCGGAGAGTTTTTCCCGGCTACGGATTTCCATGTAGAAAAGACGATTCACTTAGGAGGAAGCAATGGGCAGTTTAATTCTCTGTCATAAGAAGAAGGCAAAACATCCATATGAGATATCCAGGATCCACATGCGGATCTACACCATAGAGGAACTGTGCTATTATTTCTGCAACAACCTGTACCTGGTGGACTACACCATCATCAACAGGCAGCTCTGCGACTGGCTGGAGGAGGAGCTGGAGCTCTACGACCTGGCGGAAGAGCTCAGGGGCATCCTGGACCAGAACGGGCCGGTGGAGCAGTTCCTTCTGGCAGTGCTGAGCCACGCTTCCATCTACTCCTCCTCGGAGATCACCCGGATCCACAATGTGCTGGAGCACTTGAAGAACCAGAATGAGGTGGAGAGGGAGAAGTATAAGGCGGACAATCTCCTGAAGGCGGGGGAGGTGGCCTCGGCCATCCTTGTGTATCAGTCTATTGTGGGTAAAGAGTGGGACGACTCTGTGGGCAAGGAGTTTTACGGCCAGGTCTACGGCTGTCTGGGGTCGGCCTACGGCAGGCTCCTTCTCTATGAGGAGGCGGCCGCCATGTACGAGAAGGGCTTTAATGTGTGTCAGGACACGAAGATGCTGAAGGCCTATCTCTACTGCTGCTACAGATATCTGCCCCAGGAGCAGTACGTGAAGATGCTCTCCAACGAGCCGGTCTACTTAAGCATCGGCTCAGTGCTGAAAGAAGAGATCCGGAAGGCGGCTGAGAGTGTGCAGGTGGAGGCGACGGACGAGCAGCTTAAAAAGTGGAAAAAGGAATACCAGAGAGGCAACATCTGAGCGGAGGCTCTTTGCTTGAAGAGACACTTATCCATAGTTGACAGGCCGTGGATAAGTGTGTTATTATAACTAGGCGATTTAGCGTGGTAGAGTAATCAATTGATAAATTGCTACTACAATAAAGCTGAATACGGGAGGAAACGAGAGATGAAAAAGAGACTGGCACTTGTGATGGCACTGACGATGACCACAGCGACCCTGCTGGCGGGCTGCGGCGGCAGCTCCGATAAGGGCGGGGACGACAGCTCGGACAGCCAGAGCGCATCAAAGACAGAGTTTACAGAAAAGAAAGAGGGAGACAAATTCACAGTCGGCTTTGACCAGGACTTCCCGCCCATGGGATTTGTGGGAGAGGACGGAGAGTACACAGGCTTTGACCTGGAGCTGGCACAGGCTGTCTGCGACAAGATGGGATGGGAGTTCGTCCCGGAGCCCATCGCCTGGGACGCCAAGGACGCCATGCTTGAGTCCGGGGCTATTGACTGTATCTGGAACGGATTTACCATGAATGGCAGAGAGGACGACTACACATGGTCCGAGCCCTACCTGGACAACAGCCAGGTGTTTGTCGTGAGGGCTGACTCCGGCATCCAGTCCGCCGCGGACCTGGCCGGAAAGACGGTGGACGTGCAGACAGACTCCTCCGCCCAGGCGGCTCTGGAGGACAACCAGGAGCTGTCCAGCACCTTCGGCAATCTCCAGGTGATCGCGGACTACAACACGGGATTTATGGAGCTTGAGTCCGGTGTGGTGGACGCTGTGGCCATGGATATCGTGGTGGCCAGCTACCAGATCGAGTCCAGAGACGCGGACTTTGTGATCCTGGACGATGTGATCTCCACAGAGGAGTACGGCGTGGGCTTTGCCAAGGGCAACGAGGCAGTGAGAGACCAGGTGCAGACAGCCCTTGATGAGCTGGCTGCGGACGGAACCGTGGCTGAGATCTCCACAAAGTGGTTTGGCGAGGACATCACCACCATCGGAAAGTAAAAAGGTAAGAAAATATACAAAAAGGGCTGTCCTTTTGGGCAGCCCGTTTTGCCGGACTGGCAGAGAGGAGTTTTGTGATGGAATTTTCGGTTATGCTGGATCTCCTGATCAAGGGAACCGTGATGACGGCGGAGATCTTTTTCGTGACGCTGGTGCTGTCGCTCCCTTTGGGCCTGCTTGTGTGCTTTGGGAGAATGTCGAAAAATATTATTGTCCGCTCGTTTTTTAAATTTTACATATCAGTCATGCGGGGAACGCCCCTGATGCTGCAGCTCATGGTGTTCTATTTCGGGCCCTACTATCTGTTCCACATACAGATCACGGACACCTGGAAGCAGCTGGCCTGGATACTGGGATTTTCCCTGAACTATGCGGCCTATTTTGCGGAGATCTACAGGGGAGGCATCGAGTCCATGCCCCGGGGACAGTACGAGGCGGCCAAGATTCTTGGATACAGCAGGTCCCAGACCTTTATGCGGATCATCCTTCCCCAGGTGATCAAGCGGGTGATGCCCTCCATCACAAATGAGGCCATCACTCTTGTGAAGGATACATCCCTCGCCTTCACCCTGTCCATTATGGAGCTGTTCAACCAGGCCAAGGCCCTGGCGGCCCGGGAGACCAACATGATCCCCTACGCCATCGCGGCCCTGATCTACTATGTGTTCTGTCTGCTCGTGGCCTTTGTCATGGAGCGGGTGGAGAAAAAGATGAGCTATTACCGGTAGTGAGGAGGAGGCAGTCATGAGTCTGTTGGAAATTCGAGGTTTAAAAAAGAGCTTTGACGGCCTGGAGGTGCTGAAGGATATCTCGCTCCAGGTCAGACAGGGGGAGGTGCTGGGCATCATCGGCCCCTCCGGGTCCGGAAAGTCCACCCTTCTTCGGTGCGCCACCGGTCTGGAGACGCCGGACGGAGGAGAGATACGCTACGAGGGGACCTTTGGGCTGGTCTTCCAGAACTTTAATCTTTTCCCCCACTACTCTGTCATGAAAAATATCACGGACGCGCCTATCAAGGTACAGAAGCGCAGCAGGGAGGAGGTCTTTGCGGAGGCCCGCGCCCTGCTGGCCAAGATGGGGCTCTCCGACAAGGAGGATGCCTATCCCTACCAGCTCTCCGGCGGACAGCAGCAGAGGATATCCATCGCACGGGCTCTGGCCATGAACCCGGACATTCTCTTCTTCGACGAGCCCACGTCGGCTCTGGACCCGGAGCTGACCGGGGAGATCCTGAAGGTTATCCGTGATCTGGCCGCGGAGCACATGACTATGGTCATTGTCACCCACGAGATGAATTTTGCCAGGAACGTGGCGGACCAGATCATTTTCATGGACAAGGGCGTTATCGCTCAGCAGGGCACGCCGGAGGAGGTTTTTGGATCTTCTAACGAAAGAATGAAGGAATTTCTTGGGAAATTAGGGGAAAACTTATAAATCATCCAATGTTATTAAGAAATACTAATAAATAGACCGGAAAATAAATAATGAGTGCCAATCTTTGGCTGGCGGGGAGGAATATTGCTTTTCTCCCCGCCTTGTATTATACTTTTATGGGAAATTCAGCTGAATTTCCCGGAAACCAGACAATATGAAGCAACAGGCAGCGGCTCTTACGGGGGCGCTGCGTGGAATAAGGAGCGAAGGAAGCATACATGGAGAACTTTGAAAAAGTGACAACAGGTCTTGGAGAGGAATGTGGTGTTTTTGGAGCTTATGATATGGATGGGGGCGATGTGGCCCCCACTGTCTATTATGGGCTTTTTGCACTGCAGCACAGAGGGCAGGAGAGCTGTGGGATCGCGGTGACGGACACGTACGGGGAGAGAAAGGTGCGCTCAAAGAAGGGGCTGGGCCTCGTCAACGAGGTGTTTGACGAGGAGTCCCTCCACTCCCTTCACGGCAATCTGGGAGTGGGACATGTCCGCTACTCCACAGCCGGGGGCTCCAGGGCGGAGAATGCCATGCCCCTGGTCATCAACTACGTGAAAGGGGTGCTGGCCATCGCCCACAATGGGAACCTGACCAATGCGGTGGAGCTGCGGCATGAGCTGGAGCATACAGGGGCCATCTTCCAGACCACCATCGACTCGGAGGTGATCGCCTACCACATTGCCAGAGAGAGGCTGAAGGCGCCCAATGTGGAGGGAGCTGTGAAGAACGCCATGAAGAAGATCAAGGGGGCCTACGCCCTTGTGGTCATCTCTCCCAGAAAGATGATCGGAGCGAGAGATCCCTTCGGCCTGAAGCCCCTGTGCATCGGGAAGAGGGACAACACCTATGTCCTGGCCTCCGAGAGCTGCGCTCTGGCGGCCATCGACGCGGAGTTTGTGCGGGACGTGGAGCCCGGCGAGATCGTGTCCATCACAAAGGACGGAATCTCCTCGGATATGAGTATGGCCATCGACCCGGCAAAGCAGGCCAGATGCATTTTTGAATATATCTACTTTGCGAGGATGGACAGCACCCTGGACGGGGTGAATGTGTACCATGCCAGGATGACAGCCGGCCGGGCCCTGGCAGAGTCCTACCCGGTGGACGCGGACCTGGTGGTGGGTGTCCCCGACTCAGGCCTTGTGGCCGCCAGAGGCTACTCAGAGCAGTCCGGCATCCCAAACGGTATGGCCTTCCACAAGAACAGCTACGTGGGAAGGACGTTCATCAAACCGAGGCAGAGCGAACGGGAGTCCAGCGTGCGCATCAAGCTGAACGTGATCCCGGAGGTGGTCCGGGGCAAGAGGATCGTCATGGTAGACGATTCCATCGTCCGGGGTACTACCTGTGCCAACATCATCCGCATGCTGAAGAAGGCGGGGGCCACGGAGGTGCACGTGCGGATCAGCTCTCCACCCTTCCTGTACCCATGCTATTTCGGGACGGACGTGCCCTCCAACGAGCAGCTTATCGCCCACTCCCACACCACGGAGCAGATCCGGGAGATGATCGGGGCGGACTCTCTTGGCTACATGGAGATCGACAAGCTGAGGGACATGGTGGGAGACCTGTCCTACTGTGACGCCTGCTTCACAGGGAATTACCCCATGGAGGTGCCCGGGAAGGATGTCTCCCTGGCTTTTGAGTAGAAGCTGTGCTAGAATGAGAGAAAGAGAAGAGAAACCATTTTTGAGCAGAGAAAGGAAAGAAAATCTATGAGTCACGACAGATATGTAAGCCCGCTCTCCGAGCGGTATGCCAGCAGGGAAATGCAGTACATTTTCTCACCTGATATGAAGTTCCGCACATGGAGGCGCCTGTGGATCGCTCTGGCGGAGACGGAGAAGGAGCTGGGACTTCCCATCACCGATGAGCAGATCGAGGAGCTGAAAAGCCACGCGGACGACATCAACTACGATGTGGCGAAGGAGAGGGAGAAGCTGGTGCGCCACGATGTCATGTCCCACGTCTACGCCTACGGCCAGCAGTGCCCCAAGGCAAAGGGGATCATTCACCTGGGCGCGACATCCTGCTATGTGGGGGACAACACGGACATCATCATCATGTCCGAGGCGCTGAAGCTGGTTCGCAGGAAGATCGTGAATGTGATATCCGAGCTGGCGGATTTTGCCGACAGGTACAAGGATCTTCCCACTCTGGCTTTCACACACTTCCAGCCGGCACAGCCCACCACGGTGGGAAAACGCGCCACTCTCTGGCTCCAGGAGTTCATGATGGATCTGGAGGATCTGGAGTATGTGCTGGGGAGCCTGAAGCTCCTTGGCTCCAAGGGAACAACGGGCACCCAGGCCAGCTTTCTGGAGCTCTTTGACGGGGATCAGGAGACCATCGACAAGATCGATCCCATGATCGCCAGGAAGATGGGCTTTGATGCCTGCTATCCGGTGTCCGGCCAGACCTACTCGAGAAAGGTGGACACAAGAGTGCTGAACGTGCTGGCGGGCATCGCTGCCAGCGCACACAAGATGTCCAACGACATCCGTCTTCTGCAGCATCTGAAGGAGGTGGAGGAGCCCTTCGAGAAGAACCAGATCGGCTCCTCAGCCATGGCATACAAGAGGAACCCCATGCGCAGCGAGAGGATTGCGTCCCTCTCCAGATACGTCATGGTGGACGCCCTGAACCCGGCCATCACATCCGCCACCCAGTGGTTTGAGAGAACCCTGGACGATTCCGCCAACAAGCGTCTCAGCGTGCCCGAGGGCTTCCTGGCCATCGACGGCATCCTGGACCTGTGCCTGAACGTGGTGGACGGCCTTGTGGTCTACCCGAAGGTGATCGAGAAGCATCTCATGGCAGAGCTTCCCTTCATGGCTACCGAGAATATTATGATGGATGCCGTGAAGGCAGGAGGAGACCGGCAGGAGCTCCATGAGCGCATTCGTGAGCTGTCCATGGAGGCGGGAAAGAACGTGAAGGAGAAGGGCCAGGAGAACAACCTCCTGGAGCTCATCGCGGCTGACCCGGCCTTTGGACTTAGCCTGGACGAGCTGAAGAGGACTATGGACCCGGCGAAGTACACGGGCCGCGCCTCCGTCCAGGTAGACAGATACCTGACGGACATCGTCCGCCCCATGTTGGAGGAGAACAAAGAGCTCCTGGGTGTGAAAGCGGAGATCAATGTGTAAGAAGAATTGTAAGAAGAATAAACAGAGGAGCCAGTCCGGCTCCATACAGGGCGGGCAGGAAGCAGAATGTTTCCTGCCCGCCCTTTGTCTGTCAAAAAAAGGTGTGATAAAAAACTAACAAAATTTCAAGTCTGAATTTGTGCAGAACACACAAAAATAATCTTCTTGACAATGCGGGTATTGCAAAAAAGTTACAATTAGGGTAGTATGAACTTGTCATTGAACAGACCTATAAATCATAAAGATTTATAGATGAGACAAATGAGACATGCAATTGGATACGGACGATCTCTTTCACGAGAGAGCTGACAAAGAGCAGCCGCCGAAGAGGCAAGCCGGAGGACGAAAAAGCTGGTTCACCGGTGAAACTTTCAGGCAAAAGGATTGGAAGAGGGACGAATTCTGAATATAATGCAAAGATGGGCATGGGGCGGATGCCCATGCGCAGGCAGAAGTAGACAGAGCGGGGCGGCAGACACGTAGAAGTGTTTGTGACGCCTCTTTTTTATTCCAGAGAAAAGACCTCCGGACAGGTAGAAGGAGAGAAGAGGATGGACAGCTACATGATTTTGACTAACAATCCGCTTGCGGCCCGGAAGCTGGAAGGGCGCAGGAGGGTATGTTATATATCCGTTCCCTATGAGGAACTTCTAAGAGAGGCGGAGAAAAAGATCTGCCAGGGCTACAGGCTTCTGTCGCACCCCCTGTCGGGGAGTGTGAAGCCGAAGGAGACACCATACAAATCGGTCATGCTGAGCGGGAAGAAGGAGGAGGTGGACCCGCAGTCCGTCAGGCTGATCGAGGCGGCCATACAGACCTGTGAGAAATTCACAGACCGACAGAAGAGCTACGGGCAGGAGGTGTACGAAGACTTTCAGCTCATTGACTGGACTCTGCTGGAGAGTGCAATGGAGTCGGCGGACGTATGGTAGACCCGTCATTGAGAGGCAGCGAAAAGCTGCGGGAAATCATGGCAAGCAATCATAGCGTAGAAGAGCAAGGAGGTAAAGAAACGTGAGATTAGAAATGGGCCACATTTACATCAGGGATATCCAGTTCGCGGACGAGAGCAGAATTCAGGACGGTGTCCTTTATGTGTCAAAGGAGGAGCTGGAAAAGACAGCTCTGGAGGATGAGAAGATCAAGGCAGTGTCCTTTGATATTGCCCGCCCCGGCGAGTCCGTCCGCATCACACCGGTGAAGGACGTGATCGAGCCGAGAGTGAAGGTGGAAGGCAGAGGAGGCGTATTCCCGGGAGTGATCTCCAAGGTAGACACAGTGGGAAGCGGAAAGACATACGCTCTCAAAGGCATGGCTGTAGTGACAGCGGGACGCATCGTCGGATTCCAGGAGGGTATCATCGATATGACAGGACCGGGAGCACAGTACACACCCTTCTCCCAGACACTCAATCTGGTGATGGTGTGCGAGCCGGTTGACGATATCAAACAGCATGACTATGAGAAGGCAGTCAGATTTGCCGGATTCAGAGTTGCGGCTTACATTGGGGAGCTTGCCCGCAGCCTGACACCGGATGAGACAAAGGTGTACGAGACATGCACCATAAAGGAGGGGATGGAGAAATACCCGGACCTTCCCAGGGTAGCTTACGTGCAGATGCTGCAGAGCCAGGGGCTTCTCCACGACACCTACGTGTATGGGGTAGACGCGAAGAAGATCCTTCCCACGATCCTGAGCCCCACGGAGATCATGGACGGCGCCATCGTTTCAGGAAACTGCGTGTCCGCCTGTGACAAGAACCCCACCTATGTACATCAGAACAACCCGGTAGTGCACGACCTCTTTGAGGAGCACGGTAAGACGCTGAACTTTGTGTGCCAGATCATCACCAACGAGAACGTGTACCTGGCGGACAAGCAGCGCTCCTCCGACTGGACGGCAAAGCTGTGTAAAATGCTGGATCTGGACGGCGTCATCGTATCCCAGGAGGGATTTGGAAACCCGGATACAGACCTGATCATGAACTGCAAAAAGATCGAGGCCGAGGGCGTGAAGACCGTCATCATCACAGATGAGTACGCCGGACGGGACGGCCGGTCCCAGTCCCTGGCGGACGCGGACGCGGCTGCGGATGCCGTTGTCACAGGGGGAAACGCCAACCAGGTAGTGATCCTGCCCAAGCTTGACAAGGTCATTGGCACCCTGGACTATGTGACAAAGATTGCGGGAGCCAGCGAGGAGACCCTGCGGGAGGACGGCTCCCTGGAGGTGGAGCTGCAGGTCATCACAGGGGCCACAAACGAAACCGGATTTAACAAACTGAGCGCAAGGTAGAAGGGAGGACATACAGGAAATGAGTAAGATCAAAGTTGTACATTATATCAATCAGTTCTTCGCCAACATCGGCGGGGAGGAGAAGGCAGACTACCCGGCGGAGCTGCGCGTGGGCGAGGCTGTGGGCCCCGGACTTGCGTTCAAGATGAATTTTAAGGACGAGGCGGAGATCATCGCCACCGTGGTGTGCGGCGACTCCTATTTCAACGAGAATCTGGAGAAAGCCAAGGCAGATATCCTGGCCATGGTCAAAGAGCAGGACCCGGATGTGTTCATCGCCGGACCGGCCTTCAACGCGGGGCGCTACGGCGTGGCCTGCGGCACCATCGCGGCGGCTGTCCAGGAGGAGCTGGGTATCCCGGCGGTGACAGGCATGTACGTGGAAAATCCGGGAGCGGATATGTTTAAGGACAAGGTCTACACGATCTCCACAAAGAACAGCGCGGCTGGCATGAGAGCGGCGGTGGCTAAGATGGCCCCCCTGGCCCTGAAGCTGGCAAGAGGAGAACAGATCGGAGCCTCCTGCGAGGAGGGGTATATGCCGGGCGGCGTCAGGGTAAACTTCTTTGAGAAGGAGAGGGGATCCAAAAGAGCGGTCCAGATGCTCCTCAAGAAGCTGGCCGGCAAGCCCTTTGAGACAGAGTATCCGATGCCCAGCTTTGACAAGGTGGCGCCCAATCCACCTATCAAGGATCTGGCCCATGCCAAGATCGCCCTTGTCACATCCGGCGGCATCGTTCCCAAGGGAAATCCGGATCACATTGAGAGCTCAAGCGCGTCGCACTACGGCGAGTATGATATCACCGGGGTGACGGACCTCACATCCGACACCTACGAGACGGCCCACGGCGGGTACGATCCGGTCTACGCCAACGAGGATGCGGACCGGGTGCTCCCGGTGGACGTACTCCGGGAGATGGAGAAGGAAGGAAAGATAGGCGAGCTGCACCACATCTTCTATACGACAACAGGAAACGGCACGGCTGTTGCCTCTGCCAAGGCCTTTGCGGATGAATTTTCCCAGAAGCTGAAGGCGGATGGCGTGGACGGCGTGATCCTGACCTCTACATGAGGCACCTGTACTCGTTGCGGTGCAACGATGGTGAAAGAAATTGAGAGGGCTGGCATTCCGGTAGTACACATCTGTACAGTAACACCGATCTCCATGACCGTAGGAGCCAACAGGATCGTTCCGGCTATCGCGATCCCCCATCCCCTCGGAAATCCGGCTCTGGACCACGAGGAGGAGAAGAAGCTCCGCCGCCATATTGTGGAGAAGGCGTTGACAGCCCTTACCACGGAAGTGGACAGTCAGACGATTTTCGATTAGAATAGATGAAAAAAGAAAAAGGAGATGTTACCCATGAGCAAAGTTTATGACGTGATCGTCCTGGGCGCCGGCCCGGGCGGGCTTGCGGCCGGTCTGTACGCCGGCAGGAGCAGGCTCTCCACCCTGATCATCGAGAAAGGCCAGGACGGAGGACAGATCGCCATCACGGACGACATTGAGAACTATCCGGGGCAGATTGTGGAGGGAGAGACAGGACCCTCGCTCATCGCCCGCATGACACAGCAGGTGGAAAAATTCGGCGCCGAGAGAGTCTCCGACACCATCAACGCGGTGGAGCTGGACGGCGAGATTAAGATTTTGAAAAGCGCCAAGGCAGAGTACCAGGCAAAGAACGTGATCATTGCCACAGGAGCCTATGCCCGGCCCATCGGCTGCAAGGGTGAGGCGGAATTCAGAGGAAAGGGAGTTTCCTACTGCGCTACCTGCGATGCCAACTTCTTTGAGGATCTGGAAGTGTTTGTCGTAGGAGGAGGCGACTCCGCAGTGGAGGAGGCCATGTACCTGACCAAATTTGCCAGAAAAGTTACCATCATCCACAGAAGAGACGAGCTGCGCGCAGCCAAATCCATCCAGGAGAAGGCCTTCGCAAACCCGAAGATCGAGTTCTTCTGGGACAGCGTGGTGGAGGAGTTAGGAGGAGACGACATCCTCCAGTGGATGAAGGTGAAGAATGTCAAGACCGGCGAAGTGAGAACTGTGGAGGCGGACGAGGAAGACGGCATGTTCGGCGTGTTCGGTTTTATCGGCACTGTACCCAACTCAAAGCTCTTTGAGGGAATTCTGGATATGGATGAGAGAGGCTATATCCGGACAGATGAGGACATGCACACCAGCATCCCCAACGTCTACGCGGTGGGAGATGTCCGCATCAAGAGCCTGCGCCAGGTCGTGACGGCGGCCGCGGACGGAGCCATCGCCGCCGTACAGGTGGAGAGGAGCCTGTCGGATTATTTCTAAAATTTAAAAGGAGTGTAGAAAACAATGATCGATGTTGACAAGACCACATTTGAAGAGGAAGTGCTGAAAGCAGACGGATATGTATTCGTAGATTTTTACGGGGACGGCTGTGTGCCCTGTCAGGCCCTCATGCCCAAGGTACATGAGTTTGCCGACACATACGGGGATAAGATGAAATTCACATCCCTGAATACCACAAAGGCCCGCCGCCTTGCCATCTCCCAGAAAGTGCTGGGACTCCCGGTGATGGCCATCTACAAGGATGGAGAAAAGGTGGAGGAGCTTGTGAAGGACGACTGTACGCCCGAGAGCATTGAAGCGATGATTAAGAAATATCTTTAATCATAAAAAACAAAAGCAGCAAAAAACAACAGAAGAAAGGAGAACGCATAATTATGGCTATTTTGGAAGGCAAAAAAGTAATAATTATCGGAGACCGTGACGGAATTCCGGGGCCTGCCATCGCTGAGTGTGTAAAGACAGCGGGCGGGGAAGTGGTATTCGCGTCCACGGAGTGCTTTGTCTGAACGAGCGCAGGCGCAATGGATCTGGAAAATCAGAAGAGAGTAAAGGAGTTCGCTGACGAGTACGGCCCGGAGAACCTTGTTGTAGTTCTCGGAGCCGCAGAGGGCGAGGCTGCAGGACTTGCAGCTGAGACCGTGACAGCGGGAGACCCCACCTTCGCAGGTCCATTGACAGGAGTCCAGCTTGGACTTCAGGTTTATCACGTATGCGAGCCGGAGATGAAGGAAGAATTTGACGAGGCTGTCTATGATGAGCAGATCAGCATGATGGAGATGGTTCTCGATGTGGATGACATCATTTCCGAGATGACAGCTATCAGAGAGCAATATTGTAAATTCTAGGAGGGCGGGGCGGTGTCACCCCGCCGCCCTGCTTATTATGGTAAAAAGAAGAAAGGGGAAAAACCCATGAACAGTGTGATCAAAGGGGCAAGCTACATTTTAGTACATACGCCTGATATGGTTTTGTATAACGGAACAACACAGACGACAGAGCGCATCGTCAATCCCGAGTCGGAGTATCTGAAGGAGGTGCCTGACAGGCTCCGCACGTACGAGGAGGCGGTATCCTACTGGCCCAACCAGACCTACATCGGCAACGTCCATCCGGAGGAGCTGGCGGAGGTGGAATTCCCCTGGTACGACAAGAAGATGGAGGGGGCACAGCGCTACGGCAAATTCGGTGAGATCATGCCTGAGGAGGAGTTCCTCCTTCTTGTGCAGGCCAGCGACATGTTCGAGGTGGTACGGCTGGAGAAAGGGTTTGTGGCAGCCCACAGGGAGGCCTTTGCCAAGGATCCGGTGATCACGGAGGAAATCCTTGAAAGAGTGCACGAGGGCGTGGAGCTCTCCGAGATCGAGCAGTTTGTAAACGAGGAGCACGCGGAGGGACTCTATTTTGACGGCAAGCTGGTAGGCTGCGTGAAGGCTGCCCACGATATCGACCAGAACCTGTCCGCCCATGTGATGCACGAGAACCTGATGAGCAAGGCGTCCAGCGTCCTGGCACTTCTCTACGCTGTCCGCAACGCGGGCATCAGGAAGGAGGACGTGGAGTACGTCATCGACTGCGCGGAGGAGGCCTGCGGGGACATGAACCAGAGAGGCGGGGGTAACTTCGCCAAGGCGGCAGCAGAGGTGGCGGGACTTGTGAACGCTACTGGCTCTGATGTGAGAGGCTTCTGCGCAGCGCCTGTGCACGCGGTCATCGAGGCGGCGTCCCTGGTGAAATCCGGCGCCTACAGGACCGTGGTTGTCACAAGCGGCGGCTGTACGGCCAAGCTGGGCATGAACGGTAAAGACCATGTGAAGAAGGGGCTCCCCATCCTGGAGGACTGCCTGGGCGGCTTTGCTGTTGTCATCTCAGAAAACGACGGGGTAAATCCGGAGATTGACCTTGGCATGCTGGGACGCCACACAGTGGGGACAGGCTCCGCACCCCAGGCTGTGATCAGCAGTCTTGTGGCTGATCCGCTGGACAGAGCCGGCATGAAGATACCGGACATCGACAAGTATTCGCCGGAGATGCAGAACCCGGATATCACCAAGCCGGCAGGCGCGGGTGATGTGCCGCTTGCCAACTACAAGATGATCGGCGCGCTGGCTGTGAAGAGAGGCGAGCTGGACCGCAAGGAGCTGGCAGACTTCACAAAGAAGCACGGACTGACCGGCTGGGCGCCCACCCAGGGACATATCCCCTCCGGCGTGCCTTACATCGGCGTTGCCAGGGAGGATATCCTGGAAGGAAAGATCAAGAATGCCATGATCATCGGAAAGGGAAGCCTTTTCCTTGGCCGTATGACCAATCTTTTTGACGGTGTGTCTTTTGTCATCCACGGCAACACGGCAGACCAGGAGAAGAAAGAGAGCGGCGTCTCCGAAGAGGAAGTAAAAGGGCTGATCGCAAAAGCCATGAAAGAGTTCGCGGCAGCGCTTCTGGCAGAGTAAAGGAGGGTGGAACATGGCTGATCATATTGAGAAAATAATCGCCTCCACCTTTATGGAAATGGCAGAGGGACTGGAGAGCGGCCGGTTCGGGAAAAAGCCCAAGATCGCTCTCACCGGTATGGGAAGCGAACACGGCGAGGAGAACGCTATGGAGGCGGCTGTTGCGGCTGCCAGGGAAGGCATTGATGTGTATTACATCGGCACCCTTGAGGCGGAGGGCGTGACCACGGTGAAGGTGGCGGACGAGGATGAAGGACACAGGAAGATGGAGGAGCTCCTGAAGAACAAGGAAGTGGACGGGGCTGTCACCATGCATTTCCCGTTCCCCATCGGCGTCTCCACTGTGGGCCGGGCCGTCACCCCTGCCAGGGGAAGAGAGATGTTCGTGGCCACCACTACGGGTACCTCCAGCGCGGACCGCATTGAGGGCATGATAAAAAATGCCATTTACGGGATCATCGCCGCAAAAGCCTGCGGAAAGGAGCATCCCACAGTCGGGATCCTGAACGTGGACGGGGCGCGTCAGACAGAGATTGCCCTGAAGCAGTTGAAGGAGAACGGGTACGATATCACATTTGCCGAGTCCGCCAGGGCGGACGGAGGCTGTGTCATGAGAGGAAACGATGTGCTCCAGGGGTCGGCGGATATTATGGTATGTGATTCGCTGTCCGGGAATATCCTGATCAAGATGCTCTCCTCCTTCACGACAGGAGGAAGCTATGAGGCGTCAGGATTTGGCTACGGACCTGGTATTGGGGAAAATTATGAGCAGCTGGTGCTGATCATTTCCAGGGCTTCCGGCGCGCCTCTCATCAAGGGGGCGCTGAGCTATGCGGCTGAGCTGTTGAGAGGTAAGGTGTTTGATATCGCGAAGGAGGAGTTCGCCGCAGCCAAGAAGGCGGGCCTGGCGGATATCCTGGCAGCGAGAAAGGTGTCTGCAAAGCCTGTGGAGCAGGAGGAAGTGAAGGCGCCGGCCAAGGAACCGGTGACATCACAGATCGCGGGGATCGAGATCATGGATCTGGAGGACGGCGTGCGGGCTCTCTGGAAGCTGGGGATTTATGCGGAGAGCGGCATGGGCTGTACAGGGCCTATCATCCTGGTGTCTGACGCCAACCTGGGCAGAGCCCAGGAGGAGCTGAAGAAGGCCGGATATATCAACTAAAAGTATAAGGAGAGGAGGCAGCGTCTGGTATGCCGGGACGCCGCCTCCTCTTTTGCTATTGTTTTTGTGTAAGAACAGTCCAAAATTCCTCTGTCATTTTTGAAAGGATGGTGTTATAATAGGCTGAACTTGTAAATGGAAACAGCGGATAGAGGGATGGAAAAAGGGATGGAAATTCAACAGGTTACACTGCAGAAGACTGCATTTCTCGATTTACTGATGCTGGCAGATCCCCAGGAGGACATGATAGAGAAGTATCTGGACTCCGGGGATATGTTTGCGTTATACGATGACCAGGGGCAGGTGCAGTCTGTCTGTGTTGTCTGTCAGATTGGGAAAAGAAAATGTGAGCTGAAGAACCTGGCCACCAGGGAGGAGGCTCAGGGCAGGGGGTATGGCACGGCCCTTGTCCACTATGTGTGCGAGAAATACAGCTATCAGTGCGACACCATGTATGTGGGGACCGGGAACACGGAGAAGACGATCCGCTTTTACCAGCACTGCGGCTTTGTCCACTCCCACATCGTGCCCGGTTTTTTTACGGCCAATTACAGGGAGCCCATCTGGGATGATGGCATCCTGCTGACAGACATGGTCTATCTGAAAAAGGACTTAAGGACCGAGGCGGATCCCAAGAGAGTGCTGGATCTGGCTCTGGAGGCGGGGCGTATCCTCCTGAAGAACGGCGGCGAGATTTTCCGTGTGGAGGAGACGATCAAATATATATGCAGCCGCTTCCACGTGGAGGATGTGGACACTTTTACCCTCAGCCACGCCATCATTGTCAGTATCAAGATCGGCGACGGGGACACCTACACAAGGGTGAAGCATATTCCGCTGTCCTCCTCCCACCTGGGGATCGTGGCGGAGGTGAACGCCCTGTCCCGGGAGATCTCAGCCGGGCTTGTGGGGATTGACGAGGCCTTTGCGCGGCTCAGGGAAATCGAGCAGATCCCGCCCACAAAGGGATACTTCCAGATCCTGGCCGCGGGCATGGGCAGCGGCTGCTTTGGATTTCTTCTGGGGGCGGGCGTGACGGACAGCCTGGCGGCCTTCCTCATAGGCTGTCTCCTGTACGTGTGGGTCCTGACGTCCAAGCGGTTTCACATGTCCAAGATCATCGTCAACATTGTGGGTGGGGCCCTCATCACATTCCTGGCCCTCCTGTTCCGGCATTTCTTTCCGGGGATCCTTCATCTGGACGGCATGATCATCAGCGGCATCATGCCCCTGGTGCCGGGGATGGCCTTCACAAACGCCATCCGGGACATTGCGGACAGTGACTTTCTGTCGGGTACAGTGCGGATGATAGACGCTCTCCTCGTCTTCGTCTACATTGCCATCGGCGTCGGCTTTACGCTGGGAGTCTACACAAATATCATGGGAGGAGCGGGCATATGATGAGTGTTGTGCAGGATGTGCTTTTGAATTTTTTCTGTGCCTTTTTCGGCACTATCGGCTTCGCGGTCATGTTCAACGTGCCCAGGCGCTTCTATCTGAGCTGCGGGCTGACGGGGGCCATGGGCTGGATGGTGTACTGTCTGGCAGTACAGGGAACCTCGGCGGCTGTGGCGTCCTTTTTCGGGGCCCTGGTGGTGGTGCTCATCTCCCGGATCCTGACTGTGCGGCTGAAATGTCCTATCACCATCTTTATGATATCCGGTATTTTTCCCCTGGTGCCCGGGGCGGGGGTGTACTACACGGCCTACTATCTGGTGACAAACCAGCTGGGGGAGGCGGCCCAGCGGGGGCTTGGCGCGGTGAAGGTGGCCTTTGCCATCGTCCTTGGCATTGTGTTCATCGTCTCCATCCCCAGAGAATTTTTCCAGCCCCGGTACTGGAAAAAGAGATGGAAGCTCCGCAGAGCCTCCAAAGAGGCTTGATTGTCATAAATTAAGTGTGGTACAATAAGGTATGTTATAATCCTTTTATGGTATGGATATAGAAGGACAAAAAGGAGGCGGAGACTATGTCAGCTATTGCGGGAACGATTTACGGGATGCTCAGGGAGAGCAGATACACAGTGGTGCTGAGCGGACGGGGCATGCTGGAGGAGAGCGGCTACCCGGTGGTGCGGGACGGAGGAGAGTCCTATGCCATTGAAGAAAAGTACGGGTACTCCGCCGAGGAGATCTTTTCCAGCGCCTTCTTTTCTACCCGGAAGCAGCAGTTTTATGAATTTTACAGGAATGAAATCCTCTCGGCAGTAGACATACCGCCCGGAAAGGGGTATTATGAGATGGCCAGGCTGGAGCAGGCCGGTATCTTTCAGACCATCATCACAAGAAGGCTGTTCCACCTTCCCAGCCGGGCGGGCTGCAGCAATGTCATTGAGCTGCACGGCAGCATTTTCAGAAATTACTGTCCTCATTGCGGCAGAGAGTATCCTGTAGAATACATAAGGAACACGGACAGAATTCCCCTGTGCGAGACATGCGGGCAGGCGGTGAGGCCGGACGTCATCCTCTTCGGGGAGATGGTGGACAACCAGGTCATCACCAGGGCCGCCACTGAGATGCAGAAGGCGGATGTGCTCCTTGTGCTTGGGACCAATCTGAAATCCTTCCTCTGCAGCCAGCTCACCGGCTACTATGAGGGGGAGAAGCTGATCGTCATAGACGGAGAAGACCACTTCTCCAACAAGGACGCGGACATCTTCTGGCAGAGCCGGGTGGATGACGCGCTGGGAGAAATAATCACAGAAATGGAGAGAGACAATGAGTAAAGTAAGAACAAGATTTGCACCGAGCCCCACAGGCAGGATGCATGTGGGCAATCTGCGGACTGCGCTCTACGCGTATCTGATCGCAAAGCACGAGGGAGGTGACTTTATCCTCCGGATCGAGGATACGGACCAGGAGCGCTTCATGGAGGGGGCTCTGGATATCATATACAGAACACTTGAGAAGACAGGACTTGTCCACGACGAGGGGCCGGACAAGGACGGAGGGGTGGGCCCCTACGTGCAGAGCGAGAGAAATGCTTCCGGCCTCTATCTGAAGTACGCCAAGCAGCTCATCGAGCAGGGGGACGCCTACTACTGCTTCTGCGACAAGGAGAGGCTGGAGTCCTTAAAGAGCAAGGTGTCCGGCGACGGCACGGAGATCGTGGTCTACGACAAGCACTGCCTCCATCTGAGCAAAGAGGAGATTGAGGCTAATCTGGCGGCCGGCAAGCCCTATGTGATCCGCATCAACATGCCAACGGAGGGGACGACTACCTTCCATGATGAAATCTACGGGGACATCACAGTGCCCAATGAGGAGCTGGACGACATGATCCTGATCAAGTCAGACGGGTATCCCACCTACAACTTCGCCAACGTGGTGGACGACCATCTGATGGGGATCACCCATGTGGTAAGGGGGAATGAGTACCTGTCCTCCGCTCCCAAGTACAACCGCATCTATGAGGCCTTCGGCTGGGATGTGCCGGTGTACGTGCACTGCCCGCTGATCACGGACGAGAACCACAAGAAGCTGAGCAAGCGGTGTGGCCATTCCTCCTACGAGGACCTGCTGGATCAGGGCTTTGTGTCAGAGGCCATCGTCAACTACGTGGCCCTGCTTGGCTGGTGCCCGGAGGGGACCCAGGAGATCTTCTCCCTGGAGGAGCTGGTGAAGGTCTTCGACTACCGCCATATGAGCAAGTCCCCGGCCGTGTTTGATGTTCAGAAGCTGAAGTGGATGAACAGCGAGTACCTGAAGGCCATGGATTTTGACAAATTCTACGAGATGGCAGAGCCCTACATCAGGGAGGTCATCACCAGGGATATGGACCTGAAGAAGATCGCCGCCCTCGTGAAGACGAGGATCGAGATCTTCCCGGATATAAAGGATCATATTGATTTCTTTGAGGAGCTTCCGGAGTACGACACCTCCATGTACTGCCACAAGAAGATGAAGACCAACGAGGAGACCTCTCTGGAGGTGCTGCGGGAGACACTGCCTCTCCTTGAGAGCCAGGAGGATTACAGCAACGATGCCCTCTACGCCACGCTGAAGTCCTATGTGGACGAGAAGGGCGTCAAGATCGGCTATGTGATGTGGCCGCTGCGGACAGCCGTGTCCGGCAAGCAGAGCACTCCGGGAGGAGCCACAGAGATCATGGAGGTTCTGGGAAAAGAGGAGTCTCTGGCCCGTATCCGCAGAGGAATTGAAAAGCTGGAAGCGAGGTAGGAAATGCAGCTTAACAAGGCCCAGCAGGAGGCGGCCTGCCACAGGGAGGGACCCTGTATGGTCCTGGCGGGACCCGGCTCCGGCAAGACACTCACCATTGCGGCGAGGATTAAGTATTTAATAGAGAAATGCAGAGTAAGGCCAGAAGAAATTCTGGTCATTACTTTTACCAGATACGCGGCCCGGCAGATGAAGGAGCGGTTCGAGGGCCTTATGGCCGGCAGGAGGCTGCCCGTCACCTTCGGCACTTTTCACGGAATCTATTATGGTATCCTGAAGTGGGCCTACGGACTCACCTCAGCCAACATCCTGGCTGAGGAGGAGAAGCGGGAGCTGCTGCGGCAGATCCTGACCCTGCCCCAGATGAGCCCGGACATGGAGATAGAGGACGAGAAGGACTATATGGAGAGGCTTCTCTCAGAGATGGGGAAGGTGAAGAACAGCGGGATCAGGCTTGCGGACTACGAGTCTCAGGTCAGCCCACGGCATTTCCAGGACATATGCAGGCTTTACGAGGCGAAGAAGAAGCAGATGAAAAAGATCGACTTTGACGACATGCTGCTCCTGTGCTGGAAGCTTTTTAAGACAAGGCCGGACATACTGGAGCGGTGGCAGAAGAAATTCCGCTACATCCTGGTGGATGAGTTCCAGGATGTGAACCGGGTTCAGTACGAGGTGCTCCGGATGCTGGCTCTGCCGGAGAACAACCTCTTTGTGGTGGGGGACGACGACCAGTCCATCTACCAGTTCCGGGGCGCCAGGCCGGGGATCATGCTGGGCTTTCCAAAGGATTATCCGGAGACAAGGAAAATCCTTCTGGATGTGAACTACCGGTGTACCTCCTACATCCTGAAGGGGGCGGTCCGGGTCATTGAGCACAACAAAAAGCGGTATCCAAAGAAGCTGTGCACAGTCAAGGAAAAGGGGGCGCCGGTCCATGTCCAGGAGGTGAGGGATCCCACGGAGGAGGCAAGGTACATTATCTTTGCCATACAGAAGAGGATGGAGGAGGGAGTGGCCATAAAAGACATGGCTGTTCTCTTCCGGACCAACATGGACGCCGGCATCCTGGCGGGACAGCTGATGGAGCGGCGGCTGCCCTTTTCCATGCGGGACTATGTGCGCAATGTGTTCGAGCACTTCATCGGGAGAAATATCCGCAGCTACATGGAGCTGGCCTGCGGGAAGCGGGACAGGAAATATTTCCTGGATATCGCCAACTGCCCCAAGCGCTATATCAGCCGGGAGAGCATGGAGAGGGGAGACGTCTCCTTTGAGGACCTGCGGAAATTCTACTGTGATAAGGACTGGATGCAGGACCGCATCGACCAGTTTGAGTGGGATATCCGGATGATGGAGCGAAAAACTCCCTATGCGGCTGTCCAGTACATCCGCAAGAGGATCGGGTACAACGACTACCTCCGGGAGTGGGCGAAGGCCCGGCGCACAGGGGAGGAGGAGCTCTTCGAGATATTGGAGCAGATCCAGGAGAGCACAAAGGATTTCCAGACAATGGAGGAGTGGTTCCGCTATACCGACGAATACGGGAGAAATCTGCGGGAGCAGCAGAGGCAAAGGAGCGATGAGCGCCGCGAGGGCATTTCCCTCATGACCATGCACAGCGCCAAAGGGCTGGAGTTTGACACAGTTTTTATCCTGGGCGCCAACGAGGGCGTGACTCCCTACCGGAAGGCAAAGCTTGAGGAGGAGCTTGAGGAGGAGAGGCGGATGTTCTACGTGGCCATGACAAGGGCCAGGGAGAAGCTGGTCATCACCTACGTGAAGACAAAAAACGGAAAGGACGCGGATCCTTCCCGGTTCGTGGAGGAGCTTCTGCTTCGCCGAAAAAAGAAGAAGGACGCCTAGAAGGCGTCCAGATCTTCCTCGAATTCCTGCTCGTCCAGCCACTCGTCAAAGGCGTCGGCTGCGATTTCGTACTCCTCATCGTCCTCGATGTTCTCCAGATCCGGATTTTCCGGGTCTGTCTCAATGTAGCGGTAGATGTACACATCCCCCTCTTCTTCCCCGTTTTCATCCAGCGGAAGGAGAGCGATGTACTGACGTCCGCCTGCCTCGTAGATGGTGAGGACGGCACACTCAAGCACTTCGTCGTTGTCCAGTGTCAGTGTTACCGTGATCTCTTCATTCTGCTGTTCTCTCATGATCATTTTCTCCTTTTGCTTTTTCCTGTTTTCAGAGAGTTCCTCTGTCTTTACTCTACCAGAGAGCGGCTGCAAAAGCAAGACATATCACGAGACATATCCGTGCGATACGGGACTGGTCAAACGGTGTAAAATGTTGTAAAATACTAACTAAGTATGAAATCAAAGCGATGACATTAAGGAGGAGCATATATGAAAAACCGAAAGTTCATGGCTGTCCTTGCCATGATCCTTGTCTGTGTCCTGTCGGCGGCAGGCTGCAAGAAGAATGTGGGAAGTCCGGAGGACAACCCGGTGCAGGAGGAAGACGAAGACGGGGAGGAAGAGGACGGACAGGCTGAGGAGGAAGGATATACATTTGGCTTCAGCGCCATTGACATGGAAAATCCTTATTTTATCACTCTGGAGAATTCCATCCGGGAGGCCCTGACAGAGAGAGGAGATGAGCTGATCACCATGGATCCGGGAACCGACGCGGACACCCAGGCGTCCCAGATCCAGCAGATGATCGATGACGGAATAGACGCCATTTTCTTAAGCCCTGTGAACTGGGAGAGCATCACACCCTCCCTGCAGGCTCTTAAGGAGGCCGGGGTGAAGATCATCAATGTGGACACCCAGGTGAAGGAGATGGATTATGTGGACGCCTACGTGGGGTCAGACAATGTGGAGGCAGGCCGGATCTGCGGACAGGCCCTGCTGGAGCGCTGCCCGGAGGGCGGGAAGGTGCTGATCCTGGAATGCCCCACCCAGAACTCCATCAATGACAGGATCACCGGCTTTGAGGAGGTTATCTCCAATGCGGATCCGGGCTTTGAGGTTGTGGCCCGGGAGAACACGGACGGGAAATTTGAGAAATCCCTCGAGGTGGCGCAGTCTGCCCTGGAGGAGCACCCGGATGTGACCGCCATCATGTGCGGCAACGATCAGATCGCCGTTGGAGCCCAGACCGCAGTCAATCTGCTGGGGCTGGACAATGTGATCATCTACGGCGTGGACGGTTCCCCGGATATTAAAAAGGAGCTTTTGAAATCCGACACACAGATTGCCGGTACGGCCGCCCAGTCCCCCATCAATATGGGAAAGACAGCTGTGGAGGTGGCTCTGGCGATCCTGAACGGTGAGGACTATGAGAAGGAAAACTATGTGGAGATCATTGACATGATCACAAAGGACAACGTGGAAATGTATGGAGCAGACGGCTGGCAGTAGAGGCAGCAGGAAGGATGGACAATGACAAAAAAAGAGGGGAAACCTTTGCCGCTTGGGGCGGAGGTACGAGAGAACAAGGTTAATTTCGCGGTGGAGGCGCCGCCGGAGAAGACGTGTGAGCTCCTGCTCTACAAAAAGGGAGAAAAAGAGCCTGCACTGTGCTTTGACATGCCCCGCAGGGAGGAGACGGGGACCGTGCGTTTTCTGGCTCTGGAGGATTTCCCGGCGCAGGAGTACGAGTACTGCTACCGGATCGGAGAGGAGATGATCGTGGATCCCTATGCCAGGAAGCTTTCCGGGACAGAGAAGTTTCACGAGACGCTGGATGACACCGCTCAGACGAGGCGACCGGTCCGGGGCGTCCTCTATGTGGACGACTACGACTGGGAGGGGGATAAGCGGCCCTGCATACCCATGCACAGAGTGGTGGCCTACAGTCTCCATGTGAGAGGGTTTACAAAACACGCGTCTTCCCGCGTAAAGCACAAGGGCACCTTTGCCGGCGTTGTGGAGAAGATCCCCTATATGCTGGAGCTGGGGATCAACCAGATCCACTGCATGCCGGTGTACGAGTTTATGCCCTCCCCCAAGTACGTAAACTACTGGGGCTATGGCCCTGGCTGCTATTTTGCGCCCAAGGCGGCCTACGCGGCGGGGGACCCGGTGACTGAGCTGAAGGACATGGTCAAGACCTGCCATAAGGCGGGAATCGAGGTGATCCTGGAGATGCCATTTGAGGGGAACACGCCCAGGATCCTTATGGAAGCCTGTCTGCGCCACTATATGCTGGAGTACCACGTGGACGGTTTCATCCTCAATCCTGACGTGACTCCTGTGGAAGGAGTGTACAGCGACCCCATGCTGCGGGGCCTGAAGCTCTTAAAGCACCAGACCGGATTTCAGAATGTGATGCGCCGTTTCCTGAAGGGGGACGAGGGGATGGTGGGCGATGTGATCTACTGGCTTCGCCGTCAGGCAGGCGCGGAAGGGTTCTACAATTATATCGCCAACCAGAACGGGTTTACCCTGAACGACCTTGTCTCCTACGACGCCAAGCACAATGAGGCCAACGGTGAGAACAACCAGGATGGACCGGACTACAATTACAGCTGGAACTGCGGGGCGGAGGGCCCAAGCAGGAAAAAGGCGGTCATGGCCCTCCGGGAGGGGCAGAGAAGGAACGCCTTCTTCCTCGTGCTGCTGGCTCAGGGAACTCCCTGCATTCTGGCCGGCGATGAGTTCGCCAACACCCAGAAGGGGAACAACAACGCCTACTGTCAGGACAATCCCACAGGCTGGCTGGACTGGAGCCGCCTGGAGCGTGAGAAAAAGCTCTTCTCCTTTGTGAAGGAGCTGATCGCCCTGCGCAAAGCCCACCCGGTGCTCTCCCAGGAGAAGGAGCTGCTGGGCATGGATCAGATCAGCTGTGGCGTGCCCGATGTTTCCTACCACGGCGCCTACGCGTGGCAGACCCCGTCGGAGGTGTCCAGCCGCCAGCTGGGAGTCTATTACTGCGGCAAGATGGCCGGAGATGAGGACTGCTTTGTGGCCTACAATATGCACTGGCTGGAGCATGAGTTTGCCCTTCCGGCCCTCCCAAAAGGGAAGAAGTGGTATCTGGCCGCGGACACAAAGGAGGGCATCCTGGCGGAGGAGGAGCCGCTGGAAAACCAGAGGGAGGCGCTTCTCAAAGACAGGACCATCGCCGTCTTCACAGGGCGGTAGGAGATGGAGAGGACAAAGATCAAGGAGCTTCTCCGGGCGCTGCTTCAGAGAGCCTCTGTGTTTGACTCCTTTTCTCTGAAGTGTGTTGCCATCCTCTGCATGGCGGCGGATCACACGGGGAGGATACTTTTTCCCGGGGAGGAAAATCTGATCCGCATCGGAAGGCTGGCCTTTCCCATATTTGCCTTTCTTTTGGCGGAGGGATTTTTCCATACAAGGGATAGATACAGATATCTTGCAAGACTGGGGATCTTCGCACTTTTGTCGGAAATCCCCTTTGATCTGGCCTTTTTCCAGACAGTCTGGTATCCCCAGAGGCAGAATGTGTTTTTTACCCTCTTTATCAGCGTGGCTCTGATGGCGGTGCTGGAGCGCAGCAGAGAGTGGCCGGAGCGCATCCTGGAGATCTTTATCGCTATGTGGTTTGCGGAGGCTCTCGGAGCGGACTACGGCTTTCGGGGCGTCCTACTTGTGCTGATCTTCTATATAGGGAGGGCGAGGCCCTGGGCCGGCCTGGCCCTGGCCGGCGCCTGGAATTTCCTGTGGCAGTCGGCGGTGCAGCGCTTCGGGGCGCTGGCTGTGATCCCCATTGCTCTCTACAACGGGAAAAAGGGCCGTGGCATGAAATATTTTTTCTATATATTTTACCCGGCCCACCTGCTCCTGCTCTGCCTGATCAGGTATGTGCGGTGACAGGGGCGGAAGTATTGTGAAGACGGAAGTATTGTGAAGACGGAAGTATTTTGAGAAGGAAGTATGACAAAGATGAAGGCATGGAGACATTTTCGCACGATCACTCACCACAAGATCCTTGTCATGAAGGGATGCTTTAAGCTGGGGCTGTACAGGCAGGGACTGCTCCACGACATGTCCAAGTACTCGCCCACTGAGTTCCTGGTGGGATGCAGGTATTACCAGGGAACGAGGAGCCCCAACAACGCGGAGAGGGAGGCAAAGGGATACTCCTCCGCCTGGCTACACCACAAGGGGCGGAACAAGCATCACTATGAATACTGGATCGATTACGGAATGAAAAAAGAGGATGGGATCATCGGTATGAAGATGCCGGCCCGGTATGTGGCGGAGATGTTCGTGGATCGGATCTCGGCCTCCAAGACCTACCAGAGGGATAAATACGAGGACTGGCACCCGCTGCAGTACTACGAGCAGGGGGCAGCTATGCTGGGGAAGATGATCCACTCTGAGACAGCGGAGCTTCTCCACGATCTTCTGAAGCGGCTGGCCCGGGATGGGGAGGAGAAGACCTACGCTTACATCAGGAATGTGGTGCTGAAAAAGGACTTTCCCTACAACAGGAAGTGGAAGCCGGGGCAGGACAGCGGGAAAAGGGAGAATTCCCACAAAGGGGAGAAGAGCTGGAACTGGTAGAAAGAGTAACATACTCAGTGGTATAATAGAAAAAGAGAGGCTGTTTTCGGCCTCTCTTCGCTGTTTTTTATGGGAGTAATGGACAGGCGGCCTACTCCGGGTAGACCAGCCTCTCCTCTGTGATGCCTTCCAGCACTTCTTTTAAATACCTGCCCGCCAGGTATTTGGCCATGGGAAGGTTCATGTCCAGATAATTGCCGCAGTCCTTCGGGGATGCCCCGGGGACTTCTCCCTCGTAGCCTGCGATAAAGGCGAACATGCTCTTCATGAGGGGGATGATGTCCTTTGACTCGTAGTCGCCGGCTAGCAGCAGGTAGAAGCCGGTGCGGCAGCCCATGGGGCCAAAGTACAGCACCCTGTCTTTGTAGTCCGGGTCGTTCCGCAGGAAGGTGGCGCCCAGGTGTTCGATGGTGTGCACCTCCGCCGTGTTCATGACGGGCTCGTCGTTGGGGCTTGTCATGCGCAGGTCAAAGGTGGTTACCACGCAGTTCCCCGCCATGTCCTTTCTGGACACATACACGCCCGGAACCAGCTTTATGTGGTCAATGGTAAAACTCGTGATCTTTTCCATGTCGAAATCATCCTTTCCAAATCGTTTTGTCCTTGAGGGCCGGATACAGCAGGCGCCTTCTTATGCCATTGCCAGGCAGAAGAGCGCTCCAAAACAGCCCTACACTTCAGTCTACCACTTTTTTCACCGATTTTCTATGGAAAAACAGCAGAGGTGTGGTATAATAATCACATCGTGATTATTATACCTGCGCATAATGCGGTTTCTGCGGAACCGCAGAAATCCGCTGCGCATCCGCCGGAGGCCCATGGCCGCTGTGCGGGCATGGTATAATATGTCGGTAGGTACTGAGCCGTGCGAAAAGAAAAAACGGCAGGCCGGCTGCTTGCAGGCGAGGCTGCCGCTTTTTATTTTCATAGGGCGAAGCCCGTGACACTGAGGGGAGCGAAGCTCACCGAAGTGTACGGCACGGCGTAGGGAGTGGCCGCGCGAAGCGAAGCTGAGGAGGCATGACAGATGAAACTATACATTGTCCGCCACGGAGAGACGGACTGGAATAAAGCGAGAAAGATACAGGGACAGTCGGATATTCCCCTCAATGAGTTTGGAAGGCACCTGGCCAGGGAGACGGCCAAGGGCCTGGCAGACATACACTTTGACCTGTGCTTTACAAGCCCTCTTTCCAGGGCCAAGGAGACGGCGCAGATCATCCTGGAGGGAAGAGACGTCCCGATTATAGAGGAGCCCCGGATCGAGGAGATGTCCTTTGGGGAGTATGAGGGGAAGTGCTGCTCCAGCGATGGATGGGAGCTGCCGGAGGAATTCCACCGCTTTTTTGACGGGCCGGATAAGTACAGGGCCCCGGCGGGCGGAGAGGATTTCGGACAGGTCAGAGACAGGACGGGGGAGTTCCTGGAGGATCTGGCGCGAAATCCCCAGTACGCGGACAAGCAGATCCTGGTCGCCACCCACGGCGCGGCCCTGGCGGGACTGCTCTGCTACATCAGAAAGGATCCCCTCTCCCGGTACTGGGGCACAGGGGTGCACAAAAACTGTGCGGTCACAGAGGTGGTCTGGGAGAATGGTGAATTTCATATTTTGTCCGAAAATGTGGTGTACTACAAAGACAAGGTAGAGCCCTGGGCGAAATAGCCGATCATAGAAATTGAAAAATACATTGGAGGATACAGACATGATCAATGACAAGAAAGTATTATTCAGCGGGATGCAGGCGACAGGAAACCTGACCCTTGGAAACTATCTGGGAGCACTGAAGAACTGGGTCACACTGAGTGACGAGTACGAGTGCTTCTACAGCGTGGTGGACATGCACTCTATCACTGTGCGCCAGGACCCGGCGACTCTGAGGAAGAGAGCCAGAGCGCTCCTCATCCTCTACATCGCGGCCGGTCTGGATCCGAAGAAGAACTGTATCTACTACCAGTCTCATGTGTCCGGACACGCGGAGCTGGCCTGGATCCTGAACTGCTTTACCTACATGGGCGAGCTGAACCGGATGACCCAGTTCAAGGACAAGGCGGCCAAGCATGCGGACAATATCAACGCCGGGCTTTTCACTTACCCGGTGCTGATGGCGGCGGACATCCTGCTCTATCAGGCAGACGTTGTGCCTGTGGGAGTAGATCAGAAGCAGCATCTTGAGCTGACGAGAGATATCGCTGAGAGATTTAACAATATTTACGGGGACGTATTCACCATTCCGGAGGCCTATATTGGAAAAGTGGGGGCCAAGATCATGAGCCTTCAGGATCCTGCAAAGAAGATGTCCAAGTCGGATGAGAACCCCAACGCCAGCATTTACCTGATGGATGATCCGGACACGATCATGCGCAAATGCAAGCGGGCCGTGACGGACTCCGAGGCTCAGATCCTCTATAGGGATGAGCAGCCGGGCGTCAAGAACCTGATCAACATCTACAGCGCCTGCACCGGAAAGACGCCGGAGGAGGTAGTGAAGGAATTTGACGGAAAGGGCTACGGCGATTTCAAGATGGCTGTGGGCGAGTCTGTTGTCTCTGTTCTGAAGCCTCTCCAGGAGGAGGCCGCAAGACTCACAAAGGACAAGGCATACATTGACGGTATTATCAAGGAAAATGCGGAGAAGGCCGGCTACTACGCCAATAAGACGCTGCGCAAGGTGCAGAAGAAAGTGGGATTTCCGGAGCGGATCCGCTAGACCGTACCCGCACTGTACAGAAGAACAAGGATACGGAGGCTTACAGGATGGCAATACAGACTGCGGGAGAGCAGAAGTATTATGATTTTATAGAGGAGAGGGCCAGGAGTCTGCGGACGGGGATGATCATCTGGATCAGTCTTCTGGCGGCAGCCCTTATCGCTGTCTTCAACAGCCCGGTCATCGGGGCGGTTCTGGCTGTGGCCGGAGTCCTGCTGGCCGTGCTGAACGTGAGAAACCAGCGGGCCCTTGGCGCAAAGCTGTCAGGGATTGAGGACAAGGCGGATTTTTTTAATCAGCTGATCGCGCCTGACGCGGTGGAAATACCTGCCTTTCGCCTGCTGGTGACGAGAGAGTTTGTCCTCTCTTTCCGGTCGGATGTCTTTATCTACCGCCTGAGTGACATGGATAAGGTGGAGGTGGGACTCGGAAGAGGCGGGGAGAAAGCCCTGTTCCTCACGGACAGAAGCGGGGAAAGACACGAGATTGCAAGGAGCACAGGAAAAGAGGACCCGGATTTTGACAGGGCCTACGAGGCTGTGCGTGAAAGGCTTGCGCCGGCACAGGAGTAAAAGTGAAAAAAGCGAATAAAAGCTCCCGGCTGTGAACAGGATCCGTTCGCAGCCGGGAGCTTTTTGCGGGCTGGCACATTTATTTTTTTTCAGCCAGCTTCTTTTTATGCTTTTCCATCAGCGCGTGGATCCTCTTTGTGGGATCCAGGACAGCTCCGATGGAGATGTCGTGGTTCATGGAATCGATGATCAGCGCGATGAATTTACTCATGTCCGCCACGACGAAATATGGCTTGTTCAGTGTCTCGGGCGGCAGATAGGTCAGGTTGGTGGTGATCAGGCGGTCGATGTAGCCCTTGTTGTAGTAGTCGTCGAAGATCTCCATACCGTTGGTGAAAAGGCCGAAGGTGGTGCAGACGAAGACTCTGGCAGCCCCTCTGTCCTTCAGCTGCTTTGCCACGTCCAGCATGCTCTCGCCGGAGGAGATCATGTCATCCACGACGATGAGATCCTTGCCCCTGACGTCGGAGCCAAGGAATTCGTGGGCCACAATGGGATTTTTGCCGTTCACGATGGTAGAGTAATCCCGCCGTTTGTAGAACATGCCCATCTCCACTCCGAGTACGTTGGAGAAGTAGACAGCCCTGTGCATGGCTCCCTCGTCCGGGCTGACGATCATCAGGTGCTCCTTGTCCACCTTCAGTTCTGGTTCTGCGCGGAGCAGCGCCTTCATGAACTGGTAGGGGGGATTGAAGTTGTCAAATCCGATGAGAGGGATGGCGTTCTGCACCCGGGGATCGTGGGCGTCAAAGGTCATGATGTTGGACACGCCCATGTCCACCAGCTCCCGCAGGGCCATGGCGCAGTCCAGGGACTCCCGCTTGGTGCGCTTGTGCTGGCGGCTTTCATATAAGAAGGGCATCAGCACATTGACCCTGTGTGCCTTCCCGTTGGCGGCTGAGATGATGCGCTTCAGATCCTGATAGTGGTCATCCGGTGACATGTGGTTCAGATGGCCGTTTACAGAGTAGGTCAGGCTGTAGTTGCACACATCCACCATTACAAAGAGATCCTTGCCCCGGACCGTCTCCCTGATGGTACCCTTTGCCTCTCCGCTCCCAAAACGGGGGCAGCGGCACTCGATGAGATAGTTGTCCATCTGATAGGAAGAAAAGACGGGAGAGCTGAGCGTCTCCTTTGAGGTGTCCTTCCGGAATTGGACGATATAGTCATTTACCTTTTGGCCCAGCTCCGTGCAGCTCTCGAGAGCCGCGATCTTTAAGGGAGCTACAGGCAAGGCATGCTCAAGTACTTTTAAATCTGACATAGGTTCCTCCAGTCATATATATTTTTCCTCTATTATTTATAGCACTTTTATGGTAAAATGGTCAACTAATCGGTCAAAATATGTTATACTTTATTAGATCAGAAATTGCAGAGGTATTGTATATGGCACACAGACATGTTATCAAGAGCATAGAGCCCGGCAGCATAGCAGATGAGCTGGGCATAGAGAAGGGGGACATCCTTGTGTCCATCAACGGTCAGGAGGTGGAGGATGTCTTTGACTATCACTTTTTCGTCAATGACGAGGAGCTTGTGCTCACCATAGAGAAGCCGGACGGCGAGGAGTGGGAGCTGGAGATCGAGAAGGACTATGAGGAGGATCTGGGCATCGAGTTCGAGCAGGGGCTCATGGATGAGTACCGCTCCTGCAGGAACAAATGTATTTTCTGCTTTATCGACCAGATGCCGGAGGGAATGAGAGATACCCTCTACTTCAAGGATGATGATTCCAGACTCTCCTTCCTGCAGGGAAACTATGTGACTCTGACCAATATGAGCGACCACGATATTGACAGGATCATCCGGTATCACCTGGAGCCCATCAACATTTCTTTCCACACGACCAATCCGGAGCTCCGCTGTCAGATGCTCCACAACCGGTTTGCCGGGGAGGCGCTGAAGAAGGTGGACAGGCTGTATGAGGCGGGGATCGAGATGAACGGCCAGATCGTCCTCTGCCGGGGCATCAACGACGGGGAGGAGCTGGAGAGGACCATCCGGGATCTGGCCGGCTACCTGCCCTATCTGCAGAGTGTGTCCGTGGTGCCGGTGGGCCTTACAAAGTACAGGGAGGGACTCTTTCCCTTAGAGCCCTTCACCCCCGAGGACGCCAGGCAGGTGCTGGCGGTGATCCGCCGCTGGCAGGATGAGCTGTACGAAAGGTGGGGCACACATTTTATCCATGCGGGAGATGAGTGGTATCTTTTGGCCGGAGAGGACATGCCCCCGGAGGAGCGGTATGACGGTTACCTGCAGCTGGAAAACGGCGTGGGGATGATGCGGCTTCTGGAAAACGAGTTTCAGGAGGCCTTTGAGAGGCTGCCAGGAGATGACCTTCCCAGGGAAGTGTCCGTGGCCACGGGCAAGCTGGCCTACCCTCTTATTTGCGGTATGGCACAGAAGCTCCAGAGCAGGTATCCCGGGACAGTGGTCCACACCTACCAGATCGAGAACCGGTTTTTCGGGGAGAGGATCACAGTGGCAGGGCTTATCACGGGGCAGGATCTGAAGGAGCAGCTGGCGGGGAAGAGACTGGGGAAGGCACTGCTTCTGCCCTGCAATATGTTCCGCAGCCAGGAGGAGGTTTTCCTGGATGACATGACCCTTGAGGAGCTGAAAGATGCTTTACAATCCGAGATAGATATTGTAAAATCAAGCGGGCAGGATTTTATTGATGCCGTGCTGAGACAACGATAAGAAAACCGGCCGCCCGGCGGCCGGGGAGCAGATAAGAAATAGCAGGAAAAGGAGAGCAATATGAGCAAACCAGTGGTGGCCGTCGTGGGGCGGCCAAATGTGGGAAAATCCACTCTATTTAACGTGCTGGCCGGTGAGAAGATCTCCATCGTAAAGGACACGCCGGGCGTGACCCGGGACCGGATTTACGCGGATGTGTCATGGCTTGACCGGGAATTTACGCTGATCGACACAGGGGGAATTGAGCCGGAGAGCAAGGATATTATCCTCTCCCAGATGCGGGAGCAGGCGCAGATCGCCATAGACACGGCGGATGTCATCATCTTTCTCACGGATGTGCGGCAGGGGCTGCAGGACGCGGACGCCAAGGTGGCGGACATGCTGCGCAGATCCGGAAAGCCGATTGTGCTTGTGGTGAACAAAGTGGACAATTTTGACAAATTCATGCCTGATGTCTATGAGTTCTACAATCTTGGCATCGGGGATCCGGTTCCCATCTCCGCCTCCTCCAGGCTGGGGCTGGGAGATATGCTGGACGCCCTGATCGCCCATTTCCCGGAGCATGCAGGGGAAGAGGAGGAGGACGAGCGGCCCAGGGTGGCCATCGTCGGGAAGCCCAATGTGGGGAAATCTTCCATCATCAACAAGCTCCTTGGAGAGCAGAGAGTGATCGTGTCGGATATCGCCGGCACTACCAGGGACGCCATTGACACGGAGGTGGTCCACGACGGGAAGGAGTATGTGTTTATCGACACAGCGGGACTTCGCCGGAAGAACAAGATCAAGGAGGAGCTGGAGCGGTACAGTATCATCCGCACCGTGACAGCTGTGGAGCGGGCGGACGTGGTCCTGGTGGTCATCGACGCCACAGAGGGAGTCACGGAGCAGGATGCCAAGATCGCGGGCATTGCCCACGAGAGAGGCAAGGGTATCATCATTGTGGTGAACAAGTGGGATGCCATTGAGAAAAATGACAAGACTATGCGTGAGTATGAGAACAAGGTGCGCCAGGTTCTCTCCTTTATGCCCTACGCGGAGATCATGTACGTGTCAGCCAAGAGCGGGCAGAGGCTTCCGAAGCTGTTTGAGAAGATCGACATGGTGATCCAGAACCAGAACCTCCGGGTGGCCACGGGAGTCCTCAACGAGATCATGATGGAGGCTGTGGCCATGCAGCAGCCCCCCTCGGACAAGGGAAAGAGGCTGAAGCTCTTCTATATTACCCAGGTGGCGGTGAAGCCCCCCACCTTTGTCATCTTTGTCAATGACAAGGAGCTGATGCATTTTTCATACACCAGGTATCTGGAAAATAAAATCCGGGAGGCCTTTGGATTTAAGGGGACGTCTCTTAAATTCTTTATCCGCCAGCGGAAGGAGAAGGAGCAGTAATCATGATAGAACGAGTCATTTGTCTGGTCATTGGATATGCCTTTGGGCTGATCCAGACCGGATATCTGTACGGAAAGACACAGCATATTGATATACGGACAAAGGGCAGCGGAAACGCGGGGACAACCAACGCCCTGCGGACTATGGGATGGAAGGCGGGAGTCATCACCCTCCTGGGGGACTGTCTCAAGTGCGTGTTCGCGGTTCTTGTGGTCCGACTGATCTTCGGGGACACATACGGCGACATTATGCCGGTGCTGTCCCAGTACGCGGGCCTTGGAGCCATCTTGGGACACAATTATCCTTTCTATATGAAGTTTAAAGGCGGCAAGGGCATTGCGGTCACGGCCGGCATTATCATCACCACCTGGAATATCTGGATCATGCTGATCTGCCTGGCTGTATTTCTTGCCAGCGTGGCAGCCACAAAGTATGTGTCTGTGGGTTCCCTTGTGGTTGTGGTTACATATTTTATCTGCGTGGTGGTGTACGGACAGATGGGCGGATTTCATGTGGATGGAAGCCATCTTGTGGAGATGTATGTGCTGGCTGCGCTTGTGGTTGTCTCTGCCTTTTACAAGCACAGGGCCAATATCGGCCGGCTGATGAACGGGACAGAGAACAAGCTGAGCGTGGGAAAGAGCAAATCATAAGGAGCGGATAGTAACGGTCCAGTGAGCCGTCATTATAAAGAGATCATACGGCTCTGTCCCCGCCGGGATGGGCGGGCAGGCCGGGAAGGAGGAAGATTATGGCAAAAGTTGGGATTATGGGAGCTGGAAGCTGGGGGACAGCCCTCTCGCTTCTCCTCCACAAGAACGGACATGAGGTGACTGTCTGGTCTATCAATGCGGAGGAGGTGGAGATGCTCTCCCGGGAGAGAGAGCACAAGAGCAAGCTCCCGGGCGTGAAGATCCCGGAGGATATGGAATTTACCACAGACATGGAGAAGACCGTGACGGACAAGGATTTCGTTGTCCTGGCAGTGCCCTCTACCTTTACGAGGAGTACGGCCAGGAACATGTGTCCCTTTATTAAGGAAGGACAACTTCTCGTAAATGTGGCAAAGGGCATTGAGGAGTCCACGCTCATGACCCTCTCCGAGCAGATCGAGGAGGAGATCCCCCAGGCCAACGTGGCGGTCCTCTCCGGACCCAGCCACGCGGAGGAGGTGGGACGGATGATCCCCACAAGCGTGGTAGTGGGCGCAAAGACGAAGGAGACAGCCGAGTACCTCCAGAAGATGTTCATGAACGAGGTGTTCCGTGTGTACACAAGCCCGGACATTTTGGGCATTGAGCTGGGCGGCTCCCTGAAAAATGTCATCGCTCTGGCGGCTGGAATGGCCGACGGCCTGGGCTACGGGGACAACACAAAGGCAGCCCTCATTACAAGAGGCATTCACGAGATTGCGCGGCTGGGCGTGAAGATGGGCGGAGCCCTGGAGAGCTTTATGGGGCTGACCGGCATCGGCGATCTGATCGTGACCTGTGCCAGTGTCCACAGCCGGAATCGGAAGGCGGGTTACCTGATGGGACAGGGCAAGACCATGCAGGAGGCCATGGACGAGGTGAAGATGGTGGTGGAGGGTGTCTACTCCACAAAAGCCGCTGTGGCTCTGGGAAAGAAGTACGGCGTGGATCTTCCTATCATCGAGCAGGTCAATGCCATTCTCTTCGAGGGAAAAAACGCGAAGGAGGCGGTCTACGACCTGATGATGCGCAAGGGTAAGGCAGAGCACAACGCGAAGCCGTGGAGCTAGCGACGTAATTGGAGACGTAATACTTTTCAAAAGTGTTACGTCTGGAATTAAACCAACTGGTGCGTAATTGTGTATCACAGATTGGACAGAATCTATACAGCACTTGACAGCTAAAACAGAAAAAGCGAGGGTTTTCCCGCATTTTGCGGAAGAGACCCTCGCTTTTTTTGACAGATTAATTTCGGTGTGTGAGAAGAAATATGCGACAATATAATTGCGAGTTAACACAATTATACACCAGTTAACTTAAAATGAGACGTAACACTTTTGAAAAGTATTACGTCCCCGTTTAATCGTTTCACTACACCACCGCGTGGCGCTTGACAAATGCCTTGAAGTCGTTGATGGCCGGCGCCTGGTACACGTCCTTCAGGCTGCACATGTAGAAAATCCGCTCCCAGGTGGGATTGGCGATGCGGATGATCTGGACAGGCATGTAGGAGAGGAGAGCCATGTGGGGCACCACGGCGATGCCGAAGCCGGCGGACACAAGGCCCGCCACGGCCTGATCCTCCTCCACTTCGTAGACATACTGCGGATGTCCCTTGCACTCCTTGAACAGCTTGTCAATGATGGGGCGCAGGCCGCTGCGCCTGGAAAAGCCGATGTGCGGGTAGGGCAGTGTGTCTGCCAGGTCGATCTCGTCCCGGCTGCACAGCGGATGGCCGTTGGGTACGATCAGCACCAGCTCCTGCCTGGCTACGGGGACGAATTCAATGGAGGGTTCGTTCTCCATCTTGGAGCAGAAAGCGATGTCGTATTTCCGGCTTTTCAGCCCCTCGATCATGTCCGGCGTAAGACCGGTGGAGTTGTGAAAGCGGAAATCAATGTTCTGCTTCGGGTGTTCCTTTATGTAGTTCCGCACAAGGCCGGGCACAAGCTGGGTGCTCAGCGTGCGCAGCACGGCTATGTCGATCTGCCCCTCGCCGCTGCCTGTCATCTGGAGCTTGTTCACGCTGGAGTCCAAAATACTTAAGGACTGCTCCACATCCTCCAGAAAGGCCCGGCCGCACTTGGTCAGGACCACATTGCGCCCCTCCTTTTCAAACAGCTTAACTCCCAGCTCGTTCTCCAGGGACGAGATGGCGTGGCTGAGGCTTGGCTGAGTGATGGACAGAAGCTCCGCCGCCTTTGTATAGTGCTCCAGATGAGCAAGTGTTACAAAATACCGCAAATGATATAGGTTCATCAGGGTTCCTCCTGTGTATGTACGTATTGGATATATTTTATCATAAACTATAAATGTTTTCTATGAATTCGTATTACATTATGAATTTGTTTTTATTTTAACAATAGAATATAATAAGGGCATAGTAAATATCACAAGATTGAACCTGGAAAAAGTAAGTGAAGTGTTCAATTTTAACAACGGAAGGAGAAAAAACTATGTCAAAGAAAAATCCAATCACAGTCAGCTCATGGACATTAGGTGACCAGTGCAAATTTGAAGACCGCGTTATCGCTTCAAAAGAGGCGGGATACGAGGGCATCGGCCTCCGCGCAGAGACATATGTGGACGCGCTCGCAGAAGGGCTGCATGATGAGGACATCCTGGCAATTCTTGACAAGCATGGAATGAAGGTAACTGAGGTCGAGTACATCACAATGTGGGCAGAGGACAACCGATCCTACGAGCAGAAGTACAAAGAGCAGATCTGCTTCCACATGTGCGATCTGTTCGGTGTGAACCACATCAACTGCGGACTGATGGAGACATATTCCGTAGAGCACACAGCACAGAAGTTAAAAGAGCTCTGCCAGAGAGCCGGCAAGAGAATCATCGGCGTTGAGCCAATGCCCTACAGCGGAATCCCGGATCTGAAGAAGGCATGGGATGTTGTGAAGGCTTCCGGCGCTGAGAACGCTTACATGATCCTGGATACATGGCACTGGGTAAGAGCAGACCAGCCATACGACATCCTGACAGAGGAGATGGCAAAGAAAGTAATCTCCATCCAGATCAACGACGCTTACGACAGACCGTATGCAAAATCCATCTTAAGAGACGAGTCCATGCACGACCGTCTGGCTCCCGGAACAGGCGCAAAGGACACGGCAGGATTTGTGAAGATGATCAAGGATGCCGGAGTAGACCCGAAGGTGATCGGCGTGGAGGTTATCTCCGACGAGATCCTGTCAAGAGGGCTGAAGGAGGCCGCTGCCTATACATATGAGAACACAGAGAAGGTGTTAAAAGAGGCATGGCCGGAAATGGTTGAAGATTAATAGAGAGTAAATTTTCTAACGCGGACATTCGGACTTATCTTTTTGACTTGTGTGGTAAAATATCGAGGTTACGTGCAATCGGAAAGGTAAGTCCGATGTGCGCAGCCAAAAAGTGTTAAAAATAAGACAGGATTGACAAGAACCTGTCAGAAAACCGCAAAGTGAAAATATGAATGGCTGAGAGTGAGGAAAAAGATATGAAATTTAAGACAATGTTCTCCCCGATCCAGATCGGGCCTATGACAGTAAAAAACCGTTTCGTTGTTCCGCCCATGGGCAACAACTTCGCCAACACAGACGGAACCTGGAGTGACCAGTCCGTAGCTTACTACTCAGAGAGGGCAAAGGGACAGTTCGGCCTGATCACCATTGAGGCCACAGTTGTGCACAACAACGCAAAGGGCGGCCCGAGAAAGCCCTGTCTCTACGATGACAACAGCATCGAGAGCTTAAAGAAGATCACAGATGCCTGTCACGCTGAGGGGGCAAAGGTTTCCATCCAGCTGCAGAACGCAGGCCCGGAGGGAAATGCGGTAAACGCAGGCGCTCCCATCGAGGCAGCTTCCGCCATCCCCTCTGTATATGGAAAGGACACACCGGTAGAGGTGCCCACAGAGAAGGTGTATGAGCTTGTAAAGGGATACGGTGACGCGGCTGAGCGCGCCATGAAGGGCGGAGCTGACGCCGTTGAGATCCACATGGCTCACGGCTATCTGGTAAACTCCTTCATTTCACCGAGAACCAACAAGCGTACCGACGAGTTCGGCGGCAATTTCGAGAACAGAATGCGCTTCCCCCGCCTGATCGTAGAGGAAGTAAAGAAGAGAGTGGGCGGAAAGGTTGCCATTCTGGCGCGTATCAACAGCTCTGACGAGGTTGAGGGCGGAGATGACGTGCACGACAGCGCGGCAATCGCAGCATACCTTGAGGACTGCGGCGTGGAGGGACTTCACGTATCCCGTGCCGTTCACATCAAGGATGAGTATATGTGGGCGCCCACAGCTGTACACGCTGGATTTTCCGCTGACCTTGTAACAGAGATCAAGAAGGCCGTATCCATCCCGGTCATCACAGTAGGCCGCTACACAGAGCCATACTTTGCGGAGCTGATGGTGAGAGAGGGACGCGCGGATCTGGTGGCATTTGGCCGTCAGTCACTGGCAGATCCCCACATGCCGGAGAAGGCTATGAACGATGATCTGGAGGATATGTTCCCCTGTATCGCATGTCTCCAGGGATGTGTGGCAAACATGTACAAGGGCGAGCCGATCTGCTGTCTGGTGAACCCCTTCCTGGGACACGAGGCAGAGGGCCTGAAAAAGGCAGAAAAATCCAAGAAGGTCATGGTAATCGGAGGCGGTGTGGCCGGCATGTGCGCGGCATTTATCGCAGCCCAGAGAGGACACGATGTATCCCTCTATGAGAGCTCTGACAAGCTTGGCGGAAATATGAGACTGGCCGCTTACCCGCCGGGAAAAGGCGATATCACAAACATGATCCGCAGCTACATCGTAAGATGTGAGAAGACAGGCGTAAAGATCCACAAGAATACAACCGTTGACCTTGACTTTGTGAAGGCCGAGAAGCCGGACGCAGTGATCGTGGCAACAGGATCCCGCACACTGATCCTTCCCATCGAGGGAATCGACAACCCGGCTATCATCCACGGCTCCGACCTTCTGGACGGCAAGAGAGCTGCCGGCAAGAAAGTCCTCGTTGTGGGCGGCGGCATGGTAGGCTGCGAGACAGCTGCCTTCTTAGGCGAGCAGGAGCATGATGTGACAGTCATCGAATTCCGCGACACAGTGGGCGCTGACGTGATCCACGAGCACAGAGTATTCCTCATGGAGGACTTCAAGAACTACGGCATCAAGCAGATCACAAACGCGAAGGTGTGCAAGTTCTACGAGGACGGCGTGGCTTACGAGTCTCCGGACGGCACACAGCACGAGGTGAGAGGCTTTGACTCTGTTGTCCTTTCCATGGGCTTCAGAAACTACAATCCTTTTGCCGAGCAGCTTGAGGAGCTTGGACAGGAGGTCTATGTGATCGGTGACGCCACAAGGGCAAGGAGAGCTCTGGACGCCACAAGAGAGGCCTATGCGGCTGCAATTCAGATCTAAGCGCGACAAAAAACAGGCGCGCGGCGCGAAAATGATTGAGGAGGAAAAGATCATGGAAAAAAGAATTTCTGGACATACGGGGCTGATGGCATTATTCGGAAGCCCGGTGGGACATTCAGGATCCCCGGCAATGTACAACTTCAGCTTTCAGCACGACGGACTGGACTACGCTTACATGGCATTTGATGTGACAGTTGAGCAGATGCCCAAGGTGTTTGAGGCCATCCGCCTTTTCAAGATGCGTGGCGGAAACTTTACTATGCCATGCAAGAACATCGCGGCGGAGCTGGTGGACAAGCTGTCACCGGCCGCGGAGATCATCGGAGCCTGCAACACCTTTGTCAATGACGACGGCGTCATCACAGGACACATCACAGACGGCATCGGCTTTGTGAACAACCTGGCCCTTCACGGCTTTGACGTGAAAGGCAAAAAGGCTGTTGTTCTGGGAGCAGGCGGCGCTGCCACAGCCATCCAGGTACAGTTTGCGCTGGAGGGGGCAAAGGAAGTACATATCTTCAACATCAAGGACGACTTCTATGCGAGAGCTGAGAGCACAAAGGCCAAGCTGGCCGAGAAGTGCCCGGAATGCGTTGTCACAGTAGATGACCTGGACGACAAGGAGAAGCTGGCCGAGGCTGTCAAGGGCTGCGACATCGTGGTCAATGCCACCATCATGGGCATGAAGCCCCACGATGATGTGACACTCATCGACAAGTCCCTGTTCCGCAAGGATCTTGTGGTAGCTGACACTGTCTACAACCCGGAGAAGACAAAGATGATCCTGGAGGCAGAGGCGGCAGGCTGCAAGGCTGTCGGCGGCGTGGGCATGCTGCAGCAGCAGGGCGTTGTAAACTACGAGCTTTTTGTAGGAAAGAAGATGCCGCTGGACGAGTACAACAGGTTCCAGGCAGAGCAGGCAAAATAATATAGTTTCAACAAGAAAAGGAGTAAGAGAAGTGAAGGCGAAAAAGTATATCTTATCACTGGCAATGGTGTACATGGCTTACTTTACACATGGTATCCAGGCCATCATCCTGTCACAGAACCAGGTAAACTTCTACACCCAGTGGGGGTACACGGACGCGGTGGAAGGCGCGGCGGCCGTATCCCTTGCGATCACAGCCACCGGCTTTGGTAAAATGCTGACTGTATGGCTGGGCGGAGAGTTCTCCGACCGCATCGGACGTAAGAAAATGGCCGTTGCAGGCGGCGTGCTTTACATCATCTGCTTTGCGGGACTTCTGTTCACAGCAAGCTTCCCCATCGCATGTGTTTGCGCGTTCCTGTCAGGAGCAGCCACATCCGGCTTCTGGGATGCATCCCTCTATCCGGCAGCACAGGAGTCCGTAAAACAGAGGTATGCGGGAAGTGCCCTGATCGGCATCAAATTCTTCGTATCCCTGTCAGGTATCATTTACCCGCTGCTGGCTGTGCAGTTCTCAGCAGCAGGCAGCTGGCACATCAACATCTGGATTCCGCTTGTTATGTCCATCATCGCGGTTGTGCTTGCAGTGATCGCACCGTTTGCATACGATGATCAGATGAAAGAGACTGTAAAGACAGCAGACGGAAAGACAGAGAACGCAGCTCAGGCTGAGATCGAGGCTGCCAAGGCCAAAATGCTTGTAAAGCCAAGCGGGCTTGTAAACTTCTTCACTATGTTCTACGGCTTTGTCTGCATGTTCATCATGTACGGTGCGCAGCAGTACACAAAGGCCTTTGGAATGAGCAACTGCGGCCTGACAGAGGCCCAGGCGGCAGGTATGACATCCATCTACACAGTTGGTTCTGTCATCGCCGTTGTATTCTGGGCAGTCATGATGGGCAAGCTGCAGTGGAACCCGCTGAAGGTAGTCCTGATCGACTCCATCTTTACAGCAGTGGCTCTGGCCATCGTTCTTCTTGTGAGCAACGTGGCAGTGATCTACGTGGCCATCGCTCTTTTGGGCTTCTTCGCGGCAGGCGGAGCTCTCCAGACAGGTCTTGGCATCCGCCAGGAGATGTGCCCGGGACCGAAGGGAAGGAACACTGGTATCTACTACACATGGATGGGACTTGCAAGCTGTTTCCTGCCCTACATCGTGTCAGCCATGACAACCTCCATCGGAGAGGCAGCCGCTGTATACACAATGATGGGACTTCTTCTCGCGGCAGCAGTCATCGCGATCCTGATGATGCTCTACCTTGTTTCTCAGTATAAGAAGATCTTTGGAAAGAGCGCTCTGAGCAAATAGGACGAGAGGAATCATACATATTTAGAGTGATTTGATTGACGACCCGACGGTTTGGACATAAGACATCAGAAAAAAGAAGATAAAGGGAGAGGATCCGTCTGCTTGACGGATCCTCAGACTGTAGACAAAGTCCCCGGTTTACCCCGGGGCTTTTCTATTGTAGTTATCAACATTTCAATGATCCTTCCGGTTTTTATCAAGAAAAATCCCCTACTTATCAACTCTAAAGTTAAGCGGTACGTTCCCTGCACATGGTA